>DASWRX010000049.1:0-11424 GCA_036402955.1 Thermoanaerobaculia bacterium
GGCCTCCTCGGCTCCGGGGAGATCGTTGCAGACGCGGCGCGCGTTGCCGACGTGCGCCCAGGCGTAGCCCTGGAGACGCCGGCGCCGCGACGGCTCCTCGGGCGCCAGCTCGGCGATGCGGCGGGCCAGCTCGGCCAGCTCCAGCGCCTGCCGCGGATGGTTCGGCGCCGCGGCGATGCTCTCGGCCGCCACCCGCTCGCAGAGAGCCCAGCCCCGGAACTTGAGCGAGCCCTCCACCAGGCCCAGCCGCTCCTCCGCCGTGCGGCGCTTGAGCCGCTGCCAGCGGACGGCGGCCTGCTGCCGGTCCTGGATGGCCTTGCCCTCCCGCGTCAGCACCGTGAGCGCCGAGCGGGTGAAGTCCTCCGCCATCCGGGAGATCTGGGCCACCACGGCCTCGATGCGCCGGCCCGGCTCGAAGGGATCGGCTGGATCGCGCGGCGCGCCCGCCGCCGCCCGGTTGGCCCGCTGGAGAGCCAGCGCTCTCTCCACGGCGGCGGGCGAGAGGCCCATCGCGGCGGTGAGCCGCTCCAGCCGCGCCGGGTGCAGGGGCTTGCGCCCGCGCTCGTAGTCGTTGACCAGATTGGGAGACACGCCGGCGGCCTCGCCGAGCTCGGTCTGGCTCAATCTCTGCGACGAGCGCAGGAAGGTCAACACGATGCTGAGGTCCGGCAGGTCTCGTCGGGGCATGCGTTCGGGCTCCTTGGCATCCGCCTCTAAAAGATAGGTTGCCACAGACGAGCTTTCCGTGACACTGGAATCCAACATTTTTGTCCGCCCGCCGCGACGGCGGACCCTTTTCCCCTCCCGAGCGCGCTGCGGCGGCACGGAAGCCGCCGCCGGTCTCACCGCGCCTTGGGGAGCCGGCGGGCGTTGCCTATCGTCTCCGGCCATGGGACAACCGATGACCGGAATGGAAGCCGACGTTCAGGAAGAGATCCGCCACATCACCCGCGATCTGGCGATGGTCGAGGTGCGCCTCCGTGGCCTCGCCGTCAAGCTCGCCGGCCCGCCGTCACCACGGGACGAGGAGGACGACGCCCTGGACCCGGCGGCGAAGGTCCGCTCCGTGCTGGAGTGCGTGCTGGTGGATCGGGTGCAGCCGGCGTTGCGGGATTTGCGGGCGGTGATGGGGGGCTAACTCGCCCCCGCTCCCACCGTGCCCGGCTTGCCGAGCTGCACGGGCACCTCGACGCGCCGGTCGCCGCGGAGGAGGCCGACGCGGACGGTCTGGCCGGCGGCCTTGCCTTCGAGGGCGATGAGGAGATCGCCGCTGGAATTGACGTGCTGGCCGTCGAGGCTCACGATGACGTCCCCCAGCTCCACGCGGCCGAAGGCGGCGCGCCGGAGGCCCTGGAGACCCGCCCGGTCGGCGCCGGTGCCGCGGTCGACGCGGTAGATCACCACGCCGTCGATCCCCAGCCGCTGCGCCAGGTTCTCGGGCACCGGCTCCACGCCCAGGGTCGGCCGCTGCACGCGGCCGTAGCGGATCAGGTCCGGCACCACCCAGGCCACGTCCCGCTCCGGAATGGCGAAGCCGACTCCTGAGCTCGCTCCCGACGGGCTGTAGATCGCCGTGTTGACGCCGATCAGCCGGCCCGAGCTGTCGAGCAGCGGCCCGCCCGAGTTGCCGGGGTTGATCGCCGCGTCGGTCTGGATGACGTCGCGGATCGGCGAGCCCGCCGCCGACTGGATCTCCCGTCCCAGCGCGCTCACCACGCCGGTGGTCAGGCTCTGGTCGAAGCCGAACGGGTTGCCGATGGCGAAGACGCTCTGGCCCACCTTCAGCGTCTCGGAGTTGCCGAGCGGCAGCGGCGTCAGCCGGTTCGCCGGGGCGTCGATCTTGAGCACGGCGAGGTCCTTCTCAGGGGCCACGCCGACCACCTTGGCGTCCCAGGTGGACTGGTCGGCGAGCGTCACCTTGGCCGCGTCCGCCCCGGAGATGACGTGGAAGTTGGTGACGACGTGCCCCTGGCGGTCCCAGATGAAGCCGGAGCCGGCCCCCTGCGGGATCTCCCTCTCGTTGAGGCTGAAGAGGTTCTGCTGCACGGCGAGCGAGGTGATGAACACCGCCGCCGGCGAGGCGTGCTGGAACAGCCCGATGGTCGCCTTCTCCTGGTCCTGGAGCTGCGGCTGGGGCTGCGGCGCGATCGCGCCGCGGCTGCCGTTCTGGGCCGCGGCGGGAGCCGCCGGCGGCTGCCCGGACGGACCGGACGGATCGGCCCGGTCGGAGAACGATCCGCGGGCGGACCACGACTTGCCGGCGTAGAATGCGAGCGCGGCGGTGAGGAGGATGGCGAGGAGGGAGGCGGGGGAGCGGTTCATGGCGGGATTTATGGTAGCAAGGGGTGTGCCCTGCGATGTAGGGGGCGGGGGCCTCGGAGGGCACGGCCTTTGCTTCGTCCCCGCCACGGAGAGACACGACGAGATGATGAAACTCGACGACGACGGCGCGGCGGCTGGAAGCACGGCTCTGGAGACCCTGCTCGAAACGGGCGAGGGGTACCGCCTCGCCGTCGAATCGGTGCAGGACTACGCCATCTTCATGATGGACCCGGAGGGGCGGGTGATGAGCTGGAACCCGGGGGCGGAGCACCTCCTGGGGTATGCGAGCGGGGAGATCGTCGGCCGTGAGATGGCGCGCTTCTTCACGCCGGACGAGCGGGCGCAGGGCGTGCCCCAGGCCGAGCTGCGGCAGGCGGCCGAGACCGGCCGGGCGGGCGACGACCGCTGGCACGTGCGCAAGGACGGCACCTACTTCTTCGCCAACGGCGTCACCACTTCCCTGCGCGACGGCCAGGGAGCGCTGCTGGGCTTCGCCAAGATCATGCGCGACCGCACCGATCACAAGCGGATGGACGAGGAGCTGCGCCACCGGGCCGAGGCGCTGGCGCGGGCGGACCAGGAGAAGGACGAGTTCCTCGCCGTCCTGGCGCACGAGCTGCGCAATCCGCTCGCCCCGATCGCCTATGCCCTGCACCTGCTCGACGAGCGGAGCCTGAGCGACTCCGCCCGCCAGCACACCCGCCGCATCGTGGAGCGCCAGGTGGCCCGGCTGTCGCGCCTGATCGACGACCTGCTGGACGTCAGCCGCCTCCGCACCGGCAAGGTCGAGCTGCGCAAGGAGCGCATCGAGCTGGGCGCCCTGGTCGGCCACGCGGTCGAGATCGCCCGGCCGATCTTCGAGGACCGCGGGCACGCGCTGGCCGTCGCCCTGCCGCCGGAGCCGGTGTGGCTGGAGGCGGATTTCACCCGGCTGGAGCAGGTGCTGTCCAACCTGCTGAACAACGCGGCCAAGTTCACCGAGGACGGCGGCGGCATCACGATCGCCGCCGAGCCCGAGGCGCACGAGATCGTCCTGCGGGTGACGGATACGGGGGTCGGCATCGCTCCCGAGCTCCTGCCCCGCGTCTTCGACCTGTTCACGCAGGGGGACCGCTCGCTGGACCGCTCGCGCGACGGCCTGGGGATCGGCCTGACGCTCTCCCGCCGGCTGGTGGAGCTGCACGGCGGCACCATCGAGGCCCACAGCGAGGGATTGGGCAAGGGGAGCGAGTTCGTGGTCCGGCTGCCCGCCCTGCTGCAGGCCGCGTCGCCCGCCGGCGAGGCGATGCGGACCGAGGCCGCGCCGGCCGCCGCGGCCCACCCCCTGCGCGTCCTGGTGGTGGACGACAGCGAGGACACGGCCGAGATGATGACGGCGCTGCTGGAGATGGACGGCCACGACGTCCGGACCGCCCACTCCGGGCCCGCGGCGCTCGAGGTGGCGGCGGCTTTCCATCCGGACGTGGCCGTGCTGGACATCGGCCTGCCGGGGCTGGACGGCTATCAGGTCGCCCAGCGTCTGCGCGAGGACCCCGGCCTGAAGGACCTGACCCTGATCGCCGCCTCCGGCTACGGCCAGGACGCGGATTTGCAGCGCTCGCGCGAGGTCGGGTTCGACCGCCACCTCGTCAAGCCGGTCGATCCGCGCGAGCTGCGGGAGATCCTGGCGGGAATCGCGGGGCGGTGAGGGGGGGCGGGTCCCTCTACGCCTTCTCCGCCTTCTCCGCCCCCTCCAGCGCCCCCTGCTGGAGCATCGAACGGAGCCGCGCGGCATGCTGCTCGGCCTCGCGGGAGCGCTGCTGGTACCGGTGGCTGCCCGCGAGGTTGCCGTGCTCGTGGGCCCGCTTCTCCATGCGCCGCGCCAGGGCTGCGGTCTCCTCCAGCGAGCGCAGGGCCGCCCAGAGGGCGGCGTCCAGGGTGTCGGTCTGCTGGACGGCGAGGCTCTCCGGCGAGTAGGCGTGCCCGGTGCGGCAGCGGAAGTGAAGGATCTTCTCGCCGGCCTTCTCGAACAGGGAGCCGCCGCAGGCCGGGCAGGTCAGGGCTGAGGGGATGCCCGTGAGGCTGCCGTCCTCGTCTTCTCGTTCGCTCATGGTGTCGGGCTCCTCCTGGCGGTAGTCCTCCGGCGCCGGCGGCTCGTAGACCAGCCGCTGGATCGTGGAGGCGATATCGCCGAGCGGCAGGACGTGATCGACCGCGACGTTGGCGATGGCGCTCTCGGGCATGCCCGGGTAGTCGGCCTCCTTCGGGTCCTGGACCACCGCCTTGCCGCCGAAGCGCTTGATCATCGCGAGACCCGCGGTGCCGTCGTCCAGGTTGCCGGTGAGCACCACTCCCACGACGCGCGGGCCGAAGGATCGGGCCGCGGTGCGGAACAGGACGTCCACGGCGGGGCGGTGGCCGTTCTCGCTGGCGTTGCGCGAGAGCTGGATGTGGCTGCCCTCGATCGCCAGGTGCCGGTCCGGAGGGGCCACGTAGACCCGCCCCGGCTGGATCTTCTCGCCGTCCACCGGGTGGGAGGCGGGCAGGCATCCCAGGCGGGAGAGGATGGCCGGCAGCGCGCTGTGTCCGTAGGGCGCGACGTGCAGCACCACGAACACCGCGGCCGGCAGGTTCGGCGGCAGGCCGTCCATCACCTCGCAGAGGGCCTGGACCCCGCCGGCCGAGGCGCCGATGACGATGACGTCGTGCCCATCGGCGGGGACCGCCGCCGGAGCGTTGCGCAGTCGGATATCGGTCGCAGTCATGTTGAATCTCAGTGCACGGCGTATGCCGGCTTTATCCCCCCCTTACCACCGCAGGCACGCGTGCGTCCAGCACCTCGCGCACCTTCTCCAGGAACTGGCCCGGCGGGAAGGGCTTCTGCAGGAAGTGCTGCTCCGGATTCAGCACCCCGTGGTGGGAGATCGAGTCCTCGGGGTAGCCCGAGATGTAGAGCACCCGCAGCCCCGGCAGGCGCTGGGTGAGCTGGCCGGCGAGCTGGCTGCCGCTGAGGCCCGGCATCACCACGTCGGTGACCAGGATGTGGATGGGGCCGGCGTGCTCCTCCGCCACGGCGAGCGCCTGGGCGGCGTCGCGGGCCGCGAGCACGTGATAGCCGCGGCTCTCCAGGATCTCCACCGCCGGCTCGCGGATGTTGTCCTCGTCCTCCACCAGCAGCACGGTCTCCGAGCCGCGCCGGATCTTGCGCCCGGTCCGCGGGATGAGAGACACCGGCTCCCCGGCCCCCTCGGCCCGGGGGAGGAGGACGGTGAAGCGGGCGCCCTGGCCGGGCAGGCTCTCGGCCCGGATCCGGCCGCCGGTCTGGTGGACGATGCCGTGGACGGTCGCCAGCCCCAGCCCGGTGCCCTTGCCGCGCTCCTTGGTGGTGAAGAACGGCTCGAACAGGTGCTCCACCACCTCGGTCTCCATGCCGATGCCGGTGTCGGCCACGGTGAGCTGGACGTACCACCCGGGCGGCAGCTCGCCGGCCGGATCGTCCGGATCGTCCGCCGCGGCGGCCGCCGCCATGGCGGCGGCGATCTCCACCTCGCCGGTGGCGAGCAGGAGCGAGCCCCCTTCCGGCATGGCGTCGCGGGCGTTGACGACCAGGTTGAGCACCACCTGCTCGATCTGCCCGAGGTCGGCGTGGATCTCGCAGCCGGCCGGGGCCAGCCGGGTCTCCAGGCGGATGTTCTCGCCGATCAGCCGGCGCAGCATCGGCTCCATCTCGCGGAGCAGGCCGTTGAGGCTCAGCCGCCGCGGCTGCAGCACCTGCCGGCGGCCGAAGGCGAGGAGCTGGCGGGCCAGGGAGGCGGCGCGGTCGCCGGCCTTCTGGACCTCCTCGACGTGCTTGCGGCGGGCGTCCGATTCCTCCATCTCCTCGCAGAGGATCTCGCACTGGAAGGCGATGGCGGCGAGCAGGTTGTTGAAGGAGTGGGCGATGCCACCGGCGAGGCGGCCCACGGCCTCCATGCGCTGCGAGTGGCGGAGCCGCTCCTCGCTAGCCCGCAGGGCCTCTTCCGCCGCCTTGGATTCCGAGACGTCGCGCACGGCCCAGCGCAGCCGCACCTTCCCCTGCTGGCCGTCGAGGTCGCGCACCGCCGTCAGCACGCCCGGGAACTGTGTGCCGTCGCGGCGCCGGAGCGTCACCTCCGCCTCGACGGCCCCCGCGCCTTCGCGCACCCGGGGGAGGAGCTCGCGGAAGCGGCTCCGGTCCGCGCCGCCGAGGAAACTGGTGAACGGCATGCCGGCGGAGAGCAGCGGGCGGAGGCCGAGCAGCTTGACGGCCGTCTGGTTCGCCTCCTCGACGATGCCCTGGACGTCGGTCACCAGGTAGGCGAAGGGCGCCTGGTCGAAGAGCTGGAGGTAGCGGTGGCGCTGGGTTTCCAGCTCCTCGCGGGTGGTGATCAGCTCCTGGTTCTGCTGCTCGAGCTCCTCGTAGGCCACCTCCAGCTCGGCGAGGTGCCCCTGGAGCGCGGAGAGCTCGGTCGCGAACGTCTCCGGAGAGTGCAGGCGGGCGGCCTCGCGTTGCAACGACTTGAGCCGCCGTTGTGCCGAGGACAGCTTGGCCAGGGATGACTCGGTCGGCATCGACGATTCCCTTCAGCCTCAGGACGGCGCCGCCGTCGTCCCCTGGGGCACTTCTTCCATCAGCAGGATAACCCCGGCGGGCCCGGGGCCGATGATCAGCGGCGTGCAGGTGATGTCACAGATGAGGGGCCGGCCGCGGCGGTTGACGCCGTCGAGCGTCACCCGGATGCCGTGCGGCCCGTTGGTCAGCGTCTCGCGGAGCGGAGCGCGCAGGCTTTCGACCGGCAGGCCGATGTCGAGCGCCAGGAACGGCTGCCCCTGGACCTCGCCGCCGCGCAGCCCCCAGAGCTCCTGGGCTTTCTCGCTCCAGACCTCCACCTCGAGGTCGGCGTTGAGCACCACCACCGCCGCCCGCAGGCTGCCGAGGATCGAGTGGAGGTGCGCGTTGACGCGCCGCAGCTCTTCGGAGCGCTGCTGGATCTGATCGTTCACCGAGCGCAGCTCCTCATTGGTGGACTGGAGCTCCTCGTTCATCGTCTCCAGCTCCTCGTTGGCCGACTGGAGCTCCTCGTTGGTGGTCTCCAGCTCCTCGATGGTGGACTGGAGCTCCTCGTTGGTGGTTTCCAGCTCCTCATTGGCCGACTGCAGCTCCTCATAGGCCGTCTCCAGATCCTGGTTGGCGCGCTCCAGCTCGCCGCGGAGGTGGTTCTGCACCGTCTGATCCTGGAACGAGACGCTGGCCCCGAGCAGCGCGCCGCCGCCGTCGAGCAGGGGGAGCACCTGGACCTCGAGGATGCGCGGCTCGCCGCCCACCGGCCGCCAGTCGACGTCCCGGAGCGTCACGCCCACCCGCGCCGCAGCGGTGGAGTCGATGTGCGAGCGCAGCTCGACCGGCCGGTAGGAGATCTCGAGGTCCTGGAGCAGCCGGCCGAGATCGGTGGGGGCGAGGTTGAACATCTGCCGGGCCTTCTCGTTGGCGAGCGCCAGGTGCCCCTTGCGGTCGACGGCGATCTGGGCCACCGGCCCGGCCTCGAAGGCCGCCTCGCGCACGCGGACCGGGCGCCCCAGGCCCACCGGACCGTCGCCGGTGGTGGCCGCCGGGGTGAGCGCCAGCAGGCGGTCGCGCAGGTTGCTGGTCGGCGCCCGCTGGAAGATCCGGCTCTTCAGATCTTCCGGCCGGAAGCTGGTGCTGTGGCTGAGCAGCGTCTCGGCCTTGCCGAGGAAGAGGTAGCCGGTGCGGTTGAGGGCGAAGTGGAAGCGGGCGAGGATCTTCGCCTGCGTCTCCGCGTTGAAGTACATCAGCGTGTTGCGGCAGACGAGCAGGTCGAGCCGCGAGATGGCGGCGTCCTGCACCAGGTCGTGCCGGCCGAAGATCAGCGAGCGGCGCAGGTCGGTCCGGAAGACCCGGCGGTCCCCCGCCTTCTCGAAGTAGCGCTCGACCAGCTCCTCGGGGACCTCCGCGAGCTGGGCGGCGGGGTAGCTCCCCTGGCGCGCCTGGGCGAGCGCCTCCTCGTCCACGTCGGTGGCGTAGATCTTCACCCGCCGCCGGAACTCCTGGTCGCCCAGGGCGTCGGCGAGCAGGATGGCGAGCGTGTAGGCCTCCTCCCCCGAGGCGCAGCCGGCGCTCCAGCAGCGGACGGGAAGGTCCTTCCCCTTCTCCTCCAGGATGCGCGGCAGGAGCCGCTCCCTGATCACTTCCCACGACTGCGGGTCGCGGAAGAACGCCGTGACGTTGATCAGGACCGTGTTGAAGAGGGGGTTGAACTCGTCGGGATGGACCTCCAGGTAGTCGATGTAGTCGGAGTGCGAGGCCACGTCGACCTGCTGCATGCGTTTCTTCACGCGGCGCATGAGGCTCGACAGCTTGTAGCCGGAAAAATCGAAGCCGCGAGTGCCCTTGAGGTACTCGAGGAGCTTGACGAAATCGTTCTTCCGCGGCTCCTCCTCGGGCTTGCGCTGACTTTCCTCCGGGCTCACCTGGACCTCCCGCCGGTCAATTGAACCAATGCCGCCGCGATGCCGTCGAGCGGCAGGATCCGGTCGGCTGCTCCGGTGAGGATGGCTGCACTCGGCATGCCAGCGAACTCGGCGCTCACCTCGTCCTGCACGATCACCGTCCCGCCGCGGCGCTTGATCGCGCACACCCCGTCGGCGCCGTCCAGGCCCTTCCCCGAGAGCACCACCGCGATGGCGCCGGGGCCCCAGCTCTCCGCGAGCGAGGCGAAGAGCACGTCGGCCGATGGGCGCGAGAACCGTACGCGGTCGGTGTCCGCCAGCGCCAGCAAGCCGTCCGCTCCCACCAGCAGGTGGCGCCCCGGCGGCGCGACGAACGCCGTCCCGGCGGTGAGCGTCTCTCCCGCCCGCGCCTCGGCGACCCGCAGCCCGGTGCGCCGGTCGAGGATCTCCGCCATCCAACTGCGGTGGTGAGGGTCGAGGTGCTGGACGACGACGATGGGGGCCGGGAAGCCGGCGGGGAGGGTGGAGAGAATGCGGCTCAGCGCCGCGAGCCCTCCCGACGACGCGGCGAGCGCCACGACGTGCCGGGGCCGTCCGGCGGCGTGACCTGGATCCACCAGGGGTTGGAGACTCAACAACATTCCCTCACATCCAGGAAGCGTCGACCCCCCCCCGGGGGGGGGGGGGGGGGGGGGAAGAAGACAATGCCCAACCTCGTTGAGCTTCCAAGCTTGGCACAGACTTCAAGTCTTCCCGCGCTGCAGTCCATTATGCCTCTTTTTCGTGATCCTGTAACGAGAGCGGGAGCCGGGACCGTCTCGCGCGGGCCACAACCCTCCCGGCCAACGACATCTGCGTAACCCCTCTTTGTCCCCTCCCGCTCTCCCAGGGTATATTCCAATCCCGTTAGCGAGCCGACATCTCGATGGATATCTCTATGGGTATGGAACCGACCGACGAAACTTTCAAGAAACTCCGCGAGCTGGCCCAGAACCTCTGGTGGTCCTGGCAGCCCGACATCCGCTCTCTCTTCCGCGAGCTCGACCCGGAGACCTGGCGCCTCGTTCACCACAACCCGGTGGCCCTGCTGCAGCGGATCGATCCCGGGGAGATCTCCCGGCGGGTGCAGGACCTCGAGATGCAGACCCGCATCAACCAGGCCCATCGCCGCCTGCAGAGCTATCTCCAGGGCGGCGAGAGCTGGGGCCTGACCCACGCCGGACCGCTCCTGGCCCATCCGGTGGCCTACTTCTCGGCCGAGTTCGGTATCCACCAGTCGCTGCCGATCTACTCGGGCGGCCTGGGCGTGCTCGCCGGCGACCATCTCAAGAGCATGAGCGACCTGGGCGCGCCGGTGGTCGGCGTCGGCCTGCTCTATCACCAGGGGTACGTCCACCAGCTCATCGACGAGAACGGCTGGCAGCAGGACCTCTACGAGCCGATCGCCGGGGCCGAGCTGCCCGCCGAGCCGGTGCTCGGGGCGGACGGCGAGCCGGCGCGCTTCAGCGTCGAGCTGCCCGGCCGCGACGTCTTCCTGCGCATCTGGCGGGTGCGCGTGGGGCGCAGCGTCCTGCTGCTGCTCGATGCCCGCGACGATGCCAACACCCCCGCGGACCAGGCGCTGACCGCCCGCCTCTATGGCGGCGACCAGGAGACGCGTATCCAGCAGGAGATCCTGCTCGGCGTCGGCGGCCACCGGGCGCTGGGCGTGGTGGGCGTCAAGCCGTCGGCGCTCCATCTCAACGAGGGGCATTCGGCTTTCGCCCTGCTGGAGCGGGCGCGCGAGATCGTCGAGCGCGAGGGCAGCGAGGCGGCGGCCGCGCTGCGCGAGGTGGCGCTGATGAGCTGCTTCACCACCCACACGCCGGTCGAGGCCGGGCACGACCGCTTCCGGGCCGACCTCGCGCGCACCCACCTGGAGGCGCTGGCCCGCGGGCTCAAGCTGCCGATCGACGAGGTGATGGCGCTCGGCTCCGAGCGGCCGGGGGACCCCGAGGCCCCGTTCTGCCCCACCGTGCTGGCGCTCAAGCTCAGCCGCCGCGCCAACGGCGTCGCCGCCCTCCACGGCCGGGTCTCGCGCCACATGTGGAAAGACCTCTACCCGGGCAAGGCCGAGGAGGAGGTGCCGATCGGCCACATCACCAACGGCGTCCACGTGCGCACCTGGATGGCGTCGGACATGCACGGCCTGCTCATCCAGCACCTCGGCCCCCGCTGGCTCGACCGCATCGCCCACGCCGACCTGTGGACGCGGATCGACAAGGTGCCGGACGCCGAGATCTGGGAGGTCCACCAGGCGCTCAAGGCGCGGCTCTTCGCCTTCGTCCGCCGCCGCCTGGCCGATCGCCGGGAGCGGCTGGGGCTGGCGGCGCCGGTCAAGGAGGCGCTCGAGCCCGAGGCGCTCACCCTCGGCTTCGCCCGCCGCTTCGCCACCTACAAGCGGGCCGACCTGCTGTTCCAGGACCTCGACCGCCTGGACCGGCTGGTCAACGATCCCGCGCGGCCGGTGCAGATCGTCTACGCCGGCAAGGCCCATCCGCGCGACACCGGCGGCAAGGCGCTCGCCCAGCGGGTGGCGAACCTGGAGAAGGACCCCCGCTTCGCCGGCCGCATCGTGTTCATCGAGAACTACACGAT
>DASWRX010000050.1:0-10738 GCA_036402955.1 Thermoanaerobaculia bacterium
TAGAGCCGGCGCACCTCGCGGCCGATCCGCCGGTCGACCGTCTGCCGCAGGCTGCGCTTGGCCCGGTGCAGGCGCACCCGCACGTTCTCCACCGTGAGGCCGAGAGCGTCGGCGGTCTGCTCGGTCGAGAGGTCCTCGATCTCGCGCAGGCAGAAGACCGCCCGCAGCGGATCGGGGAGCACCTCCACGGCCTCCCTGAGGAGGGCCTGCAGCTCGCGGTTCTCCAGCTCCCGCTCGGGACCGGGAGTCTCCGCCGGCGGGTCCGGAGGCTCGCCGCCGGGCACCGCCACCAGCCGCCGCCGTTGGCGGGCGCGGGCCATCGCCTCATGGCAGGCGATCCGCGTCAGCCAGGTGGAGAACCGGGCCTCGCCGCGGAAGCCGGCGAGCTCCCGGAAGGCCCGCAGGTAGGCCTCCTGCATGACGTCCTCGGCCTCCGCGTCGTCCCACAGGATGCCGCGCGAGACGCGGAACAGCCGCTGGTTGTAGCGCCGCATCAGGATCTCGAACAGCGAGGTGTCCCCCGCCAGCACCCGCGCCACGACCTCCTCGTCGGAGAGGGCCGTGGGCGCGGTGGCGGTCTGCAGGGCGGTCTGGCTCATGGCGCTCACCAGTCTACGCCTGGCGCTCCCGCAGGCGGGCCGCCGCGGGAGACTCCTGCCGCAGCTCGGCGAGGCGGGCGAGCGTGAACGCGCCCACCGCCATCGCGAGGTCCCGCACCGCGATGTCGAAGAGGCCCATGGTGATCAGATTGACCGCGATGAGCGCCAGCCACGCCATGGCGATCCACGCCCCCAGCCGGGGCCAGCGCGTGAGCACCATCAGGCCGACCGCGATCTCGATGATCCCCACCACGTGCATGAAAGCCTGCGGCGACACCGGCAGCAGGTGCGCCATCCAGGGGCTCAGGTACTTCGGCCAGTCCGTGAGCAGGTTGAAGAACTTGTCGAGCCCCGCCAGCAGCGGGACCAATCCATAGGTCAGCCACAAGGGCCGGTACAGGGACTCCAGGCTCGGGTTCGTTGACGTCGTCGTTGGCATCGGAACGTCTCCTTTCGCCCCTACAGAGTCGCGAAGGCAGGAAACGTTACAGAGGGGTGCCGACGTGCGCGTTCCCAGCCCCTGGAGCGGTTGACATCTCGGCAGTCAACCTGTACCGTGTTCCTGTACAGGAGAAGAATGATGGCGATCCGGACGACCTACACCCAAGCCCGCGCGAATCTGGCACAGCTCTGCGACGAAGCGACCGACAATCGGGAAGTCGTCATCATCAGCCGGCGGGGCGGTAAAGACGTGGCTCTCGTGGACGCTTCGGAATTGGCCGGGCTCACCGAGACCGCCCATCTGCTCCGGTCCCCGAAGAACGCGGAACGCCTGCTGGAAGCTCTGTCGCAGGCCAAGCGTGGAGCCGGAAGCCCTGAGACGGTGGACGAGCTGCGGCGGGATCTCGGGCTTGACCCGGAAGAGTGAGCCCCCAGGCCGCCGGGAGCGGGCAGCGGTCTTCCAGCCGCAATTTCGGGAAGACCTCCGCGCCTGGATCGAGAATGACCGCAAGGTCGCGCTCCGGGCCTTGGACCTGATCGAATCTATTCTGCGAGATCCCTTTACCGGGATTGGAAAGCCCGAGCCCTTGAGACACATGCTCTCCGGGACCTGGTCACGACGGCTGACCCAGGAGCACCGGATCGTCTATCTGGTTCGCGAGGATCGGATCGATTTCCTCCAGGCCCGCTATCATTATTGAGCCTGCCGTCCGCATGGAAACCCCCTTTCATCGCGCACCCTGGGTTTTGCAGCTTCCGTGCCGGTGATAGCATCCGGCGCATGAACGAGGCCAATCCCGCCCAGTCATCCGCCGTCGCCGAATTCCGCAGGCTGCACGCCTCCGGGTGCTTCGTCCTGCCCAATCCCTGGGACGTGGGATCGGCGCTCTATCTCCAGCACCTGGGCTTCAAGGCGCTCGCCACGACGTCCGCGGGCTTCGCGTTCTCGCGCGGCTTGCCGGACGAGGTGTCGGCCCTTCCCCGGGACATGATGCTGGCGCACGTCCGCGAGATCGCGGCGGCGACGTCCCTGCCCGTGAACGCGGATTTCCAGTCGGGCTACGCGGACGAGCCCGAGGGGGTCGCCGCCAGCGTGGCCCTCTGCGTGGCCACGGGCGTCGCCGGCCTGTCGATCGAGGATTCGACGGGCGATGACGCGTCGCCGCTCTACGAGGAGGGCCTCGCGATCGAGCGCGTGCGGGCGGCCCGGGCCGCCATCGACGCCTCCGGGGTTCCGGTGGTGTTCACGGCGCGCTGCGAAGCCTGGCTGGTCGGCCATCCGGACGCTTCCCGCGTGGCGCTGCGGCGCCTCGCCGCCTTCGCCGAGGCGGGCGCCGACTGCCTCTACGCGCCCGGCGTCAAGGACCTCAGGGAGATCGCGGCGATCGTGAAGGCGGTGGCGCCGAAGCCGGTCAACGTCCTGGTCGGCGCTCCCAGCCCCGAGCTCACGGTCTCCCGGCTCGCCGATCTCGGCGTCCGGCGCATCTCGGTCGGCTCGGCCCTGGCGCGGGTCGCCTGGGGAGCCTTCATCCGCGCGGCGAAAGACATGGCGGCGACGGGAGCGTTCGACGGGCTGGCCGGCGCCGCTCCCTTCGGCGAGCTGAACGAGCTGTTCGGCGACCGCGGCTGATCGTCAGCAGGCGCTGCTGCAATTGCTGGCGGTGCAGCGCAAGCTGCCGCCGCACACGCAGGAGGCGATACACGAGCCGTGACAGACCGAAATCGTCGCGCCCCCGATCGGAGCGGTGAGTTGCTCGGGATCGAGCTGGCGCAGCGTCTCGCGGTGAAGGCGGATCTTCCTGACGGTCTTCTTCATGGCGGTCTCCTTTGAGTTTGCGTCCAAAGAGGTGAGTGCCGAGGCCGCCGGGTTCCGAGACAGATCCCGCCTTGCCGGCCGTCTCTAGCACGCGGCTTGCACGTCCCTCCTCGCGAAACCGGGCTTTCCGCCCGTCGAGACGCTCAGCAACAGGAGGAGGACACCATGGCGAAGAGCGAACATCAGGGATCGAAGGGCGGCGCCACGCAGACGCTGGAGGAGCCGCCGCAGGTTCAGTCGGAGCCCAAGCCGCCGTATCCGAAGCAGAAGCTGGAGAAGCCGGGCCTCGAGGCCGAGATGCGGTTGAAGCCGCAGTGGCGGGCCCCGAAGTACAAGGCGGCCGGCAAGCTGGAGGGCAAGGTGGCGCTGGTGACCGGCGGCGACAGCGGCATCGGCCGGGCCGTCGCCTATCTCTACGCCCGCGAGGGAGCGGACGTGGCCATCGTCCACCTGCCCGAGGAGCAGCGGGACGCGGACGAGACGCGCCAGGCCATCGAGGAGGAGGGCCGGCGCTGCCTGAGCATCCCCGGCGATCTGCGGGACCCGCAGTTCTGCCGCGAGGCCGTCGAGCGGACGGTGCGCGAGCTGGGCCGGCTGGACGTCCTGGTCTCCAACGCCGCCTGGCAGAACCGCAAGAAGAGCCTCGAGGAGGTCACCGACGAGGAGTGGAACCGCACCTTCCGCACCAACATCGACGCCTACTTCCACCTCTCCCAGGCCGCCCTCAAGCACATGCAGCCGGGCAGCGCGATCATTGCCACGAGCTCCGAGACGGGCCTCCAGGGCGCGGAGGAGCTGCCGGATTACTCGGCGACCAAGGGAGCGATCAACGCCTTCACCAAGGCGCTGGCGCAGCAACTGATCCCCAAGGGGATCCGCGTCAACGCGGTGGCCCCCGGTCCGGTGTGGACGCCGCTGAATCCCGCCGATCAGGGAATGAGCCCCGACAAGGTGGCGCAGTTCGGCGCCAAGCAGCCGATGAAGCGCGCCGCCCAGCCGGAGGAGATCGCGCCGGCCTACGTCTTCCTGGCCAGCGACGCCGATTCCTCCTACATCACCGGCGTCGTGCTCGAGGAGATGGGCGGAATGACCACCGCCGGCTGATCCGCCGGTGGAAACGATTCAGGTTTCGAGAGGAACAGCCATGGCGAACACTCCGCCCGCCGGAGGTCAACCGGGGGATCGGCAGGGAGGTCAACAGCAGCTCAACAAGCAGCTCGGAGCCAACACCATCCAGTTCCATCTCTCCTATGCGCTGCCCAAGCTCCATTGCGCCGCCGGCTCGTGCTCCCTGCCCTATCCAGGATCGATCACGACCACCGGCGGCTCTCCTAACCACAAGGCCGAGCGGTTCGCCAACCGGATCGCGCTCTACCATTGGATCGCGCCGGATGACAAGCTCGCGAAGCAGGCCGTGGTCGACACGATCCAGTTCTTCAAGGCGCAGGCGGAGCAGACGGGGCACCAGTGCGTCCGCAACGCCAACGAGGGGCTGACCCCGAGCCACGGCCCGATCTGGTGGCGCGCCCTCACCAGCCTGCGGATCACCACCTCCGTGCTGGCGAGCCGGGGCGGGAGCTATCCGGCCCTGGAGGCGGCGGTCCTCGGTTGGATCCAGGACCACCGCGCGATCTGCGAGCTCGGGGAGATCCCCTACGGCGTCAACGCCGGCAAGGTGCTCGTGCCCGGAGCCCGCTGGAACAATCCCGACCCCGAGAACCCCTGGTTCGCCGAGCAGGTGGCGGGCGGCGGCGGGTATCCCAAGGACCAGGGTCTGTCCGATCAGGTCACGAACGTGATCTATCAGCTCATCACCACCGGCAAGGTGCCCTGGAAGCTGCCCGCCAGCTACTTCACGCTGAGCCAGGACCGGGCCGACATCGCCGGCGCCGCCCTGGCCCGGCAGATCCTGGATTTCGGGATCGGCTTCGGCACTCCCAGGACCGCTCTGACCGGCCTCCACTCGGAGCTGATCTTCGAGCGGTACCCGAACGGTCATCACGCCTACTTTCCCAACGGCATGCCCGGCGCCGTGAAGCCCGCTCTCGAGGCGTGGGCGGATTACGCTACGAACACGCTGTGCATGTCCAGCGTGGTGGGCGCCCATCCTCCGCCGTCCTTCTCCGGCAAGCCGCAGCCGGTCGTGGTCAAGCCGCCGCAGCAGGCTTGACGGCGCGATCAGCGGGGTGAGGGTTTATCCTGAATCGAGCGTTCCTACTGTGAACCCGCCCTTCGGGGCAACGGAAAGGAGAGTCTCGGATGGATACCCGGAAGACAGCGCAGAGCTCGGAACCGGTGACGCGCCGCCGCCTGCTGCAGACCGTGGGAGTTGGAGGGGCCGCGCTGGCCCTGGGGGTGGGGCCGGGGCTGGCACGGGAGGCGTCGCACGAGGACGGACGGCCGCGGCCGGAGACGGGGAGGCGGCTGACGGAACGCTTCGGCCTGGAACATCCGTTCGTGGGCGCCGGCATGGGATTCGTGGCCCTGCCGGCGCTGGTGGCGGCGGTCTCGGAGGCCGGCGGCCTGGGAGTTCTCGGCGTGGCGCCGGAGCCGCCGCCCGTGTTCGCCGAGCGCATCACGCAGATCCGCGCGCTCACCCGGCGGCCGTTCGGCGTGGACTTCTTCCTCGCCACCTCGCCGACGCTGGGACCGATCACCGTCGACGCCCACATCCAGATCGCCGTCGCGTCGCGGGTCGATCTGGTGGTCTTCCACTTCGGGATCCCTGCCGCCGCCTGGGTGACGTCGCTCAAGTCCGCGGGCATCCCGGTCTGGATGCAGGTCCCCTCCCTCGAGCAGGCGCGGGCCGCGCTCGCCGCCGGCGCCGACGGGCTGGTGATCCAGGGCAAGGAGGCCGGCGGGCACAACCACAGCACGGCGCCGCTCCACGACCTGCTGCGGGAGGTCCGCGAGGAGCTGGGGGACGACGTGCTGATGCTGGCCGCCGGCGGCATCGCCACCGGAGCCGACGTGGTGACCGCGCTCGCCCACGGCGCCGACGGCGTCTGGGTGGGAACGCGGCTCGTCGCCTCCACCGAGGCCTACGCCCATCCGGAGTGGAAACGCCGGCTCACCCAATCCCGGCGCCAGGACACGGTGATCACCACCCTCTTCGGGCCGGAGGTCCCCTGCCAGCCCTACCACGTGCTCCGCAACGCGGCCGTGGACGCCGCCATCGGCCAGCAGGACCAGATCTGCGCCCTGCCCCCCACGGGAACGATCGGCACCACCGTGCTGTTCCCGGGGACCTCGTTCCAGACGCCGGGCGTGCCCATGCCCACCTTCAGCGCCCTGCCGCCGACGCCGGACACCACCGGCAACTTCGACGCCATGGGAATGCCGGCCGGAGACGGCGTGCAGCACATCCGCGACGTCAAGCCGGTGGCCGCGATCGTCGCGGACATGATGCGCGAGGCGCGGACGATCCTCGCCCGGATGGCCCAGGGATAGAACGCGGTCAGCGGGTCTGAGGCACGTGCATTGCACGGCCTCACCGTGTCGCGCTGCCGGCTCGCGGCAGGCTCGCGTCTCATAGAGCCATACCTGGACTCCAGCCGGGGAGGAGGAGGCTTCATGCCGCAATTCACCCGCCGCCAGTTCCTCTATGGCTCCGCCGCCGCGCTGGGCTCGTTCGCCATCCCGGGACCATCCCTGCTGCAAGCCGGCGGCAGGCGCCTGCCGAAGCCCGAGAAGAGCGGGATCGAGCACGTGGTCGTGGCGATGATGGAAAACCGTTCCTTCGATCACCTGCTCGGCTGGCTCCACGCCGCCGACGGCCGGCAGGCCGGCCTCGTCTACAAGGATAGTCTGGGGAATGCTTTCAGGACCTACCGGCTGACGTCCGACTTCCAGGGCTGCGGCCACTCCGACCCCGACCACTCCTACGACGGCGGCCGGACCGAGTACAACGACGGCCGCTGCGACGGCTGGCTGCGCGCCGGCTCCAACGACCGATATGTGATCGGCTACTACACCCGGGCCGACCTGCCGTTCCTGGGCGCCGCCGCGCCGGACTGGACGGTGTGCAGCCGCTATTTCGCCCCGATCATGGGGCCCACCTATCCCAACCGCATCTATCAGCACGCGGGGGTCACCGACCGGCTGAACGACTCCCTCGGCCACTCCAGCCTGCCGACGATCTGGGACCGCCTGGCGGACGCCGGGCTCGAGGGGCGCTACTACCCCAGCGACACGTCCTTCCTCGATCTGTGGACGCCGAAATACCTCTCGATCACGAAAAACTACTCGCAGTTTCTCCAGGACTGCGCCGCCGGCAACCTCCCCGAGGTGGCCTTCGTGGACCCGCCGCTCAGGGGCGAGAGCGCCGGCACGTCCTCCGACGACCACCCCCACGGCGACGTCCGCGCCGGCGAATCCTGGCTCTACCAGACCTACCGCGCGGTGACCACGAGCCCCAACTGGAAGCACACGGTTCTGGTGATCAACTTCGACGAGTGGGGCGGCTTCTTCGATCACGTGCGCCCCGCGGAGGCGCCCGACGTGGATTCCGCTTTTTCGCTGCGCGGATTCCGGGTGCCCTGCATCATCGTGTCGCCGTTCGCGGCGCCCGGCGCGATCGCCCGCGACGTTTACGATCACACCTCGATCCTGAAAATGATCGAATGGCGCTGGAGCCTGCCGGCCCTCGCCGTGCGCGACGCCGCGGCCAACAACCTGGCGCAGGCGCTCGACTTCAGCATCGCGCGCCACAGAGCCCCGGACTACCACGTGCCGCCGTTCGTCTCGGTGGCCTGTCCGTAGCGAAGGATTATGACGCCCAGATATCGATGCGCAAATGCGTATGGTTGATCACTGTCCCTCCTTGAGGACCTGACCGTCCCTTTTCAGGAACCATCGGGAAACGGCCGGCGGCAATCTCTCTTCGGCCACGACGCTCGGCAGGCCTGGCACGAGCCGTGAAGTGGCGCCTTGAAGATCCAACTTCAAAAGGAGAGGAAATGCGCCATCTCCGCTTCCCCTTGCTGCTCGTCCTCGGCGTTTCCTGGAGCGGACCGGTGAGCGCCGCTCCGGTCCCCCGCGACGTTCCCTGGTGCGGCACGAACCGGTTCGGCGTCGTGGTCAGTGACGCCGTTCACCGCAAGCACGAGCGGCGGCTCGCGCGCGAGCGCGCCGCGCTCGGCGCCGCGGCCACCGTTCCCCGGGCGAGCCGCGCCGGCAACGTCGCCGTCCTGGTCGACGACGGCGGCCTGATCGTGCCGGCGGACACGTTCGACCTCGCGGGCGGCGGCCTGCAGTTCACCGGCAACCGGCGCGGCGTCCAGATCACCGCCGTGGGAAACGATTTCGATCCCGAGTTGGGCGGCAAGGTCACGCTCGCCGACGACGCCAGCGTGCCGGTGAGCTTCGCGAACGGCTTCAGCTTCCCCTTTTTCGGGCACACCTATAGCGGCATGTATCTCAATTCGGACGGCAACCTGACCTTCGAGGAGCCCGAGGAGCAGGCCGACCGGCAGCTCGACGTCTTTCTCGGCGGGCCACCGCGGATCGCGCCGTTCCTGGCCGATCTCGATCCCTCGGCGGCGTTCGGCGATGGCGGCGTCTACCTCCTCACCGCTCCCGACCGGGTGGTCGTCACCTGGCGCGCGGTGCCGGCCTTCGGCACCCATGACGCCAATACCTTCCAGGTGACGCTGTTCGGCGACGGACGGGTGCGCTTCGCCTACCAGACCGTGAACGGCAAGGAGGCGGTGGTCGGCATCTCTCCCGGCAGGGGCAGCAAGCTGGACCTGCTCGACTACACCACCGAGCTGCCGGCGGCGAGCGGCAAGATCGCCGTCGCCGAACGCTTCGGCACCGCCGGTGCCATCGACGAGTTCCGCATCGGCCAGACCTTCTTCACCCACTTCGCCGACAGCTACGACCATCTGATCGTCTTCGTGGACTTCCCGCTGGACCTCGGCGGCGGCTTTGCCTACGAGCTGTCGGCGAAGAACGACGTGACCGGCCTCGGCCTCAATACGTTCGATTACAGCGATCTGTTCGGCAGCCGCGGCCGCCTGCGCGCCTTCGTGATGATGAGCAGCCTGTCGCACTTCCCGGACGACCCGGACCAGACCTTCCTGGGCACCAACTCCACCATGGACGTCATGGGCCAGGAGGCCGGCCACCGCTGGCTGGCGTTCCTGCGCTTCCGCGACGCCAACGGAAACTCCAGCGACGCCCTGCTCGGGCGCGACCTCGCCCACTGGAGCTTCAAGCACGACACCCTCGCCTCGGACATGGAGGGCAACGAGATCCAGGACAACGGCGGCGGCAGCTTCGTGACCACCGCCGCCACCGAGCGCTACAGCCCGCTCGACCAGTACGCGATGGGAATCATCCCCGCAGCGGCCGTGCCGCCCTTCTTCTACGTCGGCGGCGCCGACGACATCCCGGCCGGACGGCATCCCGAGATCGGCGTCACGTTCAACGGCCAGCGGCACGACGTGACCATCGACGACGTCATCGCCATCGAGGGCGAGCGCCAGCCGCCGAGCGAGTCGGCCCCCAAGACCTTCAACATGGCGTTCGTGCTGATCGAGCCGAAGGGGAAAAGCCCATCGCGCGCCTCGCTCGCCAAGCTCGATCGCATCCGGAGCCGCTGGGAGTCCTACTTCCATGCGGCCACCGACTCCCGAGCCACGGTCGACACCCGGCTGCACCGGCGATGACGCCCGATGACGGCCCGGGCGGCGCGGGCTCAACGCAACGGCTTCGATGTCCGCGCCTGGCGCACCGAGGTCAGGAGATCGTCGACCGCCGCAACGGTCTCGGGAGAGACCTCGCTGAGCTGCTCGAAGAACCCCGCGGACCAGTCGGCTCCTGCCGTCAGCTCTCTCTCGAGAGCCCGGACGATCAGGCGGTTTCGACTGATCTTGAGGGCCCGCGCCTTGCGATCTACGACCTCCAGGAGCAGCTTCGGAATGTGAATGCTGGTCGCCATGACGCTATCTCCGATATAGGCTACTCCAGGTTTCCCCTCGCGGCGACTCGGGGCAAGACCGATGCTTCAGGATAGCCCCGCCCCCGGCCAGCTTCTTGCTTGAATTCCGCCCAGGGCGCGCGAGCGCGGTGGCCACGGACCCGTACCCAAGAAATCCTCGGAAGGAGAATCATCATGGCACGATCCTTAGAAGGAACGGTGGCGCTCGTGACCGGCGCCAGCAGCGGCATCGGCGAGGCCACGGGACGCGCGCTCGCCGGGCTGGGGGCCGCGGTCGCCCTGGTGGCGCGGCGCAAGGAGCGTCTGGACCAGCTCGCCGCGGAGATCACCGCGAAAGGCGGCCGCGCCCTCACCATCGAGACCGACGTCACCGACCGGCAGCAGGCCGAGGCCGCCGTGGAGCGCACCGTGGCGGAGCTGGGACGCCTCGACACCGTGATCAACAACGCCGGCGTGATGCTCCTCGGCCCCATCGTGGAGGCGCCGATCGAGGAGTGGGAGCGGATGGTGCACCTCAACGTGCTCGGCCTGCTCTACACCGCGCACGCCGCCCTTCCCCACCTGCTCAAGGCGGCGCAGGGCGAGCCGCGGCGCGTGGCGGACCTGGTCAACATCAGCTCCGTGGCCGGGCGCGTGGCGCGCGAGGGCTCGGGGGTCTACAACCTCACCAAGCACGGCGTCGGCGCCTTCAGCGAGTCGCTGCGGCAGGAGGTCACCGGCCGGCACGTCCGCGTCTCGCTGGTCGAGCCGGGAGCCGTGGCCACCGAGTTGACCGATCACCTCAGGCCGGAGGTCGCCGAGCAGGTGATGCAGCGTTTCGGCCACATCGAGAGGCTGGAGTCCGAAGACATCGCCGACGCCATCACCTACATCGTGACCCGCCCGCGCCGGATGGCGATCAACGAGGTGCTGGTGCGGCCGACGGAGCAGCAGGGGTAG
>DASWRX010000051.1:0-3372 GCA_036402955.1 Thermoanaerobaculia bacterium
CTAGCCCGCGGCCGGAGCCCCGATCGCCTGACGGATCCGCCGGATCTGCGCCAGATGCACGAGATCGTGGCCGGCATACAGGGACGCCATGTAGCCCAACGGCTCGTCCCCACGCTCGGCATGGCGCATGACCCGGTTCTCGAGCTCGTCGGGAGTCGCCCGCCGGAGGACGCGGAGGTTCAGGGCCCGCAGGGCCGCGAAATCGTCGAGGGCAGTCGCGAGGTCGGCCTCCTGATAGCGCAGGCGGTCTGCCCAGAGATCCTGATCATAGGCGGGCAGCTCGGGCGCGTCGTGGGCGAGGACCATGCGGAACCGGAAGGCGCCGACCAGCTCCGAGTCGGCCAGATGCTGGACCACCTGCCGGACCGACCACTTCCCTGGCCGCTCCGGGGCGCCGTCCTGCTCCCGGCTGAGGCCCGCGACGGCCTGACGGAGGGCCTCCGGAGTCTCCGCCAGCACCGCCAGCGGCTCCCGCGAGCCGAGCGCCTGGAGGAGAGACTTCACGTAGGCCCGGAACGGCTCGTTCACGACCACCGGTGAAGCGCTGCTGGAAAGCTCGGACATGTAGGCTCCTCCCACGAAAGGTTCGGCCAGGATTTTAGGTGGGGTGAAAGAACGGCGCAAGCGCTCAGAAGCTGCCTCTGGAGCCCTCGGCGGATCGGGTGGCACCCATCTCGGCACCTATCTCCCGGGAGCCTTTTTGCGCGCCTCGGCTTCCGCCAGCCAGCCGCGGCGGAGCTCATCCGCCGGGATGTTCGAGAGATAGGGCTTGAGATCGAGCACCGGCGTTTCGTCGAGCATGTCGATCCCGCGGACCTGGAGAACCCGGCCTTCGCGCCGCAGGAGCTCGACCACCGTCAGCGCCAGCGGATTCGGCCGGCGCGGCGAGCGGGTGGCGAAGACACCGTGCGGCCGGTCATCCGCCGGCGGCGTGCCCACCCAGGTCTGTGGGAGAGCGCCGGCGCGATCGAAGACCCAGAGCACGTAGAGGTGCGAGAACCCCTCGATGTCCTGGAGCCCGGCCTCGTATTCCGGGAAGATCTCGATCGTCCCTTCCGCGCCATGCTTCGCCCCCAATCCCTTGGGGATCTCGCGAGTTGCCGTGTAGGGAGAATGCACCGTGCCGATCGGGCGAAAGGTGAAGGTGGCGGTCGGCGAGTCCATGGTGTGGGAGACTATCCCAGGCGGCAGCACTGCGGAGCGCCTGGCGGCGCCAGCGTGGATGGAGGGACTCCTCACGGTCTCCGCAGCGGCTCGATCTGGTCGAGCAACTCGCCAGCCGCGACGGCGCGCACCTTCTGAGCGAGAGGGAAGGTCCTCTCGCCGGCGTGGATCACGTCGAGCCTTTCGAGATCGAGATCCTCGAGGACCGCGGCCATGGAGCGCGTCAACCGGGGGGCCGTCGTCCTCTTGACCTCGAACCCGAGGCGCCTTTGGCCCGAGACGATCAGCAGGTCGAGCTCCGCGCCGGAATGGGTCGCCCAGAAGAAGCATTCCTCCGTCCGGGCATTCAGGCGTTCCACGATCTCCTTGACGAGAAAGCCTTCCCAGGAAGCTCCGACCTTGGGATGGCCCGCGAGGTCGTCGCCGCTTTCGATCCCCAGAAGAGCATGGAGCAGGCCGGAGTCCTCCACGAAGACCTTGGGGGACCGCACCTGGCGTTTCGAGACGTTGGCATGCCAGGGAGGAAGCTGGCGCAGGACGAGAGCATCCGTCAGGAGATCGAGATACCGGCGGACACTGCTCTCCCCGACACCGAAGGCGCGGGCGATCTCCGCGCCGTTCCAGGTCTGGGCGTGATAGTGCGCCACCATCGACCAGAATCGGCGCAGGGTCTCGGCCGGGGTGCGGATTCCGAGCTGCGGGAGATCGCGTTCCAGGAAGGTCTGCAGGAAGGAGCGGCGCCACTCGAAGCTCTCCGCCTCACCGGGGGCGAGGAACGACCGCGGAAATCCGCCGCGCAGCCAGAGGCGGTCCAGCGCGTCCGGCCCGACCTCATCAAGGGCGAAACCATGGAGCCGGTGATAGCCGATCCGCCCCGCGAGCGATTCGGAGCTCTGGCGCAGGAGATCGGGCGACGCGCTGCCCAGGACGAGGAACTTCGTCTCCGAGCCCGGCCGGTCGGCCAGGACCCGAAGCAAGGGGAAGAGCTCCGGGCGGCGCTGGATCTCGTCGAGGATCACGAGCCCCTGAAGCGGACCCAGAGTCAGCTCCGGATCGGCGAGCAGAGCCAGATCCGCGGCACTCTCCAGGTCGAAGCGGGTCACCGGCCCCCCCAGCCTCTCTCCAAAAGAACGGGCGATCGTCGTCTTGCCGACCTGGCGAGCCCCGAGGATCGCGACAATAGGAAAGGTCCGAAAGAGCCAAGCCAGTCGTTCGAGGTGCCGGTCACGGGAGATCACGCGGCTAGTTTACCTTGAAATTCCACCAACTCCTGGGGGATTTTCAAGGCAAGAGCTTAGCCCGGGCCGGAGACCGAGTCCCTGGTCCCGCTTTTCTCGATGTCCCTGGAGTCCCTGCCGTCCCTCGGGTCCTTCAATCCTCTCAGTCCTTTTTGCGCGCCTCGGCTTCCGCCAGCCAGCCACGGCGAAGCTCATCCGCCGGGACATTCGAGAGATAGGGCTTGAGATCGAGCACTGAGCCTCTGCGCCGGGAATCGGGACCTGCTGCCACTGCACCCATCGAGACTGCTTGCGCTAGACTTCCCTTGAGCCGGTTCGACTTGGGTCATGCCTGACCGCCTCGAGCTGCCCTCAGGAAGAGAGGATCACGATGGAAGCCGCCATGACAGCGATCGAGACAACCGGAACGGTGGACGCGGATCATCGGCTGATGCTCGACGAAGCCCTGCCGGTTTCCGGCCCGATGCGAGTGCGCGTCATCGTGCTGTATCCCGTGGCCGACGGGATGGACGAAGACGAATGGCTGCGAGCCGCGGCTCGAAATCCCGTGTTCCGCGACCTCGAAGCTCCGGAGGAGGACGTCTATTCGCTCGACGATGGAGATCCTTTCCTTGACCCGGCATAAGGTCGTTCTCGTCCCCTTTCCCTTCGACGACCTTTCGAGCACCAAAGTTCGCCCGGCGGTCTGCTTGACGGAGCCGCTTGGACCTCACCGTCACGTGATCCTTGCTTTCATCACCAGCCGTATTCCGGACAGTCTCCTCCGCACCGACCTCATCCTGGACCCGCGCGATCCCGGGTTCACTGCGACGGGTCTGCGGGTCCCCTCCACCCTGCAACTGCACCGCCTGATGACGGTCTCGACGGCTCTGATCCGCCGGCAGCTCGGGCATCTTTCGCCGGAGTTGCAGGCGCGGATCGCTGAAGGTCTTCACGTTCTCTTTGGATAAGCCAGACCGACGGGGACGAC
>DASWRX010000052.1:0-4227 GCA_036402955.1 Thermoanaerobaculia bacterium
TGGGCATTGGCCAGGAGGCCGGAATTCACCGCGTCCCGGGTGAAAGCGATCCCGGTCTCGAGCTCCCAGCTCCAGAGGGGGACGAAGCGGTGCCGCCGGTAGAGAAAGCCGGTGTCGAAGCCGGAATTCAGAGGCAGCGAAGTGTCGGTGAGGAGGCCGCCGACGAGCAGCGCGACCTGGTGCGGCGGCGGTGACGGCGTCGTCGGAGGCGGAGTCAAGCCGCACGACGGCAGTTGGAACGACGAGACGCGGGTACGCCAGCCGGCGCTGGAGTTGGCCGAGTAATATTCGGCGGTGTACCAGAAGGTGCAGTCGTCCACCGGATCGACGTCCAGCGTGCTGTAATTGCCCCACCGAACGCTGCCCGTCTGCGAGCCGCCGCCATTGACCAGCGTGGTTTCCGGCAGCGGCAGGGTCCCGGCCGGATCGCCGGCGAGGCGGCCGGCGTACCGGATGCCCGGGAAGACCGTGCCGCTCGACACGCTGTAGCCGAGGGCGAGACTGCCGTCCTTGTCCATGGCGACGCTGCCCATCCAGCGATGGAGGGTGGCATCCGGCGAGTGGGTCCCCTGCTGGAACACCGACCAGGGGCCGCCGGAGGTCCGGCGCAGCTCGTACCAGCGGATGCCGGCATGATCGCCGCCGGTGTTGACGGTGTGATTCGTGACCAGCGTCTCGTGAGTGCCGAAGTTGCGGTACTGGAGGCGCCACATCAGCCAGGCCGGCAGAGTTTCGAGCCGTTGCGGCGTGCCCGGCTGGGGAACGCAGGTGCCGAAGAAGTTGCTGCCGCACAGGATGGCATTGAAGGGCGCCACCGGCAGGCTGGGCAGAGGGGTGAAGGTCGAGGACGCCGGGCTCCCCCAGTTGACCCGGAAGGCGAACATCTCCAGCCGGTCCGAGCCGCCGAACTGGTCGCCGTCCACCTGACGCACGAAGAAGTTCGGCGTGCCGGTGGGCGGCGCCGGGCCGTCCAGATCGCTCGGCTGCAGGAAGAGCGAGGGAGGGGGAACGAAGAAGTGGACCGCGCCGGCCGGCAGACCGCTCAGCATGCGGATGCGGTCGAACGCGTACACGTCCAGGCCCCCGCCGGGAAAGCCGCGCTGCGTTCCCATGTAATACCCGTCCGGCCAGACGCCGATCTTCGGGTAGTCGGGATTGCCGGGAGTCGGAAAGGCGTACAGATACCAGCCGCCGGCGACCGGGTCGGGTGTCCGGGAGATGGCAACGCACTGAAAGCCGGCGGAGAACGCGAACTGGCTCACCAGCCAGCGGTCGGCCTGATGATCGTAGCGAACGATGGGATCGCCGTTGTTGTTGTTCTGGCAAGGGCCGCCGAAGCCGGCCCAGAGCGCGTTGATCGGGGACGGGCCGACCAGCAGGTTGCCCGCCCGGTCATAGATCGCCAGGGAGATGTTGACCGCCTGGACGTAGTGGTTGGGGCCGATGCCTCCCACCGCGTCCGGCGGCACCCAGCCGGTGGCGGGAATGCCGTCGAAGGAGACCGGGGAAAAAGTGGAGGCGACGCCGGGCCCCGCGCCCCCGGCCTCGGCGGCGGAAGCGAAAAACGACGGATCCCCCGCGTCCGGCGCCTGGATGCCGGAAGGCTTCTGCTCCTTCATGTCCTCGACCTCACGGAAACGCTCCCCTTCGCGCAGGGCATTCGTCTTCGGCAGTCGCCGGAGATCCCCCGCGAAGACCTGCGGAGCGATCGGCTCGAACAGGACCGGACCCTGGATCTGCGGGGTCGACTGGGCTTCCAGAGCTCCCCCCGTGGCGATGAGCAGCAGGGGCAGCAACCCGACCAGGGAGGCTACCGGGTACAGCTTTACAAGGTTTTTCATTGTGGTCTCTCCATGTCCTACGGCGATTGAGGCGGACGTTGCCCGTCCGGCAACGTCCGAATGAGCTCCACCGGGGCGCCCGCGAGCATGCGGGCACGGTCGAAGTCGAACCGGACCTGGGCTCCTCCCACGTCGATCACCAGCGAATAGGCTTTGGCGCCGGGCTCCAGCACAGCACCGGCGCGATACATCGGCAAGGGAAGGTCATAGAGGTACCAGCCGCCGGCGACCGGATCGGAGGTGCGGGTGAGGGCGACGCAGAGATGGAAGGAGGAACCGGGAACGGGCCGGGCCCACCGGCTCAGCAGCCATCTCCCCGCCCGCTCGTAACGGACGGTCAGAAGCTGATCGCTACCCTCGCGGCAGGCTGCGGACTCACGCCAGAGGGATTCGAAAGCAAACGGACCCGCCAGACGAGCGCCCGCGGCCTCGTGCACGGCAAAGGCGCCATCCATGACATGGAGGGCGCGGCCGCCCGTGGCCGAGCCTTCCGGTCGGACGATCCGCACGGACGCATCCCGCGGCCAGGGCGCGAGGGCCGGCAGCCGGCGGAGGTCGCCCGCGAGCGCCTCGGGCTTGACGGGACCGTGGGCCGAAACGCTTTCGGTGCGCTTCAGATCGGGAACCTCCCGCACCGGCTCTCCCGGTTTCGGGGGCTCGGAAGGAGGCAGCCTGCGCAGGTCCTGGCCGGTTTCCCGCGGGGGGACCGGCGGCTGGACGCTGGGTGGCGAAGGTTGCTGTGCCAGGGTGATCCGTGGAGTGGCGAGCACGCCTGCCGCGAGCGGCAGGACCAGCGCGGAGCGCAACGTGCGGAGAAAAATCGGACCCATGTTCAGCCCTCCCAGGATGGCGCTGTTTGCCATGCGCCTTACTGGAGAGGTCTTCGCGGGCGGCCAGGGATTTCTGACAGGTAGGCTGGGGAGGAATCAAAGCGCCGGCCGGTGCCCCCGCACCGGCCGGCAGGACGTCAATGAGGAAGCCCTGGGTCGACGTAGGTGGGGCTCTGCACGGAGAAAATCCTGGGCACCCCGTGATCCATCACCTTCACCTCGAAGTTGAGGGTGGCCGTGCAACCCGCCAGGGAGACACCGTTGCCGACCTCGCTCAGGAGCAACTGATGGTTGCCGTTGATCGCGGTACTCAAGTCGTTCATGGGAATGGCGTAGGTCGTCCTTTCGACGAACTTGCCGTGGCCTGAATAGCAATCCACGTCCAGGGCGGCGCTGTCGATCGAATTGGGCGGGTTCAGCCATTTCTGATCGATGTCGATGGCGAGGAGGTAGCCCTTCGGCGGCACCTGTATGTCTTCGAGGGTCAGAGCGCCGTTCGTGGAGTGCGGCGGAATCAGCGAGCAGCCCGGGCAGGGCGGATCGTCCGGCTGGGGAGCGACCCAGCGCTGGCTGACCATGTCTGGCAGGAGATAGAGCGGGCAAGGCTTTGGATCGTTCTGACCGTCGACGGCAAAGAACCGGGGGGTGGGATCGGACGCCGATTGGCAATCCGCCGGCAGGGTTGCCGTCTTGAGATCGGGTGCCGGATCCGTGGTCGTGGATTGGACGAACGCCGACAGGTCGGCGGCTCCGCTCTCGGGCAGGCAATTGGGGACCGGGCACTGCCCCCCCGCCGTGAGGCACGCCTGAGTGACCGCCCGGCAGAGCGATATCTGCCTCATGTGGGGGGCCCTCACCAGGCGAGAGAGCGGCCACAGGTCCTTCCAGAAGTAGTAATCGCCACGGCCGGGCAGGACCTTGCCCGACCGGGTGACCAGCCTCATCACCTCGGCCGCCGAAGCGTCGGGCAGAAAGTGCCAGACCTCGGCGGCGACGGCAGAGACGACGGCCGCGGACACCGAGGAGCCGGTGTACATCGCCGTGGGCTTGTCCGTCGCCACGGTCTGTGCCATCGCATGGTCACCGAGGGCGACCCGCCGGGGCAGGCCTCCAAACCGGTAATTGGACAGCGGCAGGCCCTGCCAGCCCACGCCACCCACCGCGTAGACCGGCTTGGGTCCCATCGGGAACGGCAGGACCGAGGGACGGTGCAGCTCCCACGCCGCCGGCAGGAGGGGCCAGTTGGACTCCCCTCCGCCCCGCCGGTTGCCGGCGGCGGCGATCACCAGCGCGTTGCTGCGGCGGGCGTATTGGAGGGCTTTATAGACGAGCTGGGTGTCAAGCTGGAGCTGGGAGACCCTCCGCTTGTCGAGCTGGCCGAGCAGCTCGCCGTCCCAGCCCACAGACAGATTCAGGACCAGATGCTCCTTCGAGCCGGAATTCCGCCAGGAGAAGACCTCCCGCAGGATCGCCGCGGCGAGCTCGTCCACCAGGCCGAGGTTGCCTCCCGGGCTGTTCTCCAGCGATTCGGTCGGCGGTTGGTGCGGATCGAAATG
>DASWRX010000053.1:0-31063 GCA_036402955.1 Thermoanaerobaculia bacterium
CGACAGGATCCAGAAGCGCACGATGACCTTGGGCTCCGCCCAGCCGGAGAGCTCGAAGTGATGGTGGAGGGGCGACATGCGGAACACCCGCTTGCCGCGCAGCTTGAACGAGGCGACCTGGATGATGACCGAGAGCGCCTCGAGGACGAACAGGCCGCCCACCAGCACCAGCAGGATCTCCTGCTTGGCGAGCACGGCAACGCTGCCGATGGCGGCCCCCAGCGAGAGCGAGCCGACGTCCCCCATGAACACCTCGGCCGGGTGCGAGTTGAACCAGAGGAAGCCGATCCCCGCCCCCACCATGGCGCCGCAGAACACGGCCACCTCGCCCACTCCCGCGACGTAGGAGACCTGGAGGTAGTTGGCGATCACCCGGTTGCCGGCGACGTAGGTGAAGACGGCGTAGGTGGCGGCGGCGACCGAGGTGGCGCCGATGGCCAGGCCGTCGAGGCCGTCGGTCAGGTTGACGGCGTTCGAGGAGCCCACCAGCACCAGGGCCACGAACGGGATGTAGAAATACCACCCCAGGTGGAGCACCAGCTTCTTGATGAACGGGAAGGTCAGCGCCGGGTTGAACCCGCTCTCCGCCGGCAGGACGAGCAGGGCGATGCCGAACAGGATGCCGACCAGCACCTGGAGCCAGAGCTTGGACTTGGCGGTGAGGCCGAGGTTCCGCCGGTTGCGGACCTTGAGGTAGTCGTCGGCGAAGCCGATCGCCCCGAAGGCGGTGGTCACCAGGACCACCAGCCAGACGTAGACGTTGCCGAGGTCCCCCCACAGCAGGGTGGGCACCAGGGTGGCGAACAGGATCAGCAGGCCGCCCATGGTCGGCGTGCCCGCCTTGACCTGGTGGGCCTGCGGGCCCACGTCGCGGATGTTCTGCCCCACCGACAGACGGCGGAGCTGGCGGATGAACCAGGGGCCCAGCAGCCAGGAGAGGACCAGCGCCGTGACCACCGCCGCCGCCACCCGGAAGGTGATGTAGCGGAAGACGTTGAGCGCCGGGAGGAGGTTCCGCAGCGGCGAGAGGAGCCAGGTCAGCATCCGCGCGCTCCCTCCTCTTCGAGCAGCCGTTGGACGACCCGATCGAGCTTCACGCCCCGCGAGCCCTTGACCAGCACCACGTCGCCGCGCTGGACCCCGCCGGCGGCCCAGTCCGCCGCCGCCTTGGCATCGGCCAGCCAGACGGCCTCGGCCCCGGCGGCCGCGGCCCCGGCGGCCAGCTCCCGCGACAGCTCGCCTACCGCGACGACCGGCGAGAAGCCCAGCCGGGCCGCCCGCTCGCCCGCGGCGCGGTGGAAGCGCGGCGCCTCGGGTCCCAGCTCCAGCATGTCCCCCAGCACCGCCACCCGCCGCCGCTCGCCGGCCATCCCGGCCACCCCGGCCATCGCCGCCGCGCTCTCCAGCGCCTTCTCCACGGCGTCGGGATTCGAGTTGTAGGAGTCGTCGATCAGCAGGAATCCCCCCTCGGCGCGGTGGACGACGCCGCGCATCGAGGCGGGCTTGACGCCGCGCACCGCCGCCGCGATCTCGGCGAGAGATAGCCCGAGCGCCCAGCCGGCCGCCGCCGCGGCCACGCAGTTCTCGACGTTGTAGAGGCCGTGGAGGGGCAGGCGGACCTCCGTGGACTGATCGCCCGCTTCCAGCACGAAGCGGCTGCCCACGGCGCCGCCCGGCTCGGGAGCGAGATCGCGCGCCCGCACGTCCGCGGCGGCATCCGTCCGCAGGCCGTACCAGACGACCCGGGCGCCGTGCCGCCTGGCGATCCGCGTCACCTCGGGATCGTCCGCGTTGGCGACGATGAAGCCGCCGGGAGCCAGGCCCGCCAGGATCTCGGATTTCGCCTCGGCGATGGCGGCGACGGTGCCGAAGAACTCCAGATGGACGGGGCGCACGACGGTGAAGACGGCGACGTCCGGCCGGCCCAGCAGCGAGAGCTGGCGCAGCTCGCCGGGGGTGGACATCCCCATCTCGGCCACCATCCACTGCGTGCCGTCGGGCACGTTGAGCAGCGACAGGGGAAAGCCGTAGAGGTTGTTCAGGTTGCCGGGCGTCCAGGCGGTGCGGAAGCGGGAGGCGAGGATCGCCCCCAGCAGCTCCTTGGTGGTGGTCTTCCCGGCCGAGCCGGTGATCCCGACGAGCTTCTCCGGCGTCCGCGCGCGGACGCAGCGGGCGAGGTCGTGGAGGGCCTTGAAGGTGTCGTCGACGCGGATCAGGGCGCCGGCCGGCGGAGTGGGAAGGTCTTCCTGGACCATTGCGGCGGAGGCTCCCCGCGCCAGCGCGTCGGGGACGAAGCGGTGGCCGTCCGTGCGCTCGCCGGCGAAGGCGAAGAAGACCTCGCCGCCGCGGACCGCGCGCGAATCGATCGCCGCTCCCTCGATGATGGCGTCCATCAGGGCCTGCGGGTCGCCGGCCGTCACCCGGCCGCCGACCGCCCGCGCCGCCTCACCGACCGACAGCCGTGCCAAAGCGCTCCTCCAGGGCCTTGCCGATCTCCTCCAGGTCGGAGAACGGCAGTTTCTTGTCGCCCACGATCTGCTCCCGCTCGTGCCCCTTGCCGGCCACCAGCACCGCCCAGCCGGGCGCCGCCGCCGCGATCGCCGCGCGGATCGCCTCGCGCCGGTCGGGGATCAGCCGGTAGAAGCGGTTGCCGCTCGCCTTCAATCCCTCCTCGACCGCCGCCAGGATGGCCAGCGGGTCCTCGCCGCGCGGGTTGTCCGAGGTGGCGATCACCAGGTCCGCCAGCTCTCCGGCCACTTGGCCCATCAGCGGCCGCTTGCCGGGATCGCGGTCGCCGCCGCAGCCGAAGACGACCGCCACCTTGCCGCCCACCACCTCGCGCGCCGAGCGCAGGGCGGCGTCCAGCGCGGCGTCGGTGTGGGCGTAGTCGATATAGACCGGGAAGGGCTGGCCGCGGTCGACCGGCTCCAGCCGGCCGGGCACCGGCCGCTGGGCGGCGAAGGCCGCGACGACCGCCGCGTGGGGCAGCTCCAGGGTCTCGGCCGCCGCCGCGGCGGCCAGCAGGTTCGAGAGGTTGTAGCGGCCGAGGACGGCGGAGGCGAACGGCGCCTCGCCGCGCGGCGTCACCAGGACGCCGCGGATGCCGGCCGTGGTCAGCTCGACCCGGCGCGCCGAGACCTCCCCCCCCTCGCCGAACGTCAGGGCGTCCGGCAGCTCGGCGGCGAGCCGCCGGCCGTAGGGATCGTCCAGATTCACCACCGCCCGGCGTCCGGGCTTCAGCCGGTCGAAGAGCCTCCGCTTGGCCGCGAAGTAGTCCTCAAAATCCCGGTGGTAGTCCAGGTGGTCGCGGGTCAGGTTGGTGAACACCGCCGCGTCGAACTCGGCGCCGTCCACCCGCCCCATGGCGAGGGCGTGCGAGGAGGCCTCCATGGCGACCGCCGCGGCGCCGTCGCCGCGCATCTCGCGCAGGATGCGGAAGAGGTCCGACGCCTCGGGCGTGGTGTGCCCGCCGGCGTAGCTCCTGTCCTGGAAGCTGTAGCCCAGCGTGCCGATGAAGCCGGCCGGGCGCCCGGCCGCGCCGAGGATGGCGGCGATGAGGGTGGCGACCGTCGACTTGCCGTTGGTGCCGGTGACGCCGGCCAGGATCAGCTCGCGGTCCGGATGCCCGTAGACGCGGGCGGCGAGCGGCCCGAGGAGGACGCGCGGCTCCTCCGTCAGCAGCCAGGGAACGGCGAGCCCCCGCGCCAGGTCCCCGGGATCGGGGCCGGCCACGGCCACCGCGCCGGCCGCCACCGCCGCGGCGGCGAACGCCCGGCCGTCGAAGCGCTCGCCCGGCAGGGCCATGAACAGGTCGCCCGGCCGCGCCCGCCGCGAGTCGTGCTCGACGCCGGTCACCTCCGGGTCCGCCCCGGTGGCGCTCCCGATCGGCAAGCCCCGCACCAGCTCAGAAAGGCGCATGCGGGCGGCCTCCCTTGGCTGGAGCGGGAGCCGGCAGGGCGGCGGGCGCCGGCCTCGCCTCGGCCCCATCCAGGGCCTCGGCGGCGTGATCGTCGCCGTCGCCCAGCTCGTCCGGCGTCACCGCGGGACGCACCGTGGCAGTGTGGACGGCCGGCAGGCCCGCCATCATCACCATCTGCCCGGGCCAGACGGTGGGGCGCTCGCGCTCGGGGTGAACGCCGCGGTAGAGCAGCACCTGCCTCGTGATGGCGCCGAAGGCCGGGGCGGCCACCTGGGCGCCGTAGTATTCGTTCCCCTGCGGCTCGGCGATCGCCACCAGCCCCACCAGGGCCGGCCGGTCGGCCGGCGCGAAGCCCACGAAGCTCGGCAGGTAGCCGTGGTAGCCGCCGTGGACCGGGATCTGCGCCGTGCCGGTCTTGCCCGCCACCCGGTAACCGGCGACCGCGGCGGACTTGCCGGTCCCCTCGATCACCACCCCCTCGAGCAGGCGCGTGACCTCGGCGGCGGTGGCGGGCGCGATCGGCCGCCCCGCCACCGGCGGCGCCGGGTACTTCGGGATCCGCGCCTCGCCACGGCTCACCGCCGCCACCACGTGGGGCTTGAGGAGCACGCCGCCGTTGGCCACCGCGGCGGTGGCGGCGACGAGTTGCAGCGGCGTCACCGAGATCCCCTGCCCGAAGGCGATGTAGTCCTTGGCGAGCAGCCCCCAGCGCTCGACCGGGGCCAGGATGCCGCCGCTCTCGCCGGGCAGATCGATCCCCGTCTGGCGGCCGAAGCCGAACTCGCGGAGATAGCCGTAGAAGCGGCGGTTGTCCATCCGCTGGGCGACCCGGATGACGCCGACGTTGCTCGAGTGCGAGATCACCTGCGCGAAGGTGAGCAGGCCGTACGGCTTGTGGTCGCGGACCCGGATGTTCTTGTAGAGGGTGATGCCGCCCATGCCGCAGTCGATGATCTCCTCCTGCCGCACCACGCCCGCCTCCAGGGCCGCCGCGGCGGTGAAGATCTTGAACGTCGAGCCCGGCTCGTAGACGTCGGCGATGGCGCGGTTGCGCCAGGTCTCCGGCGGATAGCTGCCGAACTCGTTGGGATCGAACGACGGGTAGGAGGCCATCGCCAGCACGCCGCCGGTCGCCGGATCGATGAAGATGGCGCTGCCGCGCTTGGCGCGCCGCTCCGCGATCGCCTTCTCCAGCTCGCGCTCGACGACGTGCTGCACCGTCGCGTCGAGCGTCAGGTAGAGGTCGTGCCCGGGCTCGGGCTCGGCGGAGGAGAGATAGGGCGCGGCCATGGTGCCCTGGCGGGCGTCGCGCAGCACGGTCCGCTTCCCCGGCTTGCCGGTGATCTCGCGGTCGTAGACCAGCTCGAGGCCGGAGAGGCCGTGGTTGTCGGTGCCCACGTAGCCGAGCACCTGGGCGGCCAGGTCCCCCATCGGGTAATAGCGCTTGGTCTCGGGCAGGAAGTACAGCCCCTTGCGGTCCAGGTCGCGGATCTTGTCGGCGACCGCCGCGTCGAGCTTGCGCGCCAGCCAGACGAACTCGCGGTCGCCTCCGAGCTGGCGGGCCAGCTTCGCCGCGTCGAGGCCTGGCACCAGGCGGGCGAGCTCGCGGGCCGTGCCGGCCGGGTCCGCGACCTCCGGCGGCACGGCGTAGAGGGAGTCGACCTGGATCGAGACGGCGAGCTCGCGCCCCTTCGCGTCGTAGATCGTCCCGCGCGGCGGATCGAGGGTGATCACCCGCTGCTGCTGGCGCTCGGCCTTGGTCGCGTAGTGATCGTAGCGGACCACCTGCAGATGGTAGAGCCGGCCGCCGATCAGCAGCATCCAGGCGATGCCGAAGCCGGCGACGACGGCGAGCCGGCGCCTCACGGCAGCTCCTCCCAGAAGATCACCTGCTCCATGGCCGGCGGCTGCAGCCCGAGCTCGCCGACCGCCCGCCGCTCGATCTGCGATGGGCCCGCGAGGTATGCCGCCTCCAGCCGCAGCCGCCGCTCCTCGCGCGTGCTGCCGGTGAGGTCCTTCTCCAGGGCGTCGATGCGATAGCCGGTGCGGGTCACTTCGAGGTGGATCCAGGTGTACGCCAGCAGCGCGCCGCCGAGGCAGAGCACGACCAGCAGGACCAGTGCGAGCTCGCGCACGCGGCGCCGGTCGCGCTCGCGCACGAGATAGGAGTTGGCCACCGGCCGCGTGAAGGCGTAGGCGCTCCGCAACGTCTCAGAGCCTCCGGGCCGCGCGCAGCCGGCCGGAGCGCGAGCGCGGGTTGAAGTCCACCTCGGCCGCGGCCGGCCGCACCGGTTTGCGGGTGAGCACCTCGATGAGCTGGCTCTCCGAGCGCGAGCGCCCGGTCACCGGATCGACCTCCCCCCGCGCCAGGTCGCGCAGCGTGTTCTTGACGATGCGGTCCTCCAGGCTGTGGTACGAGATGACGACCAGCCGGCCGTCCGTCTCGAGCATCCGCACGGCCTCGTCGATGAAACGGTCGAGCCCCGCGAGCTCGCGGTTGACCGCGATCCGCAGCGCCTGGAAGACCCGGGTGGCGGGATCGATCCGCTCCTCGTGGAACGCGCGCGGCCCCTTCGCCTGACCGATCAGCCGCCGCAGCTCCCCCGTGGTCTCGATGGGCTTCTCCTCGCGGGCACGCGAGATCGCCCGGGCGATCCGCCGCGCCTGCCGCTCCTCGCCATACTCCCTGATGATGGTCTCCAACTCCCCCTCCGAGGTCTCGTTGACCAGGTCCGCCGCCGTTGTCTCGCTCAATCCCATCCTCATGTCGAGCGGCCCGTCGAAGCGGAAGCTGAAGCCCCGGCCGGGCGTCTCGAGCTGCAACGAAGACACGCCGAGATCGGCCACCACCCCCGCGACACCGCCGCGGACGCCGAGGCCGGACAAGGTCTGCTCAAAGTCGTGAAAATTCGCGTGCGCCAGCCGCACCCGCGAGCCGAACGGCGCCAGCCGCGCGCCGGCCCGCGCCAGCGCCTCGGGGTCGCGGTCGATCCCGATGAGCTGGAGATCCGGGGAGGACGCGAGCAGGGCCTCGGCATGGCCACCCAGCCCCACCGTCGCGTCGACGAAGAGGCCGCCACGAAGGGGCGCCAGCCACTCCAGGGTCTCGGCGACCAGCACAGGCTGATGCTGCACGTCCAAAGGCTCGGCCGTCCTCCCTCCGGAGCCCGCTCAGATCCCCTGGAGGCTGAGGGCACGGAAATCCTCGTCCGTGAACGGCTGGTCCGACAGCCGCGTCACGAACCGCTCGTGGTTCCAGACCACCAGGTGGTTGAGCTGGCCGCTCACCACCACGTCGCCGCTCGCGCTCGCGCTCTCCCGCAGGATCTGCGGGATCAGGATCCGGCCCTGCACGTCCAGCCGCACCTGCTGACCGAAGTAGTTGACCCGCTCCAGGTACCGCATCACGGTGCGGTCGGTGGACGGCACCGCCGCCAGCCGCCGCTCGATCTCTTCCCACACCGGCAGCGGATAGAGCAGCGCCGACTCCCCCTGGACCGACGTCACGAAGAGATCCGGGCCATAGCTCTCCTCCAACACCCGCCGGAAGTCGGAGGGAATCTTCAGCCGGCCCTTGTCGTCGATCCTGGTTGGAGCGCTTCCGCGGAACATGACCGCCCCCAAAAAAACAGCTTGCTACGAAGAGAAAGCCTAGCAGCACACTCCACTTTTGTCCATTTTTTTCCACCATCGCCCACACCTCCCTCCGCGATCGCCGAAATACGTGCGAAAACCAGGCGGAAGAACGGTTCGGCCATGGAAACGAAAAACGCCCGCGAGGGTCGGCGCGGGCGTCGGATGGAAGCTGAGAGGAACGTCAGACGTCAGACGCCGGGAGGCGGCGGCGGCGGCGGTGCCTGGGCCGGGATCACCGGCGACGGCGTGGGATCGACCGGCTTGGGCGTCGGCAGGGTGCCCGGCGCGCCGGAATCGGTCCTCCCTGGAACCGGCGAGGTCCCCTGCGGCGTGCCGCCGATGCCGATGGACGGCGTCGCGGCCGGCGCAGCCGTGCCCGTGGCCGCCGCGGGGGCGGGGGCCTGCGCGGTGCCGAGGCCGCCCTCGATCCCCTCCGCCGTCGGCTCGATGCCGAGCTGGCGGCGGAAGTTGGCGGCCTCAGCAGGCGGACTGGTCACGATCAGCGACTTCTTCTCCAGCTCCGCCATGTACTTGGTGACCTCCTGGCGGAAGACCCGCTCCTGCTCCTTGGCCTGGATCGACGCCGAGACCTCCGAAAAAGGCGGGATGCGCGATTCGCGGCGATCCATCACCTGCACGAGGTGCAGACCGCCGCGCGCCTGCACGGGCTCGCTGACCGCGCCCTTGGGGAGCTTCCACACAGCCGACTCCAGGTTCTTGTCGAGATCGCCGGGCGAGACCCAGCCGAGATCGATGACGTTGCTGGTGGTCCCCTTCTTGGCGGAGTCGGCGACCGCGTCGGCGAGCGCACCGCCGTTCCGGACCTTGGCGTGGATCTCGTCGGCGGCGCGCCGGCGGTCCTCGGCCGTGGGCAGGCCGCCATCGTCGAGCACCACCACCTCGCGGAGCTGGAGCTGCTCGGGCTGGCGGAACTGCTCGAGGTTCTTGCGGTAGTAGCGGCGCAGGTCCTCCTCGTCCACCTTGACCCGGCTCTGCACCTCGCGGCTGCGCACCTCCTGCACCCGGAGCTGGCCGCGGACCTGCGTCCGGAGCTGTGGCAGGTTGATTCCGGACTGCGCCAGGGCGGCCTGGAAATCCTGATCGTTCTTGATGTTGTAGTTCTGCTTGATCTGCGCCACGGCGGCGTCGACCTGGGCGTCGGTGACCTCGACGCCGAGCTGGTCGGCCCGCGACTCGAGGAGCAGCTCGCGGAACAGGTCGGCGTACGCCAGCTCCCCGGCCTGCCCGAGGAGACGCTGGCGGTCGTCGGCGTCCTGGTCACGGTGCAGGATGTCGCGCACCAGCTCCTCGCGGTGCACCTGGTAGTCGTGGAGCGTCGCGATCTGGTCGTTGATCCGCAGCACGATGCGGTTGAGCATCTCCGCCCGCGACGCCGCGGGAAGCGCGAGGACCAGCGGCAGGGCGAGGACGAGGGACAGGCTAGCGAGTTTTCTTGGCATGGGTCTCACTGTAGGAACCTTCGTATCCGAACGGTAGATTCCGTTCATAAACCTTCACATTGTAACGGCTGCGGGCGTCGCGGACCAGCGACCGCAGCAGCCGGTCGGCCCGCTCCTGCCGCAGCTTGGCCGCGATCTCCCCCTCGACAGCGGCGAGCGGCGCCACCTCGGCGGGCTCGCGGTCGATCACCTGGAAGATGTGGAACCCGTAGTCCGCCGGCACGATCGGGCCCACCTCGCCCGGCCGCAGGGCGAAGATCGCGTCGGCGAACGACGGCGGCAGATCGGCGCGCGCCAGCTCCCCCTGGTAGCCGCCCGCCGCGGCGCTCGGATCGCGCGACAGCCGGCGCGCCACCGCCTCGAACGGAGCCCCCGCCGCGATCTCCCGCCGCGCCTCCTCGGCCGCCTTGCGGTCCTCGGTCAGGATCTGTCGCAGCCGCACCCGCTCCGGCCGCGCGAACTCCTGCCGGTGCGCCTGGTAATAGCGGGCCACCGCGGCGGCATCCGGCGCCGCCGGCGAGTCCGCGGCCAGCAGCGCGTCGACGGCCCGGCGCGGCGCGGCGTCCGCCGGCGCGAGCCCGCGGTCCGCGGCCAGCCGGGCCAGGAGCCGCTCGTCCAGGAACTGGTCGAAGAGCTGGGAGAGGACGTCGCTGCCGAGCACGCCGCCCCCGTCGCTGACATCGCTGACATCTCCCACATCCCGGTGGACGTAGCGCTCGAACTCGGCGTAGCGCACCCCGGCGTCGCCGATCCGCGCCGCCACGTCTGGAGACGGCGGCAGCGGCGCGGCCCGCTGGCACGCCGTCGCCAGCAGCGCGAAGCCCATCCCCACCCCCAGCGCCGCCCGGTTGGCCGTCCTCACTGCGGCGCTCCCGACGCCAGCGACTCCAGGGTCTCGCGCGCCGTGGCGACGAGCTGCCGGCCGCCGCCGCCCGGCAGCGTCAGCACTCCCGTCGGGCTGAAGCTCGCGCCGGGCAGGTTCGAGACCATCTCGATCAGCCGCTCGACGTCCACCCGCGCGTCGCGCCGCAGGCGGATCACCAGCTCGCCCGACTTGGCCGAGATCGACTGCACGCGCAGCGACTCGGCCAGCCGCTTGAGCGCCGCCACCTCGACCAGCGTCTCGACGCTCGGCGGCGGCGGGCCGAAGCGGTCGGCGAGCTCGGCCATCATCTCGCGCTCGGGCTCCTCGGCGATCTTGCGGTAGAGCTCCATGCGCAGGTTGGCGTCGTCCACGTAGTCCTGCGGGATCGACATCGGCACCGGCAGGTCGAGCGCCACCGACGGCGCCTCCTCCACCGTCTCGCCGCGCAGCTCGCGCACGGTCTCCTCGAGCAGCTTGAGATAGGTCTCGATGCCCACCGTGCCGATGTTGCCGCTCTGCTCGCCGCCCAGGAGATTGCCGGCGCCGCGGATCTCGAGGTCGCGCGCGGCAATGCGGAAGCCGGCGCCGAGGTCCGAGAACTCGCGCAGGGCGGCCAGCCGCTTCCTGGCCTGCTCGGAGAGCACCCGATCCTCCGGCACCAGGAAGTAGCAGTAGGCGAGCTGGTTGCTGCGCCCGACGCGGCCGCGGAGCTGGTAGAGCTGCGCCAGGCCGAAGCGGTCGGCGCGGTGGACGATCATGGTGTTGACGTTGGGGATGTCGATGCCGTTCTCGATGATCGTCGTCGCCAGCAGCACGTCGAAGTCGCCGCGGGTGAAGGCGTGCATGCGGCGCGAGAGCTCCTCCTCTTCGAGCTGGCCGTGGCCGACGGTGACCCGGACGCCGGGGACGATCTCGCGCAGCTTGGCCAGCCGGTCCTCGATCGACTCCACCCGGTTGTAGACGTAGTAGACCTGCCCGCCGCGCTCGAGCTCCGCCTCGATCGCCTCGCGCACCAGCTCGTCGTGGTAGGGGAGGATCGCCGTCTCCACCGCCATGCGGTCGCGCGGCGGCGTCTCGATCACCGACAGGTCCCGCACGTTGGCGAGCGAGAGCTGGAGCGTGCGCGGCACCGGCGTCGCCGACATGGCGAGCACGTGGACGTTCTTCTTGAGCTGCTTCAGCCGCTCCTTCTGGGCGACGCCGAAGCGCTGCTCCTCGTCGACGATCATCAGCCCGAGCCTCGGGAGCTGGATGTCCTTCGACAGCAGCCGGTGGGTGCCGATCAGGATGTCCACCTTGCCGTCGCCGAGCCGCTTCTTCAGCTCCCGCACCTCCTGGGGCGAACGGAACCGCGACACCATCTCGACGTTCACCGGGAAGCCGGCGAACCGCCGGCGGAAGGTCTCCAGGTGCTGGTCGGCGAGGATCGTCGTCGGCGCCAGCACCGCCACCTGATAGCCGCCGTCGACCGCCTTGAAGGCCGCCCGCATGGCGACCTCGGTCTTGCCGTAGCCCACGTCGCCGCAGAGCAGGCGGTCCATCGGCCGCTCGCGCTGGAGGTCCTCGCGGATGGTGGCGATCGCCTCGAGCTGGTCCGGCGTCTCCTCGTAGGGAAAGGCGGCCTCGAACTGGCGCAGCAGATCGGTGTCCTGCGGCAGGGCCGGAGCGCGGGCGATCTGGCGCTCGGCGTAGAGCTTCAGCAGCTCGCCCGCCATGTCGCGCATCCCCTTCTTGACCCGCGCCTTGGTCTTGTTCCACGACGTGCCGCCGAGCTGGTCGAGACGGGGGGCCACCCCCTCGATGCCGCTGTACTTCTGCACCTGGTCGATGCGCGAGAGGGGGAGGAGCAGGCGCTTGCCGCTGGCGTAGGAGATCTCCATGACCTCCGTCTCCAGGGAGGCCGCCGCCGCCATTCCGGCCAGATCGCGCACGGCCGGCGGCAGCACGCCCAGGCCGTCGCCGCTGCCGCCCACCGAGCGCAGGGCCAGGAACTGCCCGATGCCGTGGTCGACGTGGACCACGAAGTCCCCCACCTTGAGATCGCGCAGGCTGGACAGGAACGGCCCGAAGCGCGAGCGCGCCGGCCGCCGCTGGAGCTTCGCCTGCGCCAGGAGCTGCTGCTCGCCATAGACGACGACGCCCGCCGGCGGCAGCCGGAAGCCGCGGCCGATCTCGCCCGTCACCAGCTCGACGCCCCCCCGGCCCAGCGGCACCTCGCGCCCTTCGAGCAGCTCCTCGATCCGCCGCCGGTGGGTCGGGGAGACCACCACGATGCACCGCTCGCCGCGGGCGCGGGCGGTCGCGACCTCCTGCGGGAAGCGTGGGAGCTGCCCGTGGAAGAGGTCGGTCAGCGCGCCGTGGAAATCGGCGCCCCGGGCCTCGCCGTCCCGACCGCCCACGGCCAGATCGCCCAGCCGCAGCTCCGCCATCTCCAGCATCTCCCGCACCCGCTCGGCCGGCTCCTCCAGCATCTCCGGGGGAACGGCGAGCCGCCCGTGCTCCAGGCGCACCGCGAAGTCGGCCAGGAGCCGCTCGGCGTGATGGGCGACCTCGGTCTCCAGGGCCGGCGGATCCACGGCCAGAACCAGCGGGCCGCCGAGGATCTCGGGGAGGGAGACGGTCCGCTCGGCGAGCAGCGGCAGGTAATTCTCCCAGCCCGGGAACTCGCCGCGCGTCCGCAGGCCCTCCAGCATCTCGGCCGCCTCCGGCCCCCAGTCCGGATCGGCCGCCTGGCCGCCGGAGAGCAGGTCGGCGAGCCGGTCCGCCTCCTCGGCGCCGACCGGAAAGAGGGAGAGGGGAAGGAGGCGGACGGCGTCGAGCGTGTCCTCCGAGCGCTGCGATTGGGGATCGAACCAGCGGATCGACTCCACCGTATCACCGAAGAGATCGAGCCGGATGGGGGTCTCCTCGCCCGGCGGGAAGAAATCCACGATGCCGCCGCGGACGGCGAAGTCTCCCACCTCGTAGACCAGATCGGTGCGCCGGAAGCCATGGCGGACCAGGTGGGCGACCAGCGTCTCGATCGGGTGGTCCTCGTTCGGGCGGATGTCGAGCACGGTGGCGCGGAAGGCTTCGCGGGTCGGCAGGCGGCGGAAGAGGGCGCGGGGAGTGGCGACCACGGTGGTCAGCCGGCCGGAGGCCACGCAGTCGAGCGCCACCGATTCCTGGGCCCGCACCATCAGGGAGGTCTCGGTCTCCTGATACGGGGTGAGCGAGGGGGCCGGGAAGTAGACCACCCCCTCCTCGCGGCCGAAGAGGCGCGCGGCCTCCATCCAGGTCAATGCGTCGGCCTCGCGCGGCACCAGCACCAGGATGGGCCGGCCGAGGTCCCGGGCCAGCAACTCCCCCACCCAGGCCGCCGCGGGTACGGGCAGGCGCACCACGTCCTCGAGCCCCTGGACGAGGGACTTGTAGGGCGCACTGGTGCGCAGGATCCGGGAGAGATCCTCCCAAACCGGGTCGGCCATGCAGGGAGTCTAACGTCGAAAGGGAACCCGCGGATTCCTGGACCCGGTACCGGTTATCCTAAAGAGAGGAGGCTTGGAATGCACCCGATCGTCCAGCAGAGGATTCAGACACTGAGAGAGCTTTGCCGCAAGCACCGGGTCGAACGGCTGGACCTCTTCGGTTCCGCAGCCCGTGACGATTTCGATCCGGAGACGAGCGACCTCGATTTCCTGGTGGAGTTCGAGGCCATGCCACCCAAGGAGCACGCGGACAGCTTCTTCGGTCTGCTGGCGGACCTGGAAGACCTCTTCGGGCGGCGGGTCGATCTCCTGGAACGTGAGCCGATCGAGAATCCCTATCTGTGGCAGTCCATCGTGCGGTCGCGCAGGGCTCTTTATGAGGCAGCCTGACACCCACGCGTTCCTCTTCGACGTCCAGATGGCCTGTCAGCTCATTCGGGAGTTCACTTCCGGAATGACCTTCCGGGACTATGCGGAAGACCGGAAAACCCGATCCGCGGTGGAACGTCAGCTTGAGATCGTAGGCGAAGCGCTAGGACAGATGCTGAGAGCCTTTCCTGAAGTGCAGCAAGAAATTCCGGATGCATCGCGGATCATCTCCTTCAGGAACCGCCTCATCCATGGCTATGCCTCGGTCTCGAATCCTGTGGTCTGGGGCATTCTCGAAGGCGATCTGCCTGGATTGACCGCCAAAGTCGAGGAACTGCTGGCAAGGGGAGCGGGATCGCTATGAAAACCCTCTCCCCCGACACCCCACCGGATGTCGCGCAGCAGATGGCCGCGTTGAGACTGGCGGCCCTCTGGCTGGACCGGGAAACGATGATCGAGGCGTTCGGCTGAGACCCGGAGGTCGAAGGGTACTAAAGAAGGATATCGAAAGGGACGCCTTCTTCTACCGCCGGTCGGCGGGCTCTTCGACCCGCGCCAGCGTCCGTCCCCGCCCGCGCACCAGCACCAGCGGGATGAGCAGGCAGGTGACAATGCCTCCGCAGAGCTGGAGCCCCCAAGCGGCCCAGGAGAGTTGCCCTGACGCCTGCTGGAAGCCGTACAGGCTCAAACCGATCCCCCAGACCAGCGCCGCGATGACCCCGACGCAGAGCCCCAGCTCCGCCGTTTCGTCCTGAACCTTGAACATCTCGATGGTCTCCTTGAAGGAGTCTTGCGACTCGCCGGAATAGAGCAGCAAGGGACATGCCATATTGAGATCCCTACTGAACGCGCGGGAACGGGCTCGCCGCCGGCCCGCCGCGCTGTGCTAGGCTCCCCTGCCGATCGCTGATTTTTCTTCCGAGGAGGGAAGATGCCCACCCGTTATCCCCAGGAAGGCGTGCTCCGCGACGGGCGCCGCCTGCTCATCCGTCCGTTCTCCGAGAGCGACGTCGATCCGCTCTACGACTTCTTCCTGCGCCTCCCCCAGGAGGTCCGCCGCTTCGCCTGGGACCGCATCGACAACCGCGCCCTGGTCGAGAGCTGGGGACGCGAGATGGATTACGCCAAGGTGCTGCCGCTGCTCGCCTGGGACGGTCACAAGGTGGTGGCCGACGCGACGCTCCACCGGCGGACGGGGAGCCCGCTGCGCCTGGTCGGCCGCGTCAAATGGCTCATCGATCCCGAGTACCGGGGCGTCGGCCTGGGGACGCTGCTGATCAACAACTTCATCGCCACGGCCCGCGCCGACGGCCTGCGCCACCTGACCTGCATGCTGATCTCCGATTTCGAGGCCGACGCCGTCCAGACGCTGACCAACCTGGGCTTCCAGGGCTACACCGTCCCCGGCTACGGGACGGACCCCGACGGCAATCAGCACGACATGATCAAGATGGTCATGAAGCTGTGACCTCCCCGTAGGGGCGGTCAGCGAGGCCGCCCAGGCTCATGGCACGGCCGTTGCTCCAGGGTTCTCCCGGGAACACATCGCCGGGAGCCCGGCCGGGTTTGCCGCTCGGCAGGCCCTCAGCCGATCTCCCGCTCACCTGGAAGGAGACGACGACGATGCCGATGATCCTGCTGTCCAAGGGGGCCGAGATCCTGCTGGTCCAGTTCCATGAAGAGAAGGGCGACCGCGTCGGAGCGCGCCCGGGCGACCGCCTTCCTCAGGAAGCGTTCGAGGAGGCCGCGGCCGAGAGCCCCGGCGTCGATTTCGAAGGCGCGATGCAGTCGCTGCAGGAAGGGAACCTCGTCCGCCAGGAAGGGGAGGAGTTCGTCCTCACCCAGGAGGGGTACGACTATCTCTACAAGCGGACCGGGCACCGGATGGGGGAGAGCTAAGCTCCGCTACCCGCCCGAACGCTTCGCCTTGTAACCGGCCCGGACCAGCTCGGCGAGCAGCCGGTCGGCGTGGTCTCCCTGGACTTCGAGCTCGAAGGCCGGGGCGCCGGTCGGCGTCTGGACCGTCTTCAGCGCGCCACCGCTTCCACACATCCGTTTCCACGCGGCGAGAAGCGCCTCCGCCTCCGGCCTCGCGAGCGCCAGCGGACCCGCCACCGTCACCGTCTTGCCGCCGCGCCCGCCTCTCTCCAGACGGACCCGTGGAGACTGCTTTGACGGCGGCGAGCTCGCTCCCGGCTCGTCGCGGGAAGGCGTCTCCCGTCTGGCGACGGGAGATTCCGTCGAATAGACCGTCCGGCCCGCTTTCGGCTTCACGTCTCCTCTTCCTCCTGGAATGCCGTCCCGCAGCCCGGGCGTTGTAGGATCTTCGCACGGCGCTCCGCGGCCGCAAAGGGGACGACTGTCTTGGACGACATCCGTAATTTCTGCATCATCGCCCACATCGACCACGGGAAATCGACCCTGGCCGATCGGCTGATCCAGCGCTGTGGGGGGGTGGAGGCGCGCGACTTCCGCGATCAGATCCTCGACTCGATGGACATCGAGCGCGAGCGCGGCATCACCATCAAGAGCAACACCATCACCCTGCGCTATACCGCCGGGGACGGCAAGACCTACCGGCTGAACCTGATCGACACCCCCGGCCACGTCGACTTCTCGCACGAGGTGCGCCGGTCGCTGATGTCCTGCGAGGGGGCGCTGCTCATCGTCGACGCCTCGCAGGGAGTGGAGGCGCAGACCGTCGCCAACCTCTACCTGGCGCTGGAGTACGACCTCGAGATCGTGCCGGTGATCAACAAGATCGACCTCCCCTCCGCCGACGTCGAGCGGGTGCGCGAGGAGATCGACGCCGACCTCGGGCTCGATCCGTTCGAGGTCGTGCTCTGCTCGGCCAAGCAGGGGATCGGGATCGACGACGTCCTGGAAGCGATCGTCGCCAGGATCCCGCCGCCGGCGGGCGACCCGGCGGGGCCGTTGCGCGCCCTGATCTTCGACGCCCAGTACGACCCCTACCGCGGCGTCGTCCTGATCTGCCGGATCAAGGAGGGGTCGATCCGTCCCGGCCAGAAGATCCTCCTCATGCACACCGCCAAGGAGTACCAGGTCGAGGAGGTGGGCCTGCTGCAGCTCAAGCGGGTCAAGGCGGACGAGCTCGAGACCGGCTCCGTGGGCTACGTCATCGCCGGCGTCAAGGCGGTCTCGGAGATCAACGTCGGCGACACGGTCACCGAGGCCGACCGCCCGGCCGCCGAGCCGCTCCCCGGCTACAAGGAGGCGAAGCCGGTCGTCTTCTCGTCGATCTACCCGATCGCCACCGACGACTACGAGGACCTCGCCAAGGCGCTCGACAAGCTCAAGCTCAACGACGCCGCCCTGACCTTCCAGAAGGACTCCTCGACCGCCCTCGGCTTCGGCTTCCGCTGCGGCTTCCTCGGGCTGCTGCACCTGGAGATCGTGCAGGAGCGGCTGGAGCGCGAGCACGACCTGTCGCTCCTGCTCTCCGCCCCCTCGGTGCAGTACCAGGTGGTGCTCACCAACGGCGACGAGACCACGGTGGACAACCCCTCCCTCTTCCCCGACCCAGGAACGATCGACTTCATCCGCGAGCCGTTCATCAAGGCGTCGATCATGATCCCCGAGCGCTACCTGGGAGCGGTGATGGAGCTCTGCCGCGAGCGGCGCGGCGACAGCACCACCTTCGAGTACCTGGCGATGGGACGCCTGCAGGTGATCTCCGAGCTGCCGCTCGGCGAGATCCTGTTCGATTTCTATGACCGGCTGAAGACGATCACTCAAGGGTACGGCTCGTTCGACTACGACCTGATCGACTACCGTGAGACCGACCTCGTCAAGGTGGACATCCTGGTCAACGGCGACAAGGTGGACGCCCTCTCCCAGCTCGTCCACCGCGAGAAGGCCCGGATGCGGGCCCTCCACTACTGCGAGCGGCTGGCCGAGACCATCCCGCGGCAGAACTTCAAGATCGCCATCCAGGGAGCGATCGGCGGCAACGTCATCGCCCGCGCGACGATCAACGCCTTCCGCAAGGACGTCACCGCCAAATGCTATGGCGGCGACATCTCGCGCAAGCGCAAGCTGCTCGAGAAACAGAAGGAAGGCAAGAAGCGCATGAAGATGGTGGGCGCCGTCGAGATCCCCCAGGAGGCCTTCCTGGCGGTGCTCAAGGCGGGACCGAACGAATAGGACCGGAGGGGAATGCCCGTCCCGGCCCGCCCTGTTTTAAGAACGATGGCCGACACCACGACCCTGCCCGAGATCATCCCCGTGTTTCCGCTGACAGGCTCGCTCCTGCTGCCGGGAAACCTGCTGCCGCTCAACGTCTTCGAGCCCCGCTACCGCAACATGGTGGCCGACGCGCTCGAGGGCAACCAATACATCGGCATGATCCAGCCGTTCACCCCGCGGCAGGACAACTGGGTGGACAGCGCCGAGGCGCCGGACGATCCCGAGATCTACCGGATCGGCTGCCTCGGCCGTATCGAGGAGTGCGAGCCCCAGGACGACGGGCGCTACCTGATCGTCCTGCGCGGCGTCTCCCGGTTCCGCATCCGCGAGGAGCTGCCGCGCCCGCGCGGCTACCGGCGGGTGCGGGTCGACTACGCGGAGTTCGAGCGGGACTCCGACGAGCTCAACGTCTTCCTCAATCCCAAGCGGATGATGAAGGCCCTGCGCGCCTTCGGCGAGAAGCACGACCTGGAGTTCGACTACGACCTGCTGGCGAGCGTGCCCGGCATCTCGCTGCTCAACGGCCTCTCCGTGGCCCTCCCGTTCGGCCCGGCGGAGAAGCAGGCCCTGCTCGAAGCGGCCGATCCGGCTGTAAGAGAAGACCTGCTCCTGACGTTGATGGGGATGGGCTTCGAGCCCCTCTCCACCGACGAGTACTACTCGCCGCCCGTCCTCAACTGACTTTCAAGGAGATCACCCCATTCCCCAGCTCGACGGCGACATTCGAGGGATCAAAGCGTCCGAAGTCCGTGCCCTGGAGCGCACCTTCCGCCGCCGCGTGGACCCGCGGCAGGTGGTCTCCCCCGAGCTCGCCCGGCATCTGGCCGAGACCTCCCGGCAGCTCAACCGGCAGGTCGGAGTCCTGCTCGGGCGCGACGGCACCGTGCGCAACGTCATCGTGGGCAACGCCCACAGCCTGACCCTGCCCGACATCGGCCGCCTGCGTGGCGGCGTCGGCCGCTTCCGCGGCCTGCGGCTCGTCCATACCCACCTCAAGGGCGAGCCGCTCACCCGCGACGACCTCAACGACCTCGCCCTGCTGCGGCTCGACCTGGTGGCGGCGGTCGAGGTGCTGGACACCGGCCTGCCGGGCCGCATCGACCTCGCCCACCTGGCGCCGATAGGTCCGGACGGCCACGATTCCGAGCCCTTCGAGCGGCTCCAGGCCGCGGACGTCCACCAGCTCAGCTTCGACGTCGAGGCCACCATGCGGGCCCTCGAGGACGAGTTCGCGCGCGTCGCCAGCGCCGCCGGCGAGACGCAGAAGGAGCGCGCCCTGGTGATCGGCATCACTCCCGAGGACGAGCACTTCGAGGAGATGCTGGAGCTGGTGCGCTCGGCCGGCGTCGCCGTCGCCGGCACCGTGCGCCAGAAGCGCTCGCAGGTCCACCCGCGCACCGTGGTGGGCAGCGGCAAGCTCCAGGACATCGTGCTCGAAGCGATGCGCGGCCGGGCCACGGTGGCAATCTTCGACATCGACCTGAAGCCGGCGCAGTCGCGCGCCTTCGAGGACGCCACGGGCCTCAAGGCGATCGACCGCACGCAGCTCATCCTGGACGTCTTCGCCCAGCGCGCCCGCAGCCGCGACGGCAAGCTCCAGGTGGAGCTCGCGCAGCTCAAGTACTCGCTGCCGCGCCTCACCGAGAAGGACGCCGGCCTGTCGCGCCTGACCGGCGGCATCGGCGGCCGCGGCCCGGGCGAGACCGTGGTCGAGATCGGCCGCCGCCGCATCCGCGACCGCATCCGGGCGCTGGAGCACCAGGTCGAGTCGCTGTCGCGCCAGCGCGACCTGCGGCGGCGCCGGCGGCGGGAGGAGAAGGTCCCCGTGCTCTCGATCATCGGCTACACCAACGCCGGCAAGAGCACGCTGCTCAACGCGATGACCGGCAGCGAGGTGGAGGCCGCGGACCAGCTCTTCATGACCCTCGATCCGACGAGCCGCCGGCTGCGCTTCCCGCGCGAGGGCGAGGTGGTGATCACCGACACGGTGGGCTTCCTCGCCGACCTGCCGCCGGACCTCGTGGCCGCCTTCCGGGCGACCCTCGAAGAGCTGGCCGACGCCGACCTCCTGCTGCATGTGGTGGACGCGGCCGATCCGCGCCTGGAGCCGAAGCTGGAGGCCGTCGAGCGCCTGCTGGCCGAGCTCCACCTGGAGGAGATCCCGCGCCTCCTCGTCCTCAACAAGACGGACCTCCTCGAGCCCTACGAGGCCGACGCCCTCGCCCGCCGCTTCAGCGGCGTCGCCGTGAGCGCCGCCAGGCGCCAGGGCCTGGCCGGTCTCATCCATGCCGCCGAGGAGCGGCTGGGACGGGAGAAGCCGCTGATGAAGACGTATGGGGAGGAGGGGCAGGAAGCTCAGGCGGAGGTGTTGTAGAATGTCTCCGAAAGGAAACCACGGCATGTCCTTCGAAGACCTCAAGCGCGAAGCCCTGAAGCTCTCCTTGGATGATCGCGAGGATCTCGCCTACAGCCTTCTCCGCAGTCTCGACGAGGAAGAAGACGACGTCAACCCAGATCACGCGAGGCTCTGGAGGGAAGAGATTGAACGGCGGTATCGCGAGTACCAACAGGGCACGGCTCAGACCTTTGACGCCGACGAGGTGATTGCGGAGCTTCGCGCAGAGCTCGCTTGCGGAAAGTAATTCTCCTCTCCGGCGCGAAGGCCGACATCCGCGAGGCTTCCCGCTTCTATGAGGCGGAGAGGCCCGGATTCGGGGATCTCTTCCTGACGAGATTTCATCAGGCGCTTTCCCAGGTGCGGGAATATCCTCTCACTGCGCCGACCATCTATGGGCAATATCGCAGAATGGGCCTGAAGCAGTTTTCACACAGTATCGTCTACTCCGTAGAGGCAAACCAAGTTGTCGTCGTTGCCGTCCTGCATAACCGTCGGAACCCCGACTACTGGAAGCGCCGGATCTGAGATCGTTCCCGAGGTGAGGACTGCAAATCCCGGCCTCTACCTCCACATCCCCTTCTGCTCCGCCATCTGTCCCTACTGCGACTTCGCGGTCCTGACCGGCGGGCCGGAACGGCGGCAGCGGTTCGCCGATCACCTGATTTCCGAAATCTCGCTCTGGTCCGCGGATCGTTCCGCGTTTGATTCCATCGACACGATCTACTTCGGCGGCGGCACGCCTTCCGCTCTCGCGCCGGACGACCTCGCCCGCATCCTCGCAGCCGCCCGCGAAAACCTTTCGATCCAGGACGGCGCCTGGGTCTCGTTCGAGGCGAACCCCGAGGATGTCAATCTGGAGAGCGTCCGCGCCTGGCGGGAGCTCGGCGTCCGCTTCCTCTCCCTGGGGATTCAATCCTTCGACGCGGACGCCCTGAAATTCCTGGGACGCCGGCACACGCCGGAGGAAGCGCGGCGGAGCGTGGAGATCGCCCGCGCGGCCGGCTTCGATACAATCTCGATCGACCTGATCTACGGCCTGCCGGGCCAGCCGTTCGAGGTCTGGAAGCGCACCCTGGAGCAGGCCGTCGCGCTCGGGCCGGACCACGTCTCCTGCTATCAGCTCACGTTTCACGAGGGGACGCCGTTCGGGTTCCGTCTAGCGAAGGGGACGATGAACGAGCTGCCGGAGGAATCCCAGGCGGAGATCTTCCTCTTCACCCACGAATTCCTCCGCGACCACGGCTATCCCGCCTACGAGGTCTCGAACTTCGCCCGCTCCCCCGAGCACCGCTCGCGCCACAATCAGAAATACTGGCATCACGTCCCCTACCTCGGCCTCGGCCCCTCCGCCCACTCCTTCTCCGGCACGCGCCGCTGGTGGAACGAGCCCAAGCTCGGCCCCTACGAGAAACGGATCGAAGCGGGAGAGCGGCCGGTCGCAGGGAGCGAGGAGCTGACCCGCGAGGATCTGGCCCTCGAAGCCCTGATGCTGGGATTGCGGACGGCCGACGGGATCGTTCTCGATTCCTTCCGGGATCGTTACGGGGTGGACCTGCGGGAACGGAACCGATCGCTCATCGAGCGGTACGTCGAGGAGGGATTGCTCGCGGGAGACGTCGCCGGCCGCTTGGTTCCAACCCTCGCGGGGCACGCGGTGATCGATTCGCTCACGGCGCGGTTCGATCTCTCTCCTATCAAGTTTCCTCAGCTCCCAGCAGGAACGCCAGGATCTCGCTGAGGTCGGGCTCGCCCTCGGGCAACTTGGAGAGCCGGACGTCCGGATCGTCCACCAGGGCCCGCAGCACGGCCTCGTAGGTTCCGGCCAGCGCGGCGAGCCGGGGCGCGTCGAAGGCGACACCGTGTCCCTGCCATTCGCCGCTGAGCCCGTCGCCGTCCGGGTTCAGGGTGACCATCAAGGGCGTCTCCGTCCATCCGGCGGCGGTCTCCTCCGCGGGGATCTCCCGGCCGCCGAGCCGCAGCCGGGCGGCGGGAAAGTTCTGGAGCAGGAACAGGATCTGCGCGGGGGCGTCGAGGATCTCCTCGCCGGGCGACAGCTCCTCCAGGACGTGGTCGAACGGCAGCTCCGCGTGAGCGAAGGCGCCGAGAGCCGACTCGCGGACCCGTTGCAGAAGCTCGCGACAGGTCGGGTCCCCCGCGAAGCTCACGCGCAGGGCGATCGGGTTGATGAAGCAGCCGATGCGATCGCACAGCTCGCTCCGGGAGCGGCCCGCGGCGATGGAGCGGATCGCGAGGTCCTCCTCGCCCGAGAAGCGGTGGAGCATCGCCTCGAAGGCCGTCAGCAGCGCGACGAAGAGGCTGGCTCCCGCGGACTCTCCCAGCGCGCGAGCCCTCGCGACCAAGGCGGCGGGAATCGGCTGCACGTGCAGGATGGCCGGCCCGCTCGGCAGGCCGCACCGCACTCCCCTCCGCGGCAGGTCCCGCAGCGCCTCGCGCCAGTAGGCCCGCTGCCGCTCCGCTCCCGGCCCGCGCAACCACTCGTTTTTCCAGCGGGCATAGTCCGCGTACTGAAGGGACGGCTCGGGGAGCGGCGACGAAGACCTGGCGGCGAAGCCCTCGTAGAGCAGGGAGAGCTCCCGCGAGAAGACGCTCAGCGACCAGCCGTCGAACGCGGCGTGATGGAAGGTCGCCAGCAGCGCGTGCCGCTCGTCACCCAGGCGCAGGAGCTTGAACGCCACGAGGGGACCCCGATCGAGGCGGAAGGACTGCCGCGCTTCTTCCTGGATCAGGCGCTCCGCGCAGGCCTGCCGCGACGAGTCCGGCAGCGCCCGCAGATCCACCAGCGGCAGGCGGATCGCCGTCTCCGCCAGCACGACCGCGCGGTCCTTTTCGTCGATCCGCTGGAAGGCCGTCCGCAGGACCTCGTGGCGGCGGGCGATCTCGACCAGGCTGCGCTCCAGGGCCGCGGGATCGACCGCCGCCGGAATGCGGAAGACGGCGGGGATGAGATAGGAGCCGTTCTCCTCCGGCCGCTCCGGGCACCAGAACGGCGCCTGCTCGGGGGAGAGCGGCGCGTCGAGACCCGTGGGCGAGCGGCGCAGCGGCGGGTCCAGACGGGCGCTCTGGAGCACCGAGCGCACCGCGTCCCACAGCGCTCCGCCCACCGCGCTCTTCTCAGGCGGCGCGGTCATGGAGACGGGCCGCCAGCGAGGCCGGATAGTCGATCGTGCCGCTCGCCGCGCCCGGCCGCGCCAGCAGGTTGCGATGGAGCCGTTCCAGGAGATCGAGGGAAAAGCCGCTCTCCTGCCAGCGGGCCATGGGCACGCCGAATCCCAGGTGCTCCCAGATCTCCGCGTTGGCCTCCTCGGCGTAGCCGTAGGGCTCGAGCAGCACCACGGGCGTGGCGGAGGCCAGCGAATCGATCAGCGTGCCGCCGCCGGGCTTGCTGACGATCGCCCGGCTGCCGCGCAGCAGGTCGTAGATCTCGTGGCGCTCCTCCCGGCGATGGAAGATCACGGGCTCGCGCAGCTCTCCGAACGGCGGGAAGCGACACCGTTCCTCCTGCCAGGCGCGCCACGCGGGATCGACCTGGAAATAGCGGCGGCCGTTCTCGCGCGCGCCCGCCTCCGCCGGATCGTGGACCACCACGTCCAGCGCGAGCCCGGCCGCCTCCAGCTCCGGAACCCGGTCGAGATAGGTGCCGATCCCCCAGCCGCCGCCGTGGACGACGAGGCGGTCCTCCCGCCCGCTCCACGGCAACGCCGGCTGATCGGAGACGGGCAGCTCGTAGATCAGCTTGCGCCGCTCCAGGCTCCACAGCCAGATCTCGCGGGCCTCGTCTCCCAGGCCGTCGCAGAGGTCCTGGTAGATTTTGAACGTGGCCGAGATCTCGGCGTCGATGCGGCAGAGGTCGACGCTCAAGGGCCCCAGCGCCTCGCGCCGGTAGCGCTCCAGGACCGGCATCCAGAAGCCGGACCACACGGAGAAGTAACGGCGGTCCTCGGCGCGCCAGCGATCGAGCAGGGCCGTCACCGCGCCCGCGTCCAGGCTCGGCCGCACGTCGCGCGTCATGCGGTGACCCATCAGGGCCAGGGAGAAATCGCGGTGGTAGGCTTGGCGGTAACGCTCCAGCATGTCGAGGCCGGCGGCCGTGTAGAGGCTCTCGACGACCAGCGCCTCCGCGTCCACGCCGTGCCGCGCGAGCTGCCGGGCGGCGAGCAGGGCGGGGACGTAGACCCCGAGAGCGACGCCGGATCCCAGGACGGTGACACGCGGCTCCATCTACAGATCCAGCGAGGTCGCCGGCTCGTTCGGATCGAGCCGCTCCATGCGGCCGAGGAACTCGGAGAGCGCCTGGATCGATTGCAGGTAGGAGAAGTCCATCTGCTCGAAGTCGATGCGCACGCGCAGCCGCTCCTCGATCTTCAGCATGAAGGTCAGCATCTCCAGCGAATCGAGCCCCACGTCGTCGATGAGGCTCGCGGAATCGGAAAGGTTTTGCGACAGGCCGGGGACTCCCCGCACCTCTTCCAGGATGCTCTTGATCCGCTCGATCATGCCCGATCCTTCCTGACCGCGACGCCCAGCCCCATGTAGCTCGCGCCGACGCTCTCGTATTGATCCGTAAACTCCACGCAGTCGTGCTCCCCCGCGGCCCGGACCTCGCTCCAGACCTTCGCCACCCCGGGGTAGCGCACGCTCGCGATGTCGTGGAAGGCCACGATCGCCGCCCGTTCGCGGACCGTCTCGAATTCGGCGCGGCACTGCCGCTCCTCGTGGAGCGAATCGATCAGCACCAGATCGAAACGCCCGCGCTCGTCGAGCCGGCGGGCGAACTCCGGCGACTGGGTGTTGGCGCACAGGAACTCGGCGCGGGGATTCCGCCGGCCGTACTCGACCAGCGACGGGCAGGGAATGACGTCCACGCCCACGGCGCGGTCGAGCGGATGGAAGCGGCCGAGGATCTCCACCGTTGCCACGAAGGTGCCGCCGTGGCGGACGCCGATCTCCAAATAGGAGGAGATCCGCCGGCCCGCGAGGTCGGCGAGGTAGCGGCCGAACTGGTTGGGATACTGCCAGATGCGCAGCCCCTGGCCGCACCAGGGGTGCAGGTGCGCGGGGATCTCCTCGATCGCCTCGTCGTTGAGGCCCAGCTCCGGGATCAGCGCCGCGAGCTGCGCCGGATCGGCCAGCTCGGCGCGGCTCCGCGCCTCGATCAGCGCCAGGCGGCCGAGGTCGAGCGGCCGCGGGTGAAGGCTCTTGAGCTTCTTCCAGGCCTCCAGCCGGCCGGGCGGCTGCGCGGGCGATGTCTCAGAGGGTTCCATCCGATCTCCTTCAGAGTCTCGCGCTTCCCAGCTCCCGGCGGGCGATCTTGCCGGTGGCCGTGCGGGGGAGCTCGCCGCGGATCTCGACGTGGCGGGGAACCATGGATTTTTCGAGATGCCGGGCGCAGTGCGCGAGGATGTCCGCGGCGGTCAGCGCCGCGCCGTCGCGCAGGGTCACGGCGAGATGGACCGCCTGCCCCAGCAACTCGTCCGGCACGCCGCAGGCCGCCGCCTCGGCCACGCCGTCCAGCGCGTGGACCACGCTCTCGATCTCCTTGGGGCTCACCCGCTCGCCCCCCGTCTTGATCAGATCGTCCCGCCGCGAGACGAAGTAGAGGAACCCCGCCGCGTCCATGCGGAAGAGGTCGCCCGTGTGCAGCACCCGCTCCCCCGGCTCCGATTCCGGCTCGGAGCCCGGCCGCAGCACCCGCGCCGTCTCCGCCGGCAGGTTCCAGTATCCCCGCATGACGTGCGGCCCGCGCACCACCAGCTCGCCCGCCTCGTCCGGCCGCGCGATCCGCTCTCCCGCGCCGTCCGCGAGCCAGGCCTCGGTGCCCGGCATGGCCTTGCCGACCGAGGCCGGCCGCCCCTCCAACTCCGCGGGCGGCAGGTAGGAGACCCGCTTGCACTCGGTGAGGCCGTACATGGAAAAGATTTTCGCGCCGGGGAAGATCTCGCGCAGGCGCTCGATGTGCGGCGGCGGCAGCGCCTGGCCGGTGCTGGTGACGTAGCGCAGATCGGGCAGGTCGTAGCCTTCCAGGCTGCGCAGCCTCACCAGCCCGGCGGCGATCGTCGGCACGATCGGCAGCCCCGTCACCCGCTCCTTCTTGAGCAGTCCGATCAATTGATAGGGATAGAGGAAGGACCGCTCGAGCACCACCCGGCCGCCGAACCGGAACGGCATCAGCACGTTGTACAGCCCGTAATCGAAAGACAGCGGCAGGAAGTCGACGACGACGTCGTCCTCCCGGTTCTCCAGATATTCGATGATCGAGGCGGACGCCGCGGCCACGTTGCGGTGGGTGAGCATCACGCCGCGCGGCGTGCCGGTCGAGCCCGAGGTATAGATCAGGGCGCAGAGATCGTCCCCGGTCACGCCGCTCTGCGGTCTTGCGAGGGGAAACGCTGCGAGATCCTCGGCCTCCGTGAGGACCCGCGCGAGCTCGGGGCAGCCGCCCAGATCCGGGAGACTGCCGGAGCGGGCGATCAGGAACCGCACGCCGCAGTCGCGCAGGATCCAGGCGAGCTTCCCCGCCTTGAGCTGCGGGTTGAGCGGCAGGAAGACGCCGCCCGCCTTGAGGATGGCGAAGATCGCCACCACCGCCTCGACGCCGCTCTCCAGCCAGACGGCGGCGCGGTCCCCAGGCCGCAAACCGTACGACAGAAGCGCGTTGGCCAGCCGGTTGGCGCGCTCCTCCACCTCAGAATAGGTCAGCCGCCGGGCGCCGCAGACCAGCGCCTCCTTGTCCGGAAGGCGGTCGGCGCTGCGCTCGAGGAAGTGGTGGACGAGCATGGGCGGCGGGGTTTCCGTCAGATCTTTCCGTCAGATCCCGCGCGAGTAGAGGAGGTTGCACTTCGAGCAGACCGGCATCAGCCCCTGGTCGATGGTGTCCCGCAGGATATTGAACCGGCTGCCGTGCCACACCTCGCGCACCTCCTCGCGCCCGAGGTTGCCGGCCGCGAACTCCGGGAAGAACTTGCAGGAGACGACGTCGCCGTTGGGCATCACGTCCATGCGGGTCTTGATCGCCAGGCACCGCGTCTTGCCCTGGGCCGGCCGGTCGCTCCCCAGAATGAACTCCGGGATCTCGTCGAGGTCGAGCGCCGGGTTGTAGCGCAGCTTCATCTTCCAGCTCCGCGCGTCGACGCGCCGCAGCGCGTCCATCAGCCTCCCGCCCGCGGCCGGATCGAGCCGGTACTTGTAGGCGTGCCAGCTTGCCCGCGCGGGCTCGCCGTCCGTGCACATCCAGTTGAAGTGCCGGGCCACGTAGCGATCCATCTTGGCCGAGGTCTCGTCGGAGAGGTACCAGAGCAGGCTCAAGTAGACGGTGTCGATCCCCTGGGCCTCGAAGGATTCCAGCAGCTCGTGCAGCCGGGGCAGGATGGCGTCGGTGATCACGCAGTTGATCGCGATCTCCCCGCGGTAGCGTCCCCGCCGCTTCTCCTCCAGCAGGAGATCGATGCCGCGCATCGTGCGGTCCCAGGTGCTCTTGCCCCGGATCGCGTCGTGCTCCTCGCGGAAACCCTCGACCGCGAAGAGGATCTCGAATTTCTCCGAGATGCGCAGGATCGAGTCCAGCCGGTTCTCGATCCCGATCCCGTTCGTGCACATCGAGGTCCAGCGCGGATCGCGCTCCAGCAGATCGGCCAGCCGCTCCCAGTCGCGATAGATCAGCGGCTCGCCGCCCCAGAGATAGACGTTCGACTTCCGCTCACGGGTGGCCGCGAAGGCCTTCTCGATCACCGCGAAGTCGAGGTCGCGGTTCTGCTCGGCCTTGGCGAGATCGCGGTGGTGCCCCTCCTCGTTCCATTGATAGCAATGTTTGCATCGGAGGTTGCAGCGGTTGGTCAGCTTGAACGCCATCTCGTCCGGCAGATCGCGGACGCTGTGATCCTCGGCGTGATTTTCCGGGCTGGTCCCCCGCTGCGCGGCCAGGAAGGCGGGGAGCACGCGCTTCATCTTCTCGAAGGCAACGCGGTCGATCTTGACGTCCGATCTCGGCTTCATGGCTCCTCCGGGGGCGATGCGGGCGCTGGAGGGAGTTACTTCTCATGAATTGATTAACAGATCGGAGGGAGAAAGTCAAAAAAGAACGGTGGGAGGAGAACGTTCGGCCCGGCGCTGGATCGCCGGGCCGGGAAACCGTGGAGACGAACCCGCTACTTGCGCGTCGCCACGATCTCCATCATCTTGGCCTCTTTGCCGTCCGGCCCCGGCCCGTACATCTCGTTCTTGAAGCTGTTGTCGTCCACCCAGGTGATGACCGACTTCATCGTGGTCTTCTTCCCGCTCATCGGATCCCACACGTCGCCGTTGTAGGTGCAGACCTTGACGGCCGCGTCGCAGCTTCCCGTCTGGTGCATGATGCCGGTCCCCATGTTGTCCACCCAGGAGCTGACGTACATCTTGCCGACGTTGTCGTAGGCGTCGGTTCCGCGCCCCTCGAAGGCCATCCCCATCATGTTGCCCTTCCAGGTGTGCTCGACATAACGGCCGCCCAGCAGCAGCTCGCCGTGCATCGTCCCATTCGATTCCATCGGCGGCGCGCCAGGAGCCATCCAGGCCTTGCTCGTGAACGTCCAATCCCCCGCGAGGCGCGCCAGCTTCTTCTGCTGCTCGCCCGGGGCTGCCGCCTTCATCATGGCCTCCATGTCCTCCCCGCCCATCGCTGGCGGCGCGGGCGGCTTCGGCTTGTCCTGCGCGAGGGCGGGCATCGTGGCGAGAACGGCGAGGGCGAGCAGGGAGAGCGCGACGGCGGTCATTCGTACCTTCATAAGATTTCCTCCTTTGAGATCTCGGACATGGACCGGCGACATCAGCGGAACGGCGACGAAAGGGACGGGACCTCGGGGACAGCGGAAGAAGCGTCCCTTGAATTACGCTCTGTTACCGCATAGACTATCACTCGCGCGGAATCGCGTCAACCGGGAACCAGTGACGACCGGACGCCCGAACCAGCGGGAATCGGGGGCCTGCAGGTCCTGTATCATGGGCCGGCTTACCGACGGACGCTGAATCTCTGCTCGAAGGATCCATGGCCTACGACGCTTCTTCCATCGAAGTCCTGACGGGACTGGAGCCGGTGCGCAAGCGCCCCGGCATGTACACCTTCACCGACCGGCCCGACCACCTCGCCCAGGAGGTCATCGACAACGCCGCCGACGAGGCGATCGCCGGCCACGCCAACGAGATCGTGGTGACCTTGTACGCCGACGGCTCGCTGTCGGTGACCGACAACGGCCGCGGCATGCCGGTGGACCTCCACAAGGGCGAGAAGGTGCCGGGAGTCGAGGTGATCCTCACCCGCCTGCACTCGGGCGCCAAGTTCTCGGACAAGAGCTACCGCTTCTCGGGCGGCCTCCACGGCGTCGGCGTCTCGGTGGTCAACGCCCTCTCCTCGAAGCTCGAGGTGTGGGTGAAGCGCGAGGGCAAGGAGCACCACATGGCCTTCGCCGACGGCCAGAAGACCTCCAACCTGAAGGTGGTGGGCACGGTCGGCCAGCGCAACACGGGGACCACCGTCCGCTTCTGGGCCGATCCCAAGTTCTTCGACTCGCCCAAGTTCAGCATCCCGAAGCTCAAGCACGGCCTGCGCGCCAAGGCGGTGCTCTGCCCCGGCCTCCACATCCGCTTCGTCCACGAGGAGACGCCGGAGGACAACGAGGACTGGTTCTACGAGGACGGCCTCAAGGACTACCTGACCGACGAGCTGGCGGGCTGCCGGACGGTGCCCGACGAGCCGTTCATCGGCCACTTCCGCGGCAAGGAGGAGGAGGTCGACTGGGCCGTCTGCTGGCTCGCGGAGGAGGAGGACTCGTCGGACGGGGTGGGCGAGAGCTACGTCAACCTGATCCCCACGACCCAGGGGGGCACGCACGTCAACGGCTTCCGCGCCGGGCTGACGGACGCCATCCGCGAGTTCTGCGAGTTCCGCGACCTGCTGCCGCGCGGCGTCAAGCTGGCGCCGGAGGACGTCTGGGCCCGCTGCTCCCACGTGCTGTCGGTGCGCATGAAAGACCCGCAGTTCACCGGCCAGACCAAGGAGCGCCTCTCCTCGCGCGAGGCGGCGGCGTTCGTCTCCGGCGTCGCCAAGGACTCCTTCGCGCTCTGGCTCAACCACCACACGGCCGACGCCGAGCGGATCGCCCGCCTGGCCATCGACAGCGCCCAGTCGCGCCTGCGCTCGGGCAAGCAGGTGAAGCGCAAGACGGTGACCTCGGGCCCCGCCCTCCCCGGCAAGCTCGCCGACTGCACCAGCCAGGACCTCAGCCTGACCGAGCTCTTCCTGGTCGAGGGGGACTCGGCCGGCGGCTCGGCCAAGCAGGCGCGCAGCAAGGAGTTCCAGGCGATCCTGCCGCTGCGGGGCAAGATCCTCAACACCTGGGAGGTGGACGCCTCCGAGGTGCTCGGCTCGCAGGAGGTGCACGACATCGCGGTCGCCCTCGGCGTCGATCCCGGCTCGGACAAGCGCGACGGCCTGCGTTACGGCAAGATCTGCATCCTCGCCGACGCCGACTCGGACGGCGCCCACATCGCGACGCTCCTCTGCGCCCTCTTCCTGCGCCACTTCCGCGGCCTGGTCGAGGACGGCCGCATCCACGTCGCCATGCCGCCGCTCTACCGCATCGACCTCGGCAAGGAGGTCTTCTACGCCCTCGACGAGCGGGAGAAGAAGGGCATCCTCGACCGCATCGAGGCCGAGGGGAAGAAGGGCAAGCCCAACGTGCAGCGCTTCAAGGG
>DASWRX010000054.1:0-40869 GCA_036402955.1 Thermoanaerobaculia bacterium
CGCTCCGTGTCGCACCACTCCACCAGCACCAGGTGGCGCTCGGCCGCAGAGAGCACCGGCAGCTCCGAGAGACGGCCCCCGGGATCGGCCACCAGGCCCGCCAGCAGAGCCGGCAGACGCTCCAGCAACCGTAGCGCCGCCGCGCTGTCCGCCGGAGCCGCGCCGTGCTCGATGCCGAGCGCCAGAGCCGACCCCGTGTCCTCGAAGGCCAGCACGGCTCCGGACGAACCGGCTTCGCCCTGCCGGAAGCCCAACCGCGTCCGCTCCGCAGCGGATGGCCCCATTTTCGCCAACAGATCCAGGAAGGAGCGATGCCCCGCCAGATCGAGACCCGGCGCCAGATCGACCTCGAAGCCCGTACGCCGCAGCACGACCGCGGCAGCGGCGAGCACGATCGCGGCGAGCGGCACGCCGCTCTCCTCGCTCAAGGCCCGCAGCCCCAGGTAGAGATCGCGGCCGAGCGACCGTCCGGCGACCGGAGCCTCCGCTTCGGAGGTCGGCTGGGTGATGATCTCGGCCATGTCCATCCCTAGTCCACCGCGAGCTCGGCGAGCAGGTCGTCGAGGTCTCCCTGATCCAGGCCGGCCGCCGGGAAGTCGGAGGGCGTGAAGCCTGCCGCTTCCGGCGCGGACCGCTTCTCGATCCACGAGCGCAGCGCCGCGCCCGCGGCGTCGGCCAAGGCCCGCGCGGCCTCGGGCCTGTGGGCTCCCTCGGCATAGGTCCAGTCGAGCCGCAGCCGCCCTCCCTCGATCCGGGCCACGACCTCGAACGTGCGCCGCCCCCCCTGGAAGTCCCGGGAAGCACGCGAGCGGAGCGGTTGGACGCCGGGACCGAAGCGTCCCCGCCAGCGCAGGACGATCTCGGGCTCGGCCCGCAACGAACGGTCGCGATCGCCCCCGCTCGGCGCCGCCGCAGCCCGCCGCAACTCGTCCTTGATCCGCTTCAGCGCCGCGACGGGGTCCCTGTCGACCTCGACCTCCACGGCGATGGCCGCCACCTCGAAGCCGACCCGGCGCGCGCCGCTCCAGGCGGCCACGGCCTGCGCCAGGGCGGCCGCGAGCAGCTCCTCGGGCGAGACTCCCTGGAGCGGGGCGACCTCCTCGAACAGCGCTTGGCTCTCCTCGGCCGCCAAATCGGTCGAGAGACCAGGCTCCGGGAGGAGCGCCGACGCGGCGGGCTCCACGCCGCCGATGAGCGCGAGCAGGTCGTCCAGCAGAGGCTCCCACGAGGGGCCGTCGACCGCCAGCCGATGGATGGCAAAGAGCAGATGTCCCGGCTCTCCGTCCCGGTGGAAGATGGCGGCCGTCCAGGGCCGGGCGGCGAGGTCGATCCGGTCGCGCGCCTCCTCCGCCAAGGCCGGCAACGCTGTTTCTTCGGGTCTCCCGAAGAGATCGATCCGCTCGATCGCGATCCGCTCCTCGGGTGCGGCGACCTCCAGCCGCCAGCCCTCGGTGCCCGGATGGAAGCGCAGCCGCAGCGCCTCGTGGCGGCGCGCCAGCCCGGCGAGCGCGGTCTCCAGGGCCTCGCCGTCGAAACCCGGGGGCAGCGCGATCAGCACCGCCTCGTTCCAACGCTGGAGCGCCGCCGGATCGGCCGCCAGGAGCCGGCGCTGGAAGGGGGTCGGCTGGAGCCCGGTCTCCGCCTCCGTCGCGGTCACCGCGGCCACCAGGGCGAGCGCGGCGATCGTCTGGCGCTGGAACAAGTCCCGCGGGGTGAAGCGGAGCCCGGCCTTGCGGGCCCGCGTCACCATCCGGATGGCGAGGATGGAATCGCCGCCCAGCGCAAAGAAGTTGTCGTGGACCCCTACCCGCTCGCGGCTGAGCACCTCGCCCCAGATCCCGGCGAGGAGCGCCTCGACCTCGTTGCGGGGAGCGACGAGCTCCCGCTCCTCCGCCAGTTCCTGCGCGGCGTCGACCGGCCGCCGGGAGAGGGCACGGCGGTCCACTTTGCCGCTCGGCGTCAGCGGCAGGGCGTCCAGCGTCACGAAGGCGGCGGGCACCATGTAGTCAGGCAGCCGCTCCCGCAGCCCGGCCCGCAGCTCGGAGACCGTGGGCGGGGACCCGGCCGCCGGCTCGGCCACCAGGAAGGCGATCAGGCGGCGCTCCCCCTCCCCGCCTTCGCGCACCACCACGATCGCCTGCGCCACTCCCGGGAGATGGGAGAGAGCGGCCTCGATCTCGCCGAGCTCGATGCGGAAGCCGCGCACCTTGACCTGGTGGTCGATGCGGCCGAGGAACTCGAGGTCGCCGCCGGGGAGCCGGCGCGCCAGGTCTCCCGTGCGGTAGAGGCGGCTCCCGGCGGGGCCGAAAGCATCGGGCACGAAGCGCTCGGCGGTGAGGTCCGGCCGCCCGTGGTAGCCGCGGGCGAGACCTTCGCCGCCGATGCACAGCTCGCCTGCCACACCCACCGGCGACGGCTCGCCCCCCTGATCGATCAGGTGGACCGTGGTGTTGGCGAGCGGGCGACCGATCGGGACCCGCCGCCCGCCCGCCGTCACCGGATGGAGGGTGGACCAGACGGTGGTCTCGGTCGGTCCATAGACGTTCCAGAGCGAGCCCACGCGGGCCAGCAGGCGCTCGGCGAGGCTGGCCGGAAGCGCCTCGCCGCCGGCGAGGACCTTGAGGCCCGGCTTCCCCGCCCAGCCCCCCTCGAGCAGCAGCGTCCAGGTGGCGGGCGTCGCCTGCATCACCGTCACGCCGGAGGACGCGATCACGGCGGCCAGCCGCTCGGCGTCGGCGGCGGTCTCGCGATCGACCAGCTCGATGCGCGCGCCCACCGCGAGGGGGAGCAGCAACTCGGTGACCGCGATGTCGAAGGAGAGGGTGGTGAGCGCGAGGACGGCGTCCGCCGGCTCCAGGCCCGGCCGGCGGGCCATCGACGAGAGATAGTTGACCACCCCGCGGTGGCGCACCTCGACCCCCTTGGGCCGTCCGGTGGAGCCCGAGGTGTAGATCACGTAGGCGAGGTTCTCCGGCGTGGCCCGCCGTGACGGCAGGTGCCCGGCCGCCGCGTCCCCGGCGGCGTCTGCGGGCTCCGCGGCGGCTGGATCGATCACCGTCGCGCGGTGCTCCGGCAGAGCCGCCAGCGAGCCGCGGTCGGCCAGCAGGACCGGCACGGCGGCGTCCTCCAGGATCCAGCCCAGGCGCTCACGGGGATGGGTCGGATCGAGCGGCACGTAGGCGCCGCCCGCCTTCAGCACCGCCAGCATCGCGACCACCATCTCCGGCGTGCGCTCGAGGCAGAGGCCGACGCGGACCTCGGGTCCGATGCCCAGCCGGACGAGCCGGCGGGCGAGCCGTTCCGCGCGCTCGTCGAGCTCGCGATAGAGCAGGCTACGGCCGCCGCAGGAGATCGCCAGGGCGGCCGGCGAGCGGCGGGCGCTCGCCTCGAACAGCTCGGCGACCGTCAGCTCCTCGGGGAAATCCATCCGCGTGTCGTTCCAGGCGACGAGCACCTGCCGCCGCTCCTCCTCGGAGAGCAGCGACAGGGCCGAGAGGCGCGCCCGCGGCTCCGCCACGGCCGCCGCGACCAGGGTGCCGAAGTGCCCGAGCATCCGCTCGGCGGTGGCGGCGTCGAAGAGGTCGGAGCCGTACTCGAGCCGGGCCGCCATCTCCCCCTGGATCTCCATCAGGGCGAGCGACAGGTCGAATTGCGCCCGCCCCTCCTCGACCTCCAGGATGCTGAAGGTGAGCTCGCCCAGCTCCAGCAGGGCGGGTGGGGCGTTCTGCAGGATGAACATCACCTGGAAGATCGGCGCATGGCCGAGGTCGCGCTCCGGCTGCAGCTCATCGACCAGCCGCTCGAAGGGGAGATCCTGGTGGGCGTACGCGCCGAGGGCCGACTCCCGCACCCGCCGGGCCAGGTCGGCGAACACCGGGTCGCCGGCGGCGTCGACGCGCAGCGCCAGGGTGTTGGCGAAGAAGCCGATCAGCTCTTCCAGCTCGCGGCGGCCGCGGTTCGCGATCGGCGTGCCGACGACCAGGTCCTCCTCGCCGCTGTAGCGCCGCAGCAGGGCGGCGAAGACGGCGAGCAGGAACATGAACGGGGTGACTCCGAGCCGGCGGCCCTCGGCCTCCAGACGGCCCGTCAGCTCGTCCGGCAGGGTCAGCCAGCGCCGCCCTCCCTGATGGCTCTGGAGGGCGGGGCGCGGGCGGTCGGCCGGCAGCTCGAGCACCGGCGGCGCGCCGGTCAGATGCCGCTTCCAGTAGCGGAGCTGCTCCTCCAGCGCCTCGCCCTGCAGCCAGCGACGCTGCCAGACCGCGAAATCGGCGTACTGCAGCGGCAGCTCGCGCAGTGGCGAGGGGAGACCGGCGGAGAACGCCCGGTAGAGCTCGGTCAGCTCGCGGGTGAAGATCCCGATCGACCAGCCGTCGGTGACGATGTGGTGCATGGCGAGGAGCAGGACGTGCTCGCGCTCGGCCACACGGAGCAGGGTGGTGCGCAGCAGCGGCCCCCGCGCGAGGTCGAACGGCCGCAGCGCGTCGGCGGCGGCGAGGCGCGCGGCCTCGGCGGCCCGCTCCGTCCCCGGCAGCGCCGTCAGGTCCACCACCGGCAGCGGCCGCTCTCCGGCGGGCAGGATCACCTGCCGCGGCTCGCCGTCCTCACCGGCGGCGAACACCGTGCGCAGGGCCTCGTGGCGGCGCACGATCTCGGAAATGGTGCGGCCGAAGGGCCCCACCGCCAGCTCGCCGTGCAGGCGCAGGGCCGTGGCGAGGTTGTAGGCGAAGCTCCCCGGCTCGAGCTGGTCAAGGATCCACAGCCGCTGCTGCGAGAAGGAGAGCGGCAGGCCGATCTCCCCGGCGCCTGCGGCCGCGCGTGGCACGGGGACGAGCGGCGGCGCTTCCGGCCGCTCCTCCCCCCGCAGCCGCTCGGCCACCCCGGCGAGCCCGGCGACGGTGGGGAACTCGAACAGCGAGCGCAGGGGGACCGCGACGCCGAGCGCCTCCCGCATGCGCGACAGCGCCCGGGTGGCGAGCAGCGAGTGGCCGCCGATCTCGAAGAAGTTGTCATGGATTCCGACCGTCCCCGGGGCCCGCCCCAGGAGCTCGCCCCAGATGCCGGCGATCAGCTCCTCGACCGCGGTGCGCGGCACCGCGCTCTCCGCGGCCGCCTCCGCCTCGGGCTCGGGCAGGGCGCGGCGGTCCAGCTTGCCGGTCTTCGTCAGCGGCAGCGCGTCGAGCCAGACGAAGGCGGCGGGCACCATGAAGTCCGGAAGCTGCGGGGCGAGGAACTCGCGCAGCTCTCGCGCCGACACCGCCTCCGCGGCCGGCGCCAGGTAGGCGACCAGGCGCTTCTCCGCCTCGCCGCGCGCCACCACCACGCACTCGCGCGCCGCCGGGTGGCGCCGCAACGCCGCCTCGATCTCCCCCGGCTCGATGCGGAAGCCGCGGATCTTGATCTGGTGGTCGGCGCGCCCGGCGAAATCCACCTCGCCGTCCGCGCCGTAGCGCCCGAGATCGCCGGTCCGGTAGAGGCGGTCCGCGGGGTCGGCTCCCGCCGGCCGGAAGGGGTTGGGCAGGAAGCGCTGCGCCGTCAACTCCGGGTCCCCCCCATAGCCGCGGGCGAGCCAGCGGCTGCGCATGTAGACCTCGCCGACCTCGCCGATGCCGGCGAGCCCGCCGGCGGCGTTGAGCACCAGCAGCTCGACCTCCGGGGTGCCGCGCCCGAGCGGGAGCGCCTCCCGGCCGGCCGGAACCTCGCCGGGCCGGGCGACCACCGAGTAGCCGAGCGAGCGCTGGGTCTCCGTCGAGCCGTAGAGGTTGACGCAGACGACCGCGGGGGCGATCCGCTGCAGCCGCGCCACCTCGCTGCGCCGCAGCAGGTCGCCGACCACCAGGGCGAGGCGCACCGCCGGCAGCCGCGGCTCGGTCTCGCCGCCGACCACCAGCTCCAGCATCGCCGGCGTCAGGTGGAAGACAGTGATCTCCTCGCGGGCCGACCAGGCGGTCAGCCAGCCCGGCTCTCCCATCCGTTCCGGATCGGGGATGCGCAGGCTCGCTCCCAGCCAGACCGGCGTCAGGATGTCCCGCTGTAGCGGGTCGTGCGAGAGGGCCGAGAACATGGCGAAGCGGTCCCCCTCGCCCAGCTCGAAGCGCTCCTGCCACCAGGGATAGAACTGCGACAGCGGACCGTGGCGCCCCAGCACGGCCTTGGGCCGCCCGGTCGAGCCCGAGGTGAAGCCCACGCAGGCGAGGTCGTCCGGCCCGGTCTCGATCTCCGGCGGCGTGGCCGGATAGCCGGCGAGCAACTCCGAGGCCGCGGCCGCGGAGCGCGCGGGCAGCTCCAGGCGCAGGCGCAGGGACAGGGCGGCGAGCGCCTGCTCCACTTCCGGCGTCGGCGGCGCCGGCTCCCCCGCCCCCTGCACCGCGAGGCAGGCGGCGGGGCGGGCGATCTCCAGGTAGTCGACGAGGCGCGACGGCGGATAGGCGGGGTCGAGCAGCAGGAAGGCGGCCCCCGCCTTCAGCGTGCCCAGCACGGCCCACACCACCGAGGCGCTGCGGTGCGCGTAGATGGCGACCACGTCCTCCCGCCCCACCCCGGCCTCCCGCAGGCGGTGGGCGAGCTGGTTCGAACGCGCCTCGAGCTCGCCGTAGGTCCAGGTCTCCCGCCCGTCCGACACCATCTCCCGCTCCGGAGCGCGCTCCGCGTGCAGCGACAGGCGCCGGTGGACCGGCCCCGGCCATGGGGAGCCGGCCAGCGGCTGGCTGGGATCGGGAAGCACGGCCAGCGCCTCGGGGGGGACCAGCGACAGGGCCTCGATCGGCGTCTCCGGCGCCGCGGCCACCTGGGCGAGCAGGTGGAGAAACTCGGCGACCAGCGCCTGCATCCGGGCGGGATCGAAGAGATCGGCGTTGTACAGCAGGTTGCAGCCGAGCTCGCCGGCGTTGTCGTTGACGTACAGCGTGAAGTCGAACTTGGAGAGCGGCTCGGGCACCCCCGCCGGCTCGACCCGCAGGCCGCGGAGGTCCAGGCGCATCTCCGGCAGGGTGATCATGTTGAACAGCACCTGGAAGAGCGGCGTGCGGCTGAGCTGGCGCTCCACCTGGAGCTCCTCGAGCAACCGCTCGAACGGCACGTCCTGGTAGCGGTAGGCGCCCAGCACGACGTCGCGCACCCGCGCCAGCAGATCGGTGAAGCCGGGGTTGCCCCCGAGGTCGCTGCGCAGCACCAGGGTGTTGAGGAAGAAGCCGATCAGCCCCTCGGTCTCAACCCGCTGGCGGCCGGCGCTGGGCGAGCCCACCACGATGTCGTCCTGCCCCGCCCAGCGGTGCAGGACGACCTTGAAGGCGGCGAGCAGCACCATGAACAGGGTCGTCTGCTGGCGCCGCGACAGCTCGCGCAGGGCCGCCGCGAGCTCGCCGGGGATCGGGAACACGACGAACTCGCCACGGTGGCTCTGCGTCGGCGGGCGCACCCGGTCGGTGGGCAGCTCGATGGCCGCTGCGGCGCCCTGGAGCTGCCGGCGCCAGTAGGCGACCTGCTCCTGGAGCGCGGCGCCCTGGAACCACTCCCGCTGCCAGAGGGAGAAGTCCACGTACTGGATCGGCAACTCGGGGAGCGGCGACGGCCGGCCGGCGGCGAAGGCGTCGTAGAGGGTCGACAGCTCCCGGAAGAGCACCCCGAACGACCAGCCGTCCGTGATCACGTGGTGCATGCAGAACAGCAGCAGGTGATCCTCGCCGCCGACGCGCACCAGGGTGGCGCGGGCGAGCGGCCCGCGGCCGAGATCGAACGGCGTCGCGTTGTCGAGGCGGGAGAGCGCGTCGGTCGCCGCGTCGCGAGCGCCCTCCGGAAGCTCCGAGAGGTCGACCATCGGAAGGGGGAACGGGGCGGGCGGCGCGATCACTTGCACCGGCTCGCCGTCGTGCACCGCGAAGGTCGTGCGCATCGACTCGTGGCGGCGGGCGATCTCGGAGAGGCACCGCGCCAGCACGGCCGGATCGAGCGCGCCCCGTAGCCAGGTCGGCGCCGCCAGGTTGTAGGCCGAGCTCCCGGGCTCGAGCTGATCGAGCAGCCAGAGCCGCTGCTGGGCGAAGGAGAGCGGGGCCGAGCTGACCCCGCGGCGCGGGATCTTCTCCCCCTGGCCGCCGGTGCCGGCCGGCTCGCCGTCACGCTGCTTCTTCCTGCGCATGACCAGCTCCGAAAGCTGCTCCGGAGTGAGGCTCCGCGCTCGTTGGGATATATCGCTCATCTCGCCGTCCCGCTCTCCTGCCGTTCGCCGCTCTGGTACCCGTTCAGATCGCCTGGAGACAGATCAGGCACCGTACCCGCCGCGACCCATGTCTAGAAATTGTTGTAACCCTTCGGTAAAACTGCGCTCAGGTCGGAAAAATCAGCCCTTTGTCCCCGTACCTATAAGTGGTTTCCAGGCGAAAAGCGGGACAACTTTCGCCGCGTTGTCACCGGCCTGAGCTGCCGCCGGGGATCGGCGCTCCGGCCCGGAGAAAACGCTAGGGTCGAAAAGAGAGAGGAGTTGGAGGCGACGACCGGATTCGAACCGGTGAATAAGGGTTTTGCAGACCCTCGCCTTACCACTTGGCTACGTCGCCCGATACGAGCAGGGCCGCTCGCGCGGCCCCGGGATCCCGGCAGAACGCGGAAGACGTCCGCGATCTCGAAGTCACTTCATTCTGGAGCGGGAAACGGGATTTGAACCCGCGACCCCAACCTTGGCAAGGTTGTGCTCTACCACTGAGCTATTCCCGCCCAACAGGCTCGCAAAGGATAGTCAGGGCGCCGGAGACTGTCAAGCGCACCGGGAGCGCTGCCGCTACCAGCGCCGCCGCACCGGCCCCGGGCTGTACGGGAAGGCGTTGCGGATCAGCGTGTACACCCAGCCGTCGTCCCCGCGGTCGAGGCCGAGGACGTCGAAGCGGCACGGGCGGCCGTGCCAGCCGCGGGCGGTCAGGTAGAGGGCGGCGGCGCGGGAGAGGCGGCGCTGCTTGGCGAAGCCCACCGCCTCGATCGCGGGGCCGTAGCGGTCGCCGTCCCGCGCCTTGATCTCGACGAAGCAGAGGGCTTCCCCCTCCCGGGCCACGACGTCGATCTCGCCGCCGTGATTGACGACGTTGCGGGCGAGGATCTGGTAGCCCTGGCCCGCCAGCCAGCGGACGGCGTCGTCCTCCCCCGCCTTTCCTCGCGCCCGCGCGTGGGGCTGCTCGCGGAAGCCGTCGCTCAAGACCGTTCGCTTTCTTGCCGGCGCTACCGTCGCTTCCAGCGGGTCCCCTGGGGCGTGTCCTCGAGCACGACGCCGCGGGCGGCGAGCTCCTCGCGGAGGCGGTCGGAGGCCGCGAAGTCGCGGTTCTTGCGGGCCTCGTTGCGCCGCTGGATCAGGCCCTCGATCCCGGCCGTGTCGTCCTCCCCGCCCTGCCCCTCGGGCCATTCGGCGGGGTCGAGCACGCCCAGCACCTGGTCGACGCTCTTCAGGGCGTCGCGCACGCGCCGGCGGTCCCCCTCGCCGATCCTCCCCTCCTCGATCGCCACGTTCACCTCCTTGACGTAGGCGAACAGGGCGGCGAGGGCGAGGGCGACGTTGAGGTCGTCGGCGAGGCCGGCCGCGAAGTCGCGGCCCAGGCGCGCGGCGGCCTCGGCCAGGCGCGCGTCGGGGGCGCCCTTCTCCTCGGCGTGCTGGAGGCGGAAGCCCATCTCGTCGACGCGCCGCAACGCGCCGGCCGCCCCCTCCAGTGACTCGAAGGTGAAGTTCAGCTTCTGCCGGTAGTGGACCGAGAGGAAGAGGTGGCGCAGGGCGCGCGGCGAGAGGCCGCGCCCCAGGAGGTCCGGCAGCGTGTACTGGTTGCCCAGCGACTTCGACATCTTCTGGCCGTCCACGATCAGGTGCTCGGCGTGCAGCCAGGTGTGGACGAACGGCTTGCCGGTGGCCGACTCGCTCTGGGCGATCTCGTTCTCGTGGTGCGGGAAGATCAGGTCGACGCCGCCGCAGTGGAGATCGAACGTCTCGCCGAGGTATTTCATGCTCATCGCGGAGCACTCGATGTGCCAGCCGGGCCGGCCGGGGCCCCAGGGGGAGTCCCACGAGGGCTCGCCCGGCTTGACGGCCTTCCACAGCACGAAGTCGCGCACGTCCTCCTTGCCGTACTCGTCGCTCGCCACCCGCTCCCCCTGCCGCGCGGCCGCGAGATCGAAACCGGAGAGGCTGCCGTAGCGGGGGTCGCTGGCGATCTTGAAGAAGACCGAGCCATCGCTCTCGTAGGCGTGGCCGCCGGCGATCAGCTTCTCGATGATCGCGATCATCTCCGGGATGTGCTCGGTCGCCTTGGGGAAGCGCTCGACCCGCTCCATGTGCAGGGTGTCCAGGTCGCGCAGGAAGGTGCGGATGAACGGCTCCGTGTACTCGGGGAGGGAGACGCCTGCCTTGTGCGCCCCCTGGATGGTCTTGTCGTCCACGTCGGTCAGGTTCATCACCTGGGTGACGCGGTAGCCGAGGTAGCGCAGGCTGCGCCGCAGCAGGTCTCCGAAGAGGAAGGTGCGGAGGTTGCCGATGTGGACCTCGTTGTAGACGGTGGGGCCGCAGACGTAGATGCGCGCCTCGCCGGGGACGATCGGCTGGAAGGGGGCGAGCTTGCGCCCGAGGGTGTTGAACAGGACGAGTTCTTGGCTCATGGGTTCGGAGAGGACGAGAGCTACTTGGTCACGGTTGCGGAGCCGGCGATCCAGGCGATGCCGGCGAGGGGCTTGCCGGTGGAGTCGAGCGCCGAGTTGCGCGAGAAGACGAAGCTCCCCGTGCCCGCGGCGACGGCGTTGAACTCGAGCGTCAGCACCACGCCGGAGCCGGTGGCCCCGGGCGTGGCGCCGAGATGGGTGCCGCCGACGATCAGCGTCCCCGTCGAGGAGACCGCCGCCTGCACGGCGCCGTTGTTGAGCAGCGGGCCGGCGGTGGCACGGACGAACTGGAGCTGCGCGCTCGGATAGGCGAGGTCGAAGGCAACTCCGTAGAGATCCGTCACCTGGTTCGCCCGCAGCTCGAGCACCAGGGTGGAGACTGTGGTGGCGGCGCCGCTCGCCAGGGCCAGGCTGTTCGCCCCGGCGACCGACTGCGGCGTGAAGACGATCCCGGCCTGGGGCGGCGGCGGCGCGGTAGGCGTCCCGCCGCCCCCGCCGCCGCCGCACGCCGCGAGCGCCAGGGCGAGGAGGCCGAGGAACACGATGGAGAAGCTCGCCCGCCTCAAACCCGCACCTCCTGCGGCTGCTCGTCGGCGAGGCGCTTGAGCTGCCGGCGCGCCCGCTCGCGGCGCAGGCCGCGGAGGTGATCGGTGAAGAGGATGCCGTCCAGATGATCGACCTCGTGGCAGATGGCGCGGGCCATGAACCCCTCGGCCTGGAGCTCGAAGCTCTCCCCGGTGAGGCCCTGCGCCCGCAGGACGATCGCGAACGGACGGTCCACCTTGTCGTTGATCCCGGGCAGCGAGAGGCACCCCTCGACGTCGGTCTCCAGCCCCTCGCGCCGGAGGATCTCCGGGTTGACCAGGACCCTGACCGCGGCGGGGTCCTCCCCCACCGAGATGTCCACCACGGCCAGGCGCAGCTCGGAGCCCACCTGCGGCGCGGCGAGCCCCACGCCCGGCGCGGCGTGCATGGTCTCCACCATGCTGGCGGCGAGCTTGCGCAGCCCGGCGTCGAACGTCTCGATCCGGCGGGTCTTCACCCGCAGCACGGGATCGGGATAGATACGGATCGGCAGAATGGCCATCAGGAACCGCTCCGCAGGCGTCGCACCGCGGCGGCGACGTCGCGGTCGTTGTGCTGCTCGCGCAGCGTCTCCAGGAACGCGCGGGGATCGGGATTGCCGACCAGGCACCTCTCCAGCCCCTCGCGGGTGAGCTTCAGGGCGGCGACCGGCTCCGCCGCCCGGTAGTCGGCGGGCCAGGTCCCGCGCTCGAGCAGGACCCCCTCGCCGAGCAGGTCGCCCGAGCCGAAGCTGCGCACCGCCCGGACGTGCCCCTCGGCCCCGAGCGTGGCCTCGACGACTCCCTGCACGATCAACAGCAGGAAGGCATCGCCGCTTCCCTCGCGGACGAACGCGGCGCCCGGCTCGAGGTGGAGGAGCTCCATGCACGAGAACAAGCGCTTGAGCGACTCGCCGGGGAGCTTCTGCACCAGGGAGCTGAGGGCGAGATGATGCCAGAGCCGCTGGAGCTCCAGGGCGGAGCTGCCGGCCTCGGCGCCGCCGGCCTCGCGCAGACCCTCCAGGGCCAGCGCGCGGGCGTGCTCCATGCCCTTGCCGCGCTGGAGCTTCTCCACCCTGGCGCGCAGCGACGGGTCGAGCGGCGCCAGCTTCACCGCCCGCGACAGCAGGGCGAGACCCTTGTCGTGAAAGCCATCCTGGGCGTACTCCTCGGCGACGAAGACGTACTCGTCCACCGCCCGCTCGAGCTGCTGGAGCTCGGTGTAGACCTCGGCCAGCTTGAGGTGGGAGTGCAGGTCGTCGGGGTTGGTCTTCAGGCGGGCGCGCAGCCGCTCCCCCGCCTCGTCGTACCGCTCGAGGACGATCAGGTCGTCGACGGTGTACTCGTGCGGCTCCTGGTGCTTCTTGCCGCCGCGAAACCAGTTGATCGCCAAGGGCTCCTCCCCCACAATGAACGACGGAAACCGCTTCGAACCGCACTTGCGCCCGGCCCCGGGGCGCACACCCACCGGAATCGGGGGACGCCCGTGACGCCTGGGGTGGACACCGCCGGCCGCCGAGTCGCGCTCATTATAGGGGAAAGATAGAGGGGAAAGACCAGGAGAACAGGGCTGGTCCAGGAGTTGCTGAAGGGAAGAAAACGAGAGCAGCACCCGACCCGAATGGAGAAGAGACATGAAGACTCTCAGCAGGATTCTGATAGTCCGCTTCGCGCTCGCCCTGGGGCTCGTGGCCCTGGCGGCTCCCGCGTTCGCCGAGACCGGCAGTTACGGCTATTTTCGCGTGGTCGCGGGCACCGCCTCGGTGATGCAGGCGGGGGCCACCGAGCGCGCCAGCGCCGAGGTCAACCAGCCGCTTCTGGCCGGCGACCACCTGTGGGTGCCTGACCGCTCCCGGGTGGAGATCCTGCTGGCCGACCGCAACATCCTGCGGGTGGACGGCGGCAGCGAGCTGATCCTCGAGGGCCTGGCCGCCTCCCCCGACCGCGACGACCGCGCCACCGTGGTGCGCCTGCTGGAGGGGAACCTCCAGCTCGTCGTCACCCAGGGCTCGCTCGGGGACGAGCTTCCCCGCGTCGAGACGCCCCGCGCCACGATCTATCCGCAGACCTACGGCGTCTATCGCGTCACGGCCGACCACGACGGCTGGAGCCAGGCGGTGGTCCGCCGCGGCACCGCCGAGGTGGTGACCGACGACGGCTCCTCGACCGTCAAAGCCGGCGAGGAGGCGGCGGTCGACGCCCGCCCCGAGGCGGGCAATCCAGCGGGCAACCAGCCTGAGCAGATCGCCAGCGTGCGCGAGGCCGGCGGCTTCGACTCGCTCGAGCGCTGGGCCCGCCAGCTCGACGACGACTATGCCGGGGTCGACCAGCGCTACGTCGACGACAGTCTGCGCTATGCCGCCGCCCCTCTCGCCCGCTACGGCGAGTGGATCGACTACCAGGGCTCCGCCTACTGGCGCCCGCGCGTCGAGGCTGGCTGGCGCCCCTACTGGCAGGGCCGCTGGGCCTACCTGCCGAGCGGCCTGACCTGGATCTCCTCCGAGCCCTGGGGCTGGGTGCCCTACCACTACGGCACCTGGGACTACCTGCCCGACTACGGCTGGGTCTGGCAGCCGGGCTACGTCTACTCGCCGGCGTGGGTCTACTGGTACTGGGGCCCGAGCTACGTCGGCTGGTGCCCCACCGGCTACTACACGCACTACTACGCCGGCCAGTTCGGTCTCGACTTCGGCTTCCGCTCCGGCGTCTACGGCTGGGCCGGCGGCGACTGGGACAGCTTCGGTGACTGGAGCTTCGTCTCGGCGTCGTACTTCGAATACGGCGACGGCTACCAGGACGGCTACAGCAACGGTTACTGGCGGGGCTACTGGGACGGTCACCGCGACGTGCGGCGCTACGCCGTCCCGATCGACCCCCTGCACGGCGTGCGCGGCGCCCTGGAGCGCGGCGTCATCACGACCGACACCCGGCCGCTGCGGCCCGACACCTGGAAGAACCCGCAGTCGGTGCTGAACGCCCTGCGGCCCCGCTCCGGCAATCTCGGCGAGCTTCCGGACGTGACGCCGTTCATCGCCCGCAAGCCGAAGCCCAGCCTGCCGCTCGGCGTCGCCCGAGCGGTGGCGGCCGAGAACCCGCAGGTCCTCGACGGCACGCCGCTGCGGCCGGGAACCCTCGGCCGCCAGGCTCCGCGCGTCGAGGCCGGACGCCCGGTCGTCCAGGGCGCCGAGCCGGGCAGGAGCGGCAGGCCGGTGGTCGTGCCCGGAGGGGTTCTCAGCGTTCCCGGCGCCGCCGGCGAGCGCAAACCGGACCGCGCTCCGGCGGCGGGACGGCCCGACCGCGGGGTTCCCAATCCGCATGCGCGTGCCGATCAGGGGAATCGCCCCGATCGCCCCGCGGCACGGCCGGTTCCGGACGCCGGCGTTCCGCAGCCGGTCCACCGGCCCGTGGTGATCGAGCGGCCGGACCGGACCGAGCGCCGTCCCCCGGCCGACGATCAGCGGCGTCCGCCGGAGGTGCGCGAGCGCCCCGCTCCCATGGCGCCCGTCGCCCCCGCTCCGCGGCCGGACCGCCAGCCGCAGGCGCAGGAGAGGCCGCGCGAGCAGACGAGACCCCCGGCGCCGGAGAGGCCGCGCGAGCCGGCGAAGCCGCAGGAACAGGAGAAGCCCAAGGAACGGAAGCCGCCACACGCCGCCTGAAGCCGCGGCTCCCCCGGAGCGGGAAAACGGCCGGCGATTCCGCCGGCCGTTTCATTTCGCGGCTACAATCTCCCCTCCCATGCGCTCCTCGTCCCTGCTCCGGATCCTGTTCATCCTCTATTGCATCGAAGCCGGGACCTTCCTGGTGCTGGCCCCGTGGAGCCCCGTCTGGGACCGGACGCTCGCCCTGCTCCCCGGCGAGATGCTGCGCGCCTTCGGCCTCCACCCCCTGCTGCGGGCGGCGATGACCGGCTTCGGCCTCATCCACCTCGTCTGGGGGGCCCACGACCTCGACGACCTCATCTTCCGGCGCCGGCTGCGTGCCCCCAACGCCTAGCCTCCTCGCGATCAGCGACCGCGTCTCCCTCGCCCGCCTGGGGACCGCCATGGCGGACTGGCTCCGCGCCCTGGGCGAGGCGGAGGTCGGCAGGGTCCAGCTCCGGGAGAAGGACCTGGACGACCGCGATCTCTACGATCTCGCCGAGCTCGCCCGGGAGACCCTGCCGCCCACCGTCCGCCTGCTGATCAACGGCCGGCTCGACGTCGCCCTCGCCGCCGGCGCGGACGGCGTCCACCTGCCGGCCGACGGCGTCCCCGCCGCGCCGCTGCGCGCGCGCTTCGCTCACGGCGTGCTGATCGGCCGCTCCACCCACTCCGCCGCGGAGGTGGAGCGGGCGCGGGGCGAAGGGGTGGATTACGTGACCTTCGGCCCCGTCTACGCGACCCCCGGCAAGGGGCCGCCGGCGGGCCTGGACGCGCTCGCCCGCGCCACGGCGGCCGGCGTTCCCGTCTACGCGCTGGGAGGCGTTACACTAGAACGGTTCGGAGAGCTGGCCGCGGCGGGCGCGGCGGGGGTCGCGGCCATCCGCCTGTTCCAGCGGGATTCAGACCTGGCGGACGTGGCGCGGGCCGCCCGCGAGCACTTCGGCCGCGCCTAGGCTGGAAGGAGAGCCCTTTTGGAAACCGAAGACGACCGCCTGCCGCCGACCGCCCAGACCCTCGCCTCCCGGCTCCGCAAGCTCCGCTACCTGCTCGTGTCGCTGGCGGTGATCGTGCTGGACCAGTGGACGAAGTGGCTGGTCGAGGTCCACCTTCCCCACCACGCGACGCAGCCGGTGATCCCCGGACTGTTCAACCTGACGCACGTCCGCAACACGGGAGTGGCCTTCGGCCTCTTCGCCTCGGACGGCGGCGGTACCGGCTGGCTGCTGACCGGCCTGGGCCTGGGAGCCCTGGTGGCGGTCGGGCTCTACTTCTGGTTCACGCCGTCGCGCGACAAGGTGCTCCTGGTGGCCCTGGCGCTGGTGGTGGGCGGCGCGGTCGGCAACCTGATCGACCGCGTGTCGAGCGGCGCCGTCACCGACTTCCTGGACGTCTACGTCGGCCTCCATCACTGGCCCTCGTTCAACGTCGCCGACAGCGCCATCTCGGTCGGCATCGTGCTGATGGCGATCGACAGCTTCCGGCCGCGCCGGCATTACGTCGAAGGGAATCGCGAGGAGCGCGAGGCCGCCGCCGCGGCCCCGGTCCCCGAGTGAGCCTGCCTCCCCCGGCGGGACCCGGCTCCTGGGCCGTCGAGCCCGAGACCGCGGGGGAGCGCCTCGACCGCCACGTGGCCGCCCGCCTGGACGCGCCGCGCAACCAGGTGCAGCGGTGGATCGCCGAGGGGCTGGTGCGGGTCAACGGCCGCGAGGCGAAACCCTCGGCGGCGCTCGCCGCCGGGGACGTCGTCGAGTGCCGCCCGCCCGAGCGCCGGGAAGAGCGGGTGCTGCCCGAGCCCGGGGATCTCCGCGTGCTCCACGAGGACGAGGATCTGGTCGTGCTCGACAAGCCGGCCGGGCTGACCGTCCACCCCGGCGCCGGCCGCTCGACCGGCACCCTGGTCCATCACCTCCTCGACCGCTATCCCGAGATGGCCGGCGTGGGCGGCCCCGGCCGGCCGGGCATCGTCCACCGCCTCGACCAGGGGACGAGCGGCGCCCTCGTCGTGGCGCGCACCCCCGGCGCCTACGCCCGCCTCTCCCGCGCCTTTGCCGCCCGCGAGGTCGAGAAGCTCTATCTCGGCATCGCCTACGGCGCCCCCTCGCCGCCCGCCGGCGTCATCGAGGCGCCGATCGGCCGCCACCCGCAGCGGCGCAAGGAGATGGCCGTGCGCCCCGGCGGCCGGCCCTCCCGCACCGGCTACCGCACGCTGGCCGCCGCCGCCGGCCTCGCCCTCCTCGAGATGAACCTGGCGACCGGCCGCACGCACCAGATCCGGGTCCATCTGAAGCACGTCGGCCATCCGCTGGTGGGGGATCCGGCCTACGGCGAGGCGCGCTGGAAGGCGCTCCCCCGCGCCGTCCAGGGCCCCCTGAAGGACTTCCCCCGCCCGGCCCTCCACGCCTGGCGGATCGCCTTCCGCCATCCGGCGACGGACGAGCCCGTCGCCTTCGAGGCGCCGGTGCCGGAGGACGTGCGGGGGTTGTGGGAGAGGGTGACGGGAACGCCGTTCCCCCTCTCCGGATCTACACCAGATCCTTGAACGGCTTGTACGGCCGGCCCTGCGACTCGGCGACCGCCTCGTAGGTGATGTGCCCCTTGTAGGTGTTGATGCCCAGCAGGAGGCCCGGATCGTCCTTCGCCGCCTGCACCACCCCCTTGTTGGCGAGGGAGAGGGCGTAGGGCAGCGTCACGTTGTTGAGCGCGAAGGTCGAGGTGCGGGGCACCGCGCCCGGCATGTTCGCCACGCAGTAGTGGACGATGCCGTCGACCACGTAGGTGGGGTGGGAGTGGGTGGTCGCGTGGGTGGTCTCGAGGCACCCTCCCTGGTCGACCGCCACGTCCACCACCACCGCCCCTTCCTTCATCAGCTTGAGCATGTCGCGGGTGACCAGCTTCGGCGCCGAGCGGCCGGGGATCAGCACCGCGCCGATGAACAGGTCGGCGCGGCGCAGCGCGTTGCGCAGGTTGTACTGGTTGCTGACCAGCGTGGTGATGGCGCCGTGGAACAGGTTGTCGATCTCGCGCAGGCGGTCGACGTTGGTGTCGAGCACGGTGACGCTGGCGCCCAGGCCATGGGCCATCTTGATCGAGTTCAGGCCGACGATGCCGCCGCCCAGCACCACCACGTCGCCCGCGGGCACGCCCGGGACGCCGGCGATCAGCGTGCCGCGCCCGCCGTGCGCCTTCTGCAGGAAGCTGGCGCCGACCACGACCGCCATGCGGCCGGCGACCTCGGACATCGGCGTCAGCAGCGGCAGCCGCCCCTCGCGGTCCTCGATCGTCTCGTAGGCGACGCCGGCGATCTCCTTCTCCAGCAGGACGCTGGTGAGCTCCGGCAGCGGCGCCAGGTGGAGATAGGTGAACAGCGTCTGCCCGCGCTTCAGCAGCGGGTACTCCGACTCCACCGGCTCCTTCACCTTCACCACCATCTCGGCGCGGCCATAGACGGTGGCGGCGTCCGGCACGATCTCGGCGCCGGCCTCGACGTACTCCTCGTCCGGGATGCTGCTGCCGAGCCCGGCCCCCCGCTGGACGATGACCTGGTGTCCCGCCCCGACGAGCGCGTGGACGGCGGCCGGGATCATCCCGACCCGATACTCGTGATCCTTGACTTCGGTAGGTATGCCGATCAGCACGTTTATGCCCCCACTATTTTCCCAAGTCGACAGCAAGTTGAGGCCCCGGCGGGCCGGCCGCGCGCGGGCCGCGCTCCCCGGGAGCCCCGTCTCCCCTCATCTCCACTCTCCCCTTGAAGAAGGCCCCCTCGGCGATGACGACCCGCGGCGCGGCGAGGTCCCCCTCGACGCTTCCCGAGGGGGAGACCTCCACCCGCTCGGACGCCGTCACGCTCCCCATCACCCGGCCACCGATGCGTACCACCGGCGCCGTGATGGGCCCCTCCACGAAGCCCTCGGCGCCGACCGTCACCGTCGCCTCCACCCGCACCTCGCCCTGGAGCTCCCCCTCGACGAGCAGCTCGGTCGAGCCGGTCACCTCGCCAACCAGGCGGGTGCCGGGAGCGATGTGGGTGAGGCGGCGCCGCTGGGAAGGGCTGGAGGATTCGGACGGGCCGCCGGGCGTGGGGGACGAGGAGGACGTGGTCTCGCGACGAAAGATCGACATAGCTCCCCGGACCCGCGTCGGTCCACTCTACGGTACGAAAGCGCAGTACGAAGGGCGGAACGGTTGGAGCGGGCAACGGGACTCGAACCCGCGACATCAAGCTTGGGAAGCTTGCACTCTACCAACTGAGTTATGCCCGCCCGATTGAATCGAGCGCAGGGAAATCTAGCCGACCGGCGCAGCGGGGTCAAGGGGCGGGGCCGGCCGCGGCCCCGCGAACGACCTTGCGTATCGGAGCCGGGGCTATATACTGGAGTCATGCAAGGTCCAGGATCGGGTCGAGGCCGGGACATCGTGGAACGCAAAGACTCACTCTATTTTTTCCCCGACCAGAAGATCACCGAGGCTGAGTTCCTCCACCTCCTCCACAAGGGGACCCCGGAGCAGCGCGCCTGGGTCGTCTCCCATCTCCTCCGCTACGCCCAGTGGGACGACATCTGGACCTACGTGACCCGCGACGAGGTCAGGGAGATCTTCGCCACGCTCGATCTCCCCGAGAATCTCCGCCACGCCTGGGGCCGGATGCTCAAGGTCGAGGCCGCCGTCGGCTGAGGGGACCCCTCACCGGGGCGCGGGCACGAACTTGACCTGGAACATCTTGGGCCACAGCTTGCCGGTGATCAGGAAGGTCTGGGTCGCCGGGTCCCAGGCGATGCCGTTCAGCACGTCCGTCTTCAGCCGCTCCTCGCGGGTCAGCAGGCCGGCGGCGTCGATCACCGCCGTCACCCGGCCGTCCTTCGGATCGATGCGCAGGATGTCGTCCGTCTGCCAGACGTTGGCGTAGATCACCTTGCCGCCCGGCCCGTCCACGCACTCGAGCTCGTTGAGCTGGTAGGCCGGCTGGCCCGCGACGGTGACCTTGACGGTGCCGAGAACGGCGAAGGTCTTGGGATCGCGGAAGGTCAGGTGGTCGGAGCCGTCGCTCATCACCAGCCGGACGCCGTCCCAGCAGAGCCCCCAGCCGTCGCCCTCGTAGCGGAATTCACCCGCGGGCTTGAAGTCGGCGCGGTTGTAGACCAGCGCCTTCCGCTCCTGCCAGGTGAGCTGGATCAGCCGCTCCCCCACCAGCGTCAGCCCCTCGGCGAAGTACTGCGGCGGCACGCTCACCTGCCGCTTGACCGCTCCCGTCCGCGGGTCCACCTCGCGGAGGCTCGACTGGCCGTACTGCCCGGTGCTCTCGTAGAGCGAGCCGTTCTCCAGCAGGAGCCCCTGCGTGAACGCCGCGGGGTCGTGCGGGCGGACGGACAGGACCTTCACGGCCAGCCGTTCGGGAGCGTTGGGAGCGTTCGTCGCGGTGGCCATTTCCGAAGGGGTGAGCCGCGCCGGCTTCGGCGCGGGGTGAAAGTGGGACCAGCCCTCGAGCAGGGCGAGGACGAGCAGAGCGCTCACGATGAGCGCCCAGCGGAGAGCGGCGAGCCGTTCCTTGTTCCTTTGCGGGGCCGGCACCGTCACCGGTCTCACCACGAGCAATCCTCCATCATCCCGCCGAGCAGCGAGGAATCCGGCATGCCGATCGGCTGGCCCGGCGGCGGCGCCGGCGGCTCGGGGCGCTTCGCGGCCGGCTCCTGCTCCCGCCGGTCGAGATGGCGCTCGATCTCGTGGGCGAGGAACGCCCGCTGGGCGGCGTCCGCCTCCTCGCCGCCGTGGCTCAGCCGGCCGGCGAGCGCGCGCAGCTCGGCGTCCACCCGCGCCCGCACGCCCGGCGCGGCTTCGGGGTTGCCCGACAGATCGATCAGCCGCCGCACCACCACCCACTGCACCGTGCGCCGCACCTCGGCCAGCCGCTCCGCCTTCGGCGTGGCGCCGCCGAAGGCCCTGGCCTCCAGCCCGCCCAGCACATCCTCCAGGCCCGGCAGCGCCGGATCGCGCCGGTGGAAGTCCACCAGGCGCGCCGTCCGCTCCGGACGCAGCAGCAGCCGCACCGCCATGTCGGCGCCGGTGGCCGCGGCGGAGAGCGGATCGAAGGCCGGCGCCGTCAGCCCGGCGAACATCTCCTCGTTCGGCTGGAACTCCGCCGGGCGCGGCAGCATCAGCGCGATCACCGGGTCCGGCAGGTCGAGCGTCTCCGGCGAGAGCACGTCGAGCACCGCCGCCAGCGCCCGCCGCTGCGCCTCGCCGTCCACCGGCTTCGCCGGGGGCTGGCCGTCCCCCCGCAGGGCGTTGACGTACCGGAGGCCGCCGACCATCTTGGAGGCCGCCTCCAACTGGTAGCGGTGGTGGAAGTAGAGCGGGACCAGCACCTCCTGGAGCAGCGCCAGCGGCTGCCCCGGGGCGATGTTGTGCTCGCCGAAGTTGGCGAGCCCGATGCGGCGCACCTCCAGCTCGTGGCGCAGGCCCTCGGCGGCGTCCGGCCCATTGTCCCAGAGATGGGCGATGGGGCTGGCCGAGCCCTCCGGGCGGGCGTCCTGGTCGGTCAGGTAGATCAGGCCGTGCGCGATCCCCTCGCGCAGGATGGCCTCCAGCGCGGCCTTCTCGTCCGTGCCCGGCGCGAGCTGGCCGTAGCCGTAGCGGATGGCCTGGAGGTCCCACGCTCCCACCCCGCGGGCGTAGACGTTCGAGAAGTCCAGCTTGCCGTCCGCCGTCACGCCCACCAGCGGCGCGGGGTAATCCATCACCGAGGCGCGGCCGTAGGTCGAGGCGGCGAAGTTGTGGGAGAGCCCCAGGCTGTGCCCCACCTCGTGCGCGGCGAGCTGGCGGATGCGGGCGAGCGAGAGCTGCACGGGATCGTCCGGGGCGCCGGTGCCCGTCTTGTCCGCCCCCGCGAGCCCCTCGAAGATCAGGCGGTCCTGGCGCACCCGCAGCGAGCCGAGCGTGACGTGCCCCTTGAGGATCTCGCCGGTCCGCGGATCGATCACCCCGCCGCCGTAGGACCAGCCGCGGGTCGAACGGTGCACCCACTGGACGACGTTGTAGCGGACGTCGAGCGGGTCCGCACCCGGCGGCAGCACCTTCACCTGGAAGGCGTCGATGAAGCCCGCCTTGTCGAAGGCCTCCTGCCACCAGCTCACCCCCTCGAGCAGGGCGCTGCGGATCGGCTCGGGCGCGCCGGGATCGATGTAATACACGATCGGATTCCTGACCCGCGAGCGGGCCGCCGTGGGATCGACCTTCTCCAGCCGGTGCCGCGACAGGTAGCGGACGTCGACCGGCTCGGCGATCGGCGCCGCGTAGTTCTTGAACTCCACCCCGAAGAACCCGGCGCGGGGATCGAACGGCCGCGGCTTGTAGCCCTGGTCGCCGATCTCCGGCAGACGCACCAGCGAGTGGTGCTGCGCGAAGGTGATCGCGCCGGCAGCCGGCGCCGTCTGCCGCACCAGGGGACCCGGATCGGCCGACTGATAGGTCAGCAGGGCCTCGAGCTCCACGTTGTCCGGGAAGGCCTTGCACCCCTCGGGATCGACCAGGCTGCGGGCGGCGTCGAGCGACCAGCTCCCCTGCTTGGCCTCCCGCAGCCGCTCGATGACGTCGTGGGCGTCCCGCACCAGGAAGGGGGTGAAGTCCACCAGCGCCGTGCCGTCGTGGTCCAGGGCGGCGATCTCGCCGGCCCACAGGATCGAGGTGGCGAACGACTCGCGGACCGCCCGCCGCTCGGCCGGGTCCTCCGTCAGGGCGCGGAATTTGAGGTTCGGCTGCTCCAGCAGCACCCGCCCGCCCACCCGCCGCAGGGTGACGATCCGCGGATCGCCGAGCTGGCCGCGGTCGAGCCCCACCGGGTTGGAGCCGAGGCCGGAGACGATGCTCTCCTGGTAGATGTAGCTGGCCACCTCGCCGCCCTCCCCCTTGCCCGGAGGCACCACCAGCCACACCTTCCCCTTCTGCCGGTCGACGTAGAAGGTCAGCAGCCCGGCCCGCCTCTCCAGATGGGCGGTCGCCTTGGCGATCGTGGGCGGCGGACCGGACGCCTCGGCGCCGGCCTTCTGCCCGCCCGCATCCTTCGCGGGGGCGGCGGCCAGCGGCAGGGCGCCGAGGGCGACGAGAGACAGGACGGCGGCGAAGGGCTTCAGGAGACGTGGTTTCATGGTTTCCCCGGCGAGAAGGTGATGACGGCGGTCCAAGGCCGCGGCAGTTTACCATCCGGCTCCCTCCCGCACCCTGCCGGCCTGTCGCTCGACATCGCCGCCCACATCCTTGAGAATGGGCGCCGGCCGCGGGTCCGATCGCCAACCTCCTTTCAGCCTCTCAACGTGTCCTCGCCAGAAACGTCCGACATCACCTCCGGCGACATCGGCCGCGAGATCCGGGATTTCGACCGCCGCCAGGAGCGGCGGCGCCGGATCGTGCCCCGGGCGGCGCTGGTCGGGGCCCTGGCCGGTCTCGTGGCGTCCGCCTTCCGTCTCACCCTCGAGGCCTGCAACCGGGCGCGGGACGGCCTGTTCCGGTTCGCGCACGGGCTGCCGGCCCCCTGGGGCCTGCTGCTGGTGCTCGCGGTCTGTGGCGCCGGCGCGGGAGCCGCGCTCTGGCTCGTCCGCCGCTTCGCTCCCGAGGCCTCCGGCAGCGGCATCCCGCACCTGAAGGCCGTGCTCCACCGGCTGCGCGGCATGAGCTGGCGGCGCGTCCTGCTCGTCAAGTTCGCCAGCGGCACCCTGGGGATCGGCAGCGGCCTCGCGCTGGGCCGCGAGGGACCCACCGTCCAGATGGGCGGCGCGGTCGGCCAGATGGTGAGCGGCTGGCTCCGCAGCAGCGCCCGCGAGCGGCACATCCTGATCGCCGCCGGCGCCGGCGCCGGGCTCGCCGCGGCCTTCAACGCGCCGCTCGCCGGCGTCATCTTCGTCCTCGAGGAGCTCCGCCGCGACTTCGCGCCCGGCGCTCTCACCGGAGCTTTCGTGGCCTCGGTGACCGCCGACGTCATCGTGCGCCTGCTGACCGGGCAGTCGCCCGTCTTCCACGTGGTCAATCCTCCCGTGCCGCCGCTGTTGTCCTGCCTCCCCCTCTTCCTGATCCTCGGCGGGGTGGCCGGCCTCTTCGGCGTCGTCTTCAACCGCGCGCTGCTGGGCAGCCTGCGCCTGTTCCAGCGCACGGCGCGCTGGCCGCTCGGCCTGCCCGCCGCTCTCGTGGGCGTCGCGGTGGGCCTCGTCGGCTGGTTCGCGCCGGAGACCCTGGGCGGCGGCGGCGTGCTGGTCCAGGCCACCCTGGGCGGGAAGATGGGAATCGCCGCCCTCGCGGCGCTCCTGCTGCTGCGCTTCGGCATGACCATGGCGAGCTACGGAACCGGCGCGGCGGGCGGCATCTTCGCTCCCCTGCTGGTGCTCGGCGCCCAGATCGGCCTGCTGGTGGGCCTGGTGGGCCAGACGGCGTTCCCCTCGGCGGCGGGATACGGCACCTCCTTCGCCGTGGTCGGCATGGCGGCGCTGTTCACCGCCATCGTCCGGGCGCCGCTCACCGGCATCGTGCTGATCCTGGAGATGACGTCGAGCTATCCCCTCATGCTGCCGCTGCTGGCCGCCTGCTTCACCGCCTACGCCCTCGCCGACCTGCTCCACGACCGGCCGATCTACGAGGCCCTGCTGGAGCGCGACCTGCTGCGCGGCCGGCGGCCGGGGCCGGCGGAACCGACGGCCGAGGGCGGCCACGCGACGATCTTCGAGGTGCTGATCGAGGAAGGGGCCCCCTTCGACGGGCGGCGCGTGGCCGACCTCGGCCTGCCGCCGGGCTGCCTGCTGGTGGCCCTCCAGCGCGACGGCGGCGACGAGGTCCCCTCCCGGGACACCGTCCTCCACGCCGGCGACCGGCTCACCGCCGTGGTGGCGCCCACGGCCGCCGGCTGCGTCGATCTGCTCCGCCACGGCGCCGACTACCGGGGCACCGCGCCACCGGATTGAGTTGTAGCCCCTGAAATAAAACCAACCATCCCCTCATTACGTACTAGTAGTAGCAGTCGCGGTACAGTCGGCGGGGAACCCTTTCACTTGGCAGGGGGCTCGATCATGGTTCCTGGGACGGAAGAGACTTCTTCTCTCATCGTCCGCCTCTCAGAGCGGCGGCTCCCCCTCCGCCCGCCCTGGATCTCCCCCCGGCAGTCTCCCCTACCGTCTCCCCCACAATTTTCCCGTCCTCCCCCCTTGCTAATCGTACGCGGTGACGTATACTCCTCATTAAGCAGTTTCTGTTGTATGGATCATTGAATGAACCTACGCAGTTGGGAGGGCACCAGACGCAGCACGATCTCCGTAAAGGAGGGGACCCATGAGGAAGATCGCAATCGTCGGTGCTGGACAAGCAGGAATGGTGTTGGCTTTTGGATTATTGGAGGAGGGGTATGAGGTGACGGTCTTCGAGGGAAGGCCGGCGGACGAGATCGAGAAGGGACCGATCCTGTCCACGGCCATGGTTTTCGACCGTCAACTCGATGTGGAACGCAGGCTGGGAATGCACGAATGGGAGGGGAAGGCCCCGGTCTGTAACGGCATGCACGCGACGCTCCGCCTGCCCAACGGAGAGATCGTTCTCCAGTTACAGGGCGAGCTCGACGAGACCTGCCAGGGCGTGGACGCCCGGCTCAAGACCTCGACCTGGATGCGCCGCTTCCAGGAGAAGGGCGGCCACATCGTCCACGAGGCCGTCAACCGGCCGTCGCTCGAGCGGATGGCGGAGGCGTTCGACCTCGTCGTCGTCTCCTCCGGCAAGGGAGGGCTCGGGGAGGTCTTCGAGCGCGATCCCGAGCGCACCCTGTTCGACTCCCCCCCGCGGCGGCTGGGCGCGGTGATGTTGAAGAACGTCCGCGAGTGGGAGGAGATCCCCTACACCACGCTCAAGTTCCAGTTCTTCGTCCAGATCGGGGAGTACTTCTCGATCCCCTTCTACTCTCACGCCGGCCGCTGCCGCAGCGTCGTCTTCGAGTCGATCCCCGGCAGCCCGATGGACGTCTGGGGCGGCGTCGACAGCGCCGACAAGGCTCTGGCGACGGCCCTGCGGCTGATCCGCGAGTACTCCCCGCAGGACTGGCCGAACTACAAGAACGCCGAGCTGGTGGACGATCGCTCCTGGCTCAAGGGGGCGATCACCCCGACGGTGCGCAAGCCCGTCGGCCGTCTGCGGACGGGCAAGGCCGTGATGGCGATGGGCGACGTCGCGGCCCTCAACGACCCCATCAGCGGCACCGGCGCCAACGACGCCGTGCGCCAGGCCGACCGGATGATCCGGGCGATCGTGGAGCGCGGCGACCGGCCCTTCGCCCCGGAGTGGATGCAGGAGGTCTTCGACTCCTACTACGCCGAGCGGGGCCAGTACACCATGGAGTTCACCCGCATCATGACCGGCCCGATGACCGACCCCTTCTGGAAGGTGCTCCAGGGGGCGGCCCAGTCGCCGGGCGTCGCCCATACCTTCGTCAACGTCTACACGGACATCAAGAAATCGCTGCAGTGGCTGACCCACCAGGAGGCCGCGAACCGGGTCTGCGACGCCTACGCGCACGAGCTGCGGAGCGCCCGCTTCCTCACCCTGTCCGAGGCCATGGCCCGGTTCATGCCACAGCCCGGCGTCAACGCTCAAGCCGCCTGAGCGGCCAAAACTTCCCCTCAGGGCAGTCCCGGTTTGCGCCGGGCTGCCCTTCTTTTTTGGCGGCCTGCCAGCGCCCCTCCGGGGCGGCCCTCACTCCCCAACCCCTCTCTCCCAGCCTCCCTCCCGGCCGCCGGGAGAGAGGGGCTCAGGAGGAAATCTTCGTAGGGGCGGGGCTTGTCCCCGCCCCTACGAAAGCTCTGCTTTTAAGTAACCACTCCCTCTTCTCCCGGCGGAAGGGGGAGAGGCCGGGAGAAGAGGGCCGGGGTGATGAGGGCGCCCCGCTTGATTGACGAACGGCGGATCGGCTATAAGCAAGAGTCATGCAAACGTTGGCCATACCACAGCATCCCGTTGAGACCACGGAGCAAGACTTCGAGGGATTGGGGCTGAGCCGATCGATCCTGCGCTGCGTGCGCCTAGTCGGCTTCGAGCATCCGACCCCGATCCAGGCCGCCGTCATCCCGGTGGCCCTGAGCGGACGCGACCTGATCGGCCTCGCCGAGACCGGCTCCGGCAAGACGGCCGCCTTCACGCTGCCCATCACCGAGCGGCTGGCTCTCGACCCCAAGTCCAAGGCCCTGATCGTCTCCCCCACCCGCGAGATCGCGCTCCAGACCCAGGCCTTCCTCGACGCCTTCGGCGGCGACTTCGGCCTCAAGACCGTCTGCCTCATCGGCGGCGTCAAGATGGGGCCCCAGCACACGGGGCTCCGCCGCCGCCCCCACGTCATCGTCGCCACCCCCGGCCGCCTGCTCGATCACGTCGAGCAGGGCACCGCGCGGCTCGCCGACTTCAACATCCTCGTCCTCGACGAGGCCGACCACATGCTCGACATGGGGTTCATGCCCCAGGTCAACCGCATCCTCCAGGAGCTGCCCAAGCAGCGGCAGACGCTGATGTTCTCCGCCACCATGCCGCCGCCCATCGAGCGGATCTCCCAGCAGTTCATGAACGATCCGGTGCGCATCGACATCACCCCCGAGGGCAAGGCGGCCCACGGCATCAGCCACCGGCTCTACATGGTCGAGCCGGAGAACAAGAAGGCGCTCCTGCTCGCCCTGCTCCACCAGGAGCTCGGCAGCACGCTCGTCTTCATCCGCCGCAAGAGCGACGCCGAATGGCTCTCCGGCGTGCTGATGCGCGAGGGCCACCCGGTCGAGCGCATCCACTCCAACCTCTCCCAGGGGCAGCGCACCCAGGCCCTCCAGGGCTTCCGCGAGGGCGAGCACCGCATCCTGGTGGCGACCGACATCGCCTCCCGCGGCCTCGACATCCCCCGCGTCGGCCACATCATCAACTTCGACATGCCGGAAACCGTCGAGGACTACATCCACCGCGCCGGCCGCACCGCCCGCGGCAACGCGACCGGAATCGTCTCGACGATCGCCACCTGGATGGAGAAGATGATGATCAAGGAGATCGAGTCCACCCTCGGCGAGGAGATCCCCCGCTGCACCGTTCCCGGCGTGCCTCCCTACGTCGAGATGAAGCCGAGGGTCAGCCTCGGCGCCCGCAAGTCCACCCTCAAAACCAAAACGCGGCGCTGACGCCGCGACCACCGCAGAACAGGGGCGCAGCCGGCTGCGCCCCTCTATGATCTGATCTGATCCTCCCCCCGCTTCAGCCTTCACCCCACGCGCTCGCTCCACCCCTACGGCGCCAACCATTCCGCGACGCGCTGCGCCTCCGCCCGCGTGTACCTGCCCTCGATCAACGCCGGCGAGCCGATCTCCGAGTTCATGACAGGCGCCATGAAGACATGGCCGTCCATGACAATCGCAATGCGATGCCCGACATTGGCGCGGCTCACCGCCTGCATGCGCTGAGCCGCCTCCGGCGTGAAGTAGACATACACCCCAAAGTCGACCACAGCCGATGCCACGACGACCGCGGTCTTGAGGATGTCGTTCTGGGTGACCACCGTCTTCGACGAGAGCAGCAGCGTCTCACCCTGGGGATCCGGCAACTGGAGGCTGTCGGGCTCCGGCGCGTCCAGCACCAGCCGGAACTCGAGGGTCGAGCGGGCGACCCCGGCGGGCCGTTGCACGTCCCACGGTCCGACAGCGTCCCGGAGGGCCTCCTCACTCTTTTGCGGCATCTGCTTGGCATCCTGTGCCTCGGGATGGGCCGGCTCCTCGACGCACGGCTTCGGCGCAGGTTCAACAACCCGAGGCTGGCCCAACGCCACACCCCCCGGGAAGAGCGCCGCAGCCATGACGACGGAGAGCAACGCTTGAAGAGTGCTCATGGTTTCAACCTCGAGATTGTCGTGCAAACAAACTTGTCCCCCACCTTGAGCGCCGACGAGCCGAAACCCTTCTTGCCAGCCCCCACGCCAACCCGCGGCTCGGCGGCGAGCGCCTCCACCACGGCCGCAAATCGCCGCTCCGTGGGATTCAGTGGATCGGTCATGCTCGGGAGCTCCCTTCTCCAGTCGACGGAAACTGCCGAGCCCGATCAACGTCTCCGCCGTCTCCACCACCAGACAGCGAATGCACAGCGATCTGCCACGTGTTTCCCCATCTGTCCTCCACCATGCAGCGGCGATCTCCATACGGAGTGTCGAAGGGCTCCTCAACAGACCTGGCTCCCCACTCCAGCGCGCGGCGGTAGGTCGAGTCGGCGTCGCTGACGTACACATAGAGAAAGGCACCTTTAGGGCCACGAGGCCCGGCCTCGCTGATCATCAGGTTCGAATCACCGATCCTGATGACGGAGGGCGCGGCGGGGTCATACGTGCCGACAGCACCAAAGACATACGAGAGAAACTCGACGAGCCCCCGCACGTCGTGAGCCACGATCCTGGGCGTCACCGTGTGCCACCCGGCTGGAGCGAGGCGGACAGGGTTTACTGGCTCTGCCATAGCACGGCTTCCTCTGGCGGCGATTATACCGCTGGGCGCGGTCAACGGCTCCGCCGCCGCCAGACAGCAATGCCTATTGCCAGCCAACGCCAACGACGAGGCCAACGCCTTTTACGGGGCAAGGTTCCAGTTTGTATATCGAGGGAGCGTGACGCTCCCTCGATATACAGCGCATATTCTCTGGAGACGTCGCGTATTCGCTGGAGGCGTCGCAAAGTTACTGGAGGCGTCGCGTATTGTCGCGAAGTTGTCGCAAATCCTCCGGAGGCGTTGCAAACTTCGCGGAGGCGTCGCGTATTGGCTGGAGGCGTCGCAATGTCCGGAGAGGCGTCGCGTAGTCCCTGGAGACGTCGCGTAGTGGCGGGAGCGGTCGCAAATCCGGTGGAGGCGTCGCAAAGCCTCCGGAGGCGTCGCAAAGCCCAGGGAGATGCCGCAACCTCGCCGGAGTTTGCGACAGGGCGGCGGCTTCTGGAGCCCGTCAGGCCAGCGAGAGTTATTCGAATCATCTAGGATTCCTAAGAGAGATTGCGGCCTTACCTGCCGCGCCGCCCAGCACACCCAGCAAGACTCCCTGCAGGACACCCAGCACGATGAGATGCATCAGTGCCCCGGCGAGGGTTTCGAAGGCAAAGTAGGCGGCCATGCTCGGAGCACCAGACTGGCCTCCCCTCGCGGCCCATTCGCTGACATTCACCGGGTCACCAGTGATGAACCGCATCCCGCACACGATCAGCAGAAGTGCGGTGCAGCAGGCGACCATACCGCTCGCCAAACCCGCCCAGAATCCTGCTTCGATACCGTCGGTCAGGCGGCCGGTCCTGCGAACCGACACTACCGCAAGAACAAGGATCCCCGCAGCGATGGCCGCCCAGAAAAGATCGTCCACGATGTCACGGCCGGGGAGCGGCGGCGCGATGAGGTTATTGATCGAAATCTCCACCACCCAGAGCAGGCCCAGAGCCAGACCGGCCTTCATGGACCGAAGCGCGACCGACTTGTCCGAACGCCGGATTGCTCGCCGCCCGGCAAACCATAGAAACGCGAGCGTCGCGAGTAGGGACACGAATCCAAGGATTGACAGACCCGTCGTCAAGCCACTGAAGCGATACTTCGCTGCGGTGATGACCACGAGAGCCAGGCTCAGGGAGCAGACTCCGAGGAGCATCGACAGCGACCCATCGGACCGCGGTGTGGCTGAGTTCAAGCTGCTGACTCCATTGAGTTCCCCGCCCCCATGGGCTGCTTTTCTGCGCCGCTGCGGCATCTCGCGCCCATTTTATCAGAACGGCGAAGACAGTTGCTACGCTCAACTACTCGGGTGGTACCTCGTCGAGTAGCTCACCGGCGGCCTTAGCCGCCGGGTGCAGCCCCAGGGTTAGGTGGCTCTTCAGCGGCCTTGGATGAATCGATCCTTTCCCGTAGTTCCCGAATTTCGTCGCGAATGCAGTGAAGTGCGTCTAGTTGGGCGGAAGTGCGCCCTGGGGCTTCAAGGAACCACGCTGCAACAAAGCCCGAGAACGTACCAAAGAGACCAACCCCGGCGGTCATCAGCAACACTGCGATCAGCCTGCCTTCGGTAGAGAGAGGGTACTTGTCACCATATCCAACAGTCGTGATGGTCACGACGGCCCACCAAACAGCGTCCTCTGGAGTACGAATGTTGGCTTCCGGACCGGACTCGAACTGTAGTACAGCGGAGGCAGAGAAGACGATGAGGAGAAGTGAGACCAGGAGAGCAGCGAGGAAGGCGCTGTGTGCACGCCTATAGAGGATGAATTCACTTACAATCTTGGTCGCCTTGATTCCGCGGAGGACCCGAAGAATCCGGAGAATCCTAGCTCCCCGGCCCCAGCGCAGTGCGTTGACCGCCGGAATGCTCGAGAGCAAGTCCAGCCAGCCCCAAGTGGCAAGGTAGCGGCCTCGGTTCTGGGCTCTCGCCAGCGAGAAGAGAAAGTCGACGAGAAACACCGCACAGACCAAGGTGTCGGCGTAACCCAAGATAGTATGGGTGTCTGGAGATAACTTGAGAAAAGTAGATACTGCGAGAGCTACGACGGCATAGATGCTGAGGATCAGCATGAAGATGAGATAAGGGATGTGGTGTTCCCGCTCTTTCATGGTTGCTGGAACCTCTGATGATCCAGAGCCGCCTGGCATTCCTAACCCTCAGCGGAACCTGTCACTGAACATCGCTTACCTTGCCATCCACGAAGATTACCTTCATGTCCTTGTAGACGTATACCTTCTTCGCCCCGAGGTCGATCCGCTTCTCTGGTGCCCCCAGAATTGCTTCGACTTCGGCCGGTGTTTGCCCAAGCTTGACGGTGCGGCTCTCGCTTGCTTCCTGGTCTGTCTTGAACCACCTCGAAAAAGCGTCGAGCGCCGCATCGGCATTGATCGCATCCAGCCCGCCGTCGAAATTGAATTCTATGGTTGACACACCGTGCTGAGAGCTTGATGTACCACGATTTACTACATCATAAGTGGCAACCGTCATCACCTTGACGAAAAAGCCGCTGCGTAGGGGAGAAAAGTCATAGAAGTACACCTTGTCTCCGGGCTTGATGTCGTGGCCACTGGAGCCTCCCAGAAGCACGCCACCTCCGCTACTCACCAACTCGCCATTTTTGATCTTGGTGAGCTTTGCGAATGCTTTTGGATCTGCTGCGACCAGACCTTCTCTTTGCACCACGAGCATCGTACCCGGCGTGGCGATATTCCCAGTCCACGAGTTGACCTTCGTGAGGGTGTATTTCTTTTGTAGCGCTGCTAGCACCTCCTCGCCTGTTACGCCAAAGGCGAAGCCAGGAATAGCCAACCCTACAATGATTGCCAGAAGTGATCGCGCTGAGCAATTAGACATAGCAGTTCCTCCTTCGTTCGTTAAGACTCTGCAAACAGCTATCAAACTCACGGGCAAGGCACGCGCGCCTAACTGGGACTGAGACTTCCCGAGTTCCTGGACTATCCGGATGTCGTAGGTTGCCCACAGAGATCCCGGACACCATTTCAGGGAGAATGGTTAATGCCGCCCTCCTCCGGGCTTGTAATGGAGCCCCTACGTGTTGGCCGCCGCCGGCGGTCGGACATCCATCCGCACGCCACGGACGATCCGCCTGGCTCGTCTGACTTCCTGGCGGCGCTCCAGGCCGGAGCGCCCTGAGGGTGCGGTGTGGGCGCCCGAGCGTTCAAGGCGAGTCAGGAGTAGAATGGCGTTCTCTCACAGGAGGAACCCATGAAGAAGAGCCTGAAGAAGCTGCAGTTGTCCAGAGAAACTCTGAGAGCGCTCGAAAGCGAGCGTCTGGGTGGCGTGACGGGCGGAATCGTCAGCCCTTCGTGTCCACCCACCTACAGTTGCGACAACGAATCGTGCGTCTTTACGTGCACCAGGCGCTGCTGAGATTCCATCAGCCGCCGCTTTTTATCTGGGGAAAGACCAGCCCCAGCTTCGCGAGCCCGTCCGGCATGGTGATCTTGTTGAGCTCGTGCAGCCCGAAGCCCCACAGGAAAGCGCCGATGTAGTCGATCAGGCTCCCGAACGCCGGGGTCGCGGCCCAGAGGACGCGCAAGCCGACGAGCACTGAGACCGCGCTGACGATCCAGGCGACGATCCGGTCGTGGCGTTGCACGTCAGCGATGATGTCCATGGGAGCGCGAATGGAGCCGATGGCACGCGGCAGTTGCGGCGTATCCACCAGGCTGGCCGGATCCCCTCCCACCTGGGGAGCCCCGGGGCGCCCGCCGGCGGCCTCGGCGATCTGAGCGGCGTCCCCACGGGCAAACGCCTGTTGGCGCGCGGGGGTCAAACGGGCCATCGCCGACTGGTAGTCGGCACGCAGCTTCTCGACCTCGGCCGCGGTGACCTCCCCTCCGCCCTTCAGCTTCTCCCGAGCGGCGGCGGCGGCCTGCGCGACCGCCTTCAGGTCGGCCGCCGCAGCAGGATCTCCACCAGCGGTCCGGGCATCCTCTCCTGCCTGCTTTTCGAGACCCCCGAGCACCGCGTCAAGGTAGTGACGCCGAGCATCCGCGTATTGCGCGGCCGTGGCATTGGCGGGAAGCGCCGCCAGGAGCTCCTTTTGAAGACTCTGCCAGGCCGTGGCCTCGATGCCGACCGGCGGCTGGGTCTGCTCGGCGAGCTCGGACCGGAAGCGCCCGACGGCGGCCGCCAGGTAGCTCGTCGACGCAGCTTCATACTCCTGCCATCCCTGCTGCAGAAGGTCGGTGGCCGCCTGGCCCGCCGCGGCACGGCTGTCCGCCAGCTTGCGCGTCGCCGTTGCGAGGTGGGCGTTGGCGTCGTCGAGCCGAGCGGCGAGGGACGTCTTGTCGGCCGCCGGCAGCGTTCCGGCACCCAAGGCGGCGCGTTCGGCAAGGACGTTCGCCGTGAGCGCGGCCACCGCGTTTTCGAGCGCCTTCCCCGCTCCGGCCACCAGGTCCCCGCGAAGCGAGGTCGCTTCGGCGACGAGGGCATTCTTCCCCGCCTCGTTCGTCAGCGCGCGCAGCTTCCCGTCCTGGACGCTCTGGTCGAGAGCATTGAGCCGCACCATGATGATGTCCCGCTGGTCCTTGTCGGGCACCAGGTCTCCGAGCTGCGACCGGAGGGCGAGGACGGCTTCGATGGCGAGATAGTTCTCGAGCTGGTCGTTGGCCGTCTGCAAGTCCGCCTTGATGTCGGTCCCCGGATCGAGGAGGGTCGCGCGATGAAGGTCCTGGAGCGCCGTCTCCAGGGCCTGGCGCACCGCGCTGGTGACGTCGGGAATCGCGATCTGAACGCGCTGCAGCACGATCCCGATCTGGTACTCGGCCAGCGCCTGAGGCCGGCCGACCGCGAACCAGCGGCGCAGCCAGTAGGACGCCCACACGCCGGCCAGGATCACCAGCGCCGCATAGAGCCAGAAGTCCTTGATGAAAAGGATGAAAGGCTTGGTCTGCGGCCCGTTCGGGGTCGCCACCCGGACGGTGCCCTCGTACTTGCCCGTGCCGTGGAGCCCTTCGATCTGCATCCGGAGCCCGAGCGACCCCCACGGCGGCAGCGTTGGCGGGTTGGTCGCGAGGGCGCCGCTCCCGGGCGGCAGGAAAAGCCGGGTGCGCGTGTAGGACGCGCCCGACTTGTAGGTATCCGAGACGTTCACCAGGAGGTTCTGAAGCTTCGGCAACTGGAAGGCCGCGACCTCTCCGGTCGTCTCGGCCAGTTGCAGCCGGACAGAGGTCGTCGTGCCCCACGGCCAGCGATAGGCCGGCGGGTCGGACTGTGCGTCGACGTCGATCTGCTGCGCTCCCTTTTCGCGCTTCACGACCAGGGTGTACTGCTGGGGTTGGGCGCTGCCTTCGATCTGCAGGGTCAACAGCCCGGTCAGCTCCCCGACCTCGGCGAACGTCCCCTTCAGCTCGACGGTCTGCGCCTGGTAGGGAGTCAACGACAGGGGCCCAGGCGTGGTCAGGTCGAGCCGGACCGGCTTCCCGGCGCTGCTTCGCAGGTCGCTGACCGCCAGCGTGACCTTCTGCGGCTTGCCGGTCTGATTCATCAGAAAGAGACGTTGGGCCAGCGCCGGATGGCTCGCCGTCAGGGTGATCTTGCCGCCGTCGGCCTCCAGCACCTTGATGGGAGTCGTGGCAGGGGCGGGAGCGGCGGCAGGGGCAGGAGCAGGGGCAGGAGCACCCTGGGCCCCGACGGTGAGGGGTGACAGCGCGAGAAGGAGGGCCAGGACTCCGCAGGGTCGAAGCATCAGAATTCTCATGATTCTATGGACGGATATGAGGGAAGATTACCACCGAAAACGGCGCACCTTACACCGGCAGCGTCACCACCACCTCCAACCCCCCTTCCGGACGGTTGCGGGCGGTGATGGCGCCGCCGTGCTCCTCGGCGATGCGGCGGGCAATGGGGAGCCCCAGGCCGGTGCCGGTGTCGTGGGTGGAGAAATAGGGATCGAAGATGCGCGGCAGGAGCTCGGGGGGGACGCCCGGGCCGGAGTCCAGGACGGCGATGCTGGCGAGGCCGTTGCGCTGGTCCAGCCGCACGGTCACCTTGCCGCCGGAGGTGGTGGTGGCGCGCAGGGCGTTCTCGATCAGGTTGCGCACGGCCCGGTGCAGCAGCTTGGCGTCGAAGCGGGTGACGATCTCGCGGCGGTCCGGCTCGAAGTCGACGGAGACTCCCGGCGGCGGCGCGGCGCGGTAGCCCTCCACCAGGCCGGCCATGCTCGCCACCAGGTCGGCCGGTTTGGGGTCGATGCGCGGAATCGAGCTGTAGGCCGAGAACTCGGAGGCGATCGAGCGCAGCTCGTCCACCTGGGTCAGGATGTTGTGGGTGCAACGCTCGAAGACGCGGTCGAAGTGCTCGGGATCGTGCCGGTAGACCTCCATCATGTGCTCGGTGGAGAGGCGGATGGGGGTGAGCGGGTTCTTGATCTCATGGGCGATCATGCGGGCCATCTCCGCCCAGGCGAGCAGGCGCTGGCTGCGCAGCACCTCGGTGGCGTCCTCGACCACCAGCAGCGCCGAGGGCTCGCCGGCGCCGGGCACGGGAACCCAGACCAGCGACCACTCGCGCTCCCCTCCTCCCTCGGCCCCGTCGGCCCCGGCGAGGCGCACGGCGGCGCGGGCCATCTCGGAGTCGGCCGAGCGCAGGAACTCGGCCACCGGCCGCAGCCGCTCGGAGCGCGAGAGGGCCTCCTCCAGGCCCTCCCCCACCGTGGTGCCGAGCAGCTCGGCCGCCACCCGGTTGTGCATCAGCACCCGCCGCTCGCGGTCGACGGAGATGACGCCGGAGGTGATGTTCTCCACCATCCGCTCGACCACCTGCTTCTCGCGCACCAATCCCTCGCGGGCGTCGGCGATCTTGCGCGCCATCTCGTCCACCGCGTTCACCAGCAGGGCCAGCTCCAGCTCGCTCGGCGCGAGGTCGAGCGAGGGAGCACCGGCGGCGATGCGCCGGGTGCCCTCGACGAGCTGCATCAGCGGCCGGGTGAAGTTCCGCGCCAGCCGCCGGCCCACGGCCACCAGCAGGGCGAAGAGGGCGGCGGTGACCAGCAGACCCTGGCGCCGGAGCTGCGCGAGCTGGCGCGCCCCTTCTTCCTGCTGGGCCAGCAGCGGCATGGAGAGGAACAGCCGGTCGTTGGCGGAGCCGCCCGGCAGGCGCAGGGGGGCGTACATCTCGAGATAGGTGGTGTCGGTGTCCCCCACGCGGTTGATGCGCGAGTCGAGGCCGTAGCCGAGGAGGGCCAGGTTGCGGTAGATGGCGCCGGGGATGCGCTTGGGGAGCAGACCGGCGGTGAACAGCTCGTGCCGGCTGGAGGCGTAGAGGGCGCTCCCCCAGTAGAGGTTCACCTCGTGGCGGACGACGCTGGAGAGCTTGATCAGCAACTGGTCGCCGAACAGCTTGTCGACGCCGAAGCCGGGTGACATCTCGAGCAGCCTTTGCCCCAGGCTCTGCTGCGCCGAGTTGAGGGCCGCCTGGCCGGCCGTCTGCTGATCGCGGCGCAGCCGCTCCTGCACCGACCGCACCAGCACGAAATACAGCAGCAGGAGCGGGATCAGCAGGAGGAGGGTATAGACGATCATCAGGCGCTTGGAGTAGGAACGCAGGGTGCGCCGCACGATGTCGCGGAAGGTGGCGCGGGGGAGCGCCAGCAGCAGCAGCGGCGGCGCGGCCAGGGCGAGCAGGAACAGCACGCCCAGGCTCCAGTTGCCGGTGCGCTCCAGGGCCTCGATCGGCCCCGGGAACGGCAGGTAGATCACCTCCCAGCCCTGATCCGAGCCGCGAGCCCAGAAGCGGGCGCGGCCGGCGGGGGTCTCGGTCACGCCCTGCGCCAACCGTCCCTTGGCCGCCTGGCGGATCTTGAGCGGCAGCGGCGGCTCCTCTTCCCAGGGCGAGAGGGCGCTGCGGCCGTCCGGCGTGTAGAGGGCGTAGAGCGCCGGCTGGGCGATGTCCTCCACGGAGCCGGCCGCCGATCCCCCCTTGAGCAGCCCGACGTCGACCTCGTTGAGGGGCCGCCGGTCGTGGACCTCGAAGCCCGGGCGCGGCATCAGCCAGTAGAGGATGGTTCCCCAGGGCTTGCCGGCGAAGCGCAGGGTCACGCGCTCGGGGCGTTCGGGCGAGCCCTCCCAGAGGGGCAGGCGCAGGTCTTCCCAGCGGGTGCGGTCGGTGTCGACCATCCCCTGATCGTTCAGCGGCATGCCGAACGAGAAGGAGGAGATCGGGGCGCCGTCGCTCTGCACCACCAGCGCCGAGAGCGAGTGATGGCGGGCGAGCGGCGAGTTCTTCCACAGGGCCCAGGCGAGATCCTGCCGTTCGAGGTCGAGGCCGGCGGGAGCGCGGAGGACCACCCGCTGCAGATCGAAGCCCGCGAAGTATTCACGCGCCCGGCGGGAGACCGACGCGATCTCCGCGCCCGTCGGCGGCGACAGGCGCGCCAGCAGCTCGCGGCCGGCGTACTCGCGCAGCCGCAGCCGGTAGACGGTCTCCCAGGCGCCGGCGGCGGCGAAGACCGCCATCAGCAGCAGGGCGACGAGGGCGAGCCCTTCCTGCAGCCGCCGCGGGTCGGCGCAGGAGGCGGCCAGAGCGCCGCCGGCGGCGAGCAGCGGCACGCCGAGGAGCGGCTGATCGCAGAGCACGGCGCCGCCGAGGAGCAGGGCCACCGCCAGCCAGGCCACCCGGTCGCGCGGCGGCGCCGCCGGCCGGTCCCGGCGCGTTCCGGCGAGGCAGAAGAGGCCGAACGCCGCGCCGGTGAGCCCGAGCCGCAGGGCGAACCCCTCGGTGGAGACCAGGATGCCGCCGGAGAGGTCGAGCGGCGGTCCCCAGAGGCGCTGGAGACCCCAGGCGGCCAGCAGGAGCAGCAGGGCGGCCAACGCGCCCTTGAGCCAGGCCGGCAGGCGATCCCCCTCCCAGAAGCGCGCCCGCAATCCCAGGGCCGCCACCGCCAGCCCCGCCAGCAGCGGCAGCAGGGACCGCGGAGACATCTCCATCGCCGCTCCCAGCGCGATCACGCCGCCCGCCGCGAGCGGGCTGACGAGGCGCGCCGGCCGGTCGTCGGCCAGGGGTCCGCCGCCCAGCGGATCGAGACGCAGCAGGCGCAGCACGGCGACCAGCAGGAGGGCCAGGCCGAGAGCCGCCCAGGCCACGCGGTCCGCCGGCGGCCAGCCGGCCGCCGGCACGGGTGGCGGGTTGCGTTCGATCACCAGGAAGGGAGCGCCCAGCAGCCGCACGACGTCGGTTCCGGGCGCCGCCTGCGCCGGATCGGACACCAGCGTCCAGCGGGCCTGCCGCCCGGGCGGGAACGGCAGCGCGTCCGTGGGGAAGCTGACGCCGGCGGCCACCCGCCACGGCCGGGGATCGTTGCCGAGCGGCTCGACGACCAGCAACGTCACGGCGCTGAAGCTCGCCCGGTAGGCGGGGCCGGACCGCGGCAGCAGATCCGGCAGCAACTCGTGGAGCAATCCCTCTCCCGCCCAGGCGACCGGCACGCCGTCGGGATCGAGCAACAGCAGGGCGCGCCGCCCCTTCCCCTGGCCGAGATCGACTTTCGACAGCCGGCTGAAGGCGTTCAGGCGCGCCTGCGGCGTGTCGTCGGCCGCCCCGCGCACGGCCACCGCCGCCGTGCGGGCTTCGGCCCGCAGCTCGTCCCAGAGCCGGGCGTACTCCTGCCGCGTCTGGCGGATCCGCTCCGTCCGCGGCGCGCGCTCCAGGAGGCCGGACGCCCAGCCGGCGGCCAGCGCGGCGACGGCCACCGCCAGGATGGGGCCGGCGAGCCGCCGCTCGCGGGCCGGACGCAGCCACAGCCAGATCAGGGAGAGGGCCAGCGCGGCGAACGCCGCCCAGCCGTCCGCCAGCAGCGGCGCGGCCACCAGGCCGGCCACGAGGAGGATCTCGGCCGCGGCGATCGCCGCCGGCTCGTGTTTCACGGCGGGGACGTCTTTGGGGTTGTCTTGGGCACCATCGGCAGGTCCACGCCGCGCTCCCGGGCACAGGCGATCGCCTCGGGATAGCCCGCGTCCGCGTGGCGAACGACGCCCATGCCCGGATCGCCGGTGAGGACCCGCTCCAGCCGCCGCGCCGCCGCCTCGGTGCCGTCGGCCACGATCACCATGCCGGCGTGGAGCGAGTAGCCGATGCCCACGCCGCCGCCGTGGTGGAAGGAGACCCAGGTGGCGCCGTTGACGGCGTTCAGCAGGGCGTTGAGGATGGGCCAGTCGCCGATCGCGTCCGAGCCGTCGCGCATCCCTTCCGTCTCGCGGTTGGGCGAGGCCACCGAGCCGCAATCGAGGTGATCGCGGCCGATCACGATCGGCGCCTTCACCTTGCCCGCAGCCACCAGATCGTTGAACACCTTCCCCGCCTTGGCGCGCTCGCCGTAGCCCAGCCAGCAGATGCGCGCCGGCAGCCCCTGGAAGGCGACGCGCTCGCGGGCCAGGCGGATCCACCGCGCCAGCGCCGCGTCGTGCGGGAAGGTGGCGAGGATGGCCTCGTCGGTGGCCGCGAGGTCCTCCGGATCGCCGGAGAGGACGGCCCAGCGGAACGGCCCCTTGCCCTCGCAGAACAGCGGCCGGATGAACAGCGGCACGAAGCCGCCGATGTCGAAGGCGCGCGCCTCCCCCGCCGCCAGCGCCTGCCCGCGCAGGTTGTTGCCGTAGTCGAAGGTGACGGCGCCCCGCTCCTGCAAGGCGAGCATGGCGCGCACGTGGGCCGCCATCGAGGCCATGGAGCGGTCGATGTAGGCCTTGGGGTCGTCCTGGCGCAGGCGCAGGGCTTCGGCGTAAGGGATACCGTGCGGCACGTAGCCCTGGAGAGCGTCGTGGGCGGAGGTCTGGTCGGTCAGCGCGTCCGGCACCAGACCGATCGCCACCAGGTGTTCCAGGAGATCGACGGCGTTGGCCTCGACGGCGATCGAGATCGCCTCGCGGCGGTCGCGGGCCGCCAGTGCCCGCTCGACGGCGGTCGGGACGTCGGGCGCCACCGTGTCCAGATAGCGGGTGGCGAGGCGGCGCTCGATGCGGGAGCGGTCCACCTCGGCGACCAGGCAGACCCCCTCGTTCATGGTGACGGCGAGCGGCTGGGCGCCGCCCATGCCGCCGAGGCCGGCGGTGACGGTGAGCCGGCCGGCGAGCGAGCCGCCGAAGTGCTGGCGGGCGGCCTCGGCGAGGGTCTCGTAGGTGCCCTGGAGAATGCCCTGGGTGCCGATGTAGATCCACGAGCCGGCGGTCATCTGGCCGTACATGGTGAGGCCGAGACCTTCCAGGCGGCGGAACTCGTCGGCGGTGGCCCAGTGGGGCACCAGCACGGAGTTGGCGATCAGCACGCGCGGGGCTTCGGCGTGGGTCTTGAACACGGCGACCGGCTTCCCGGACTGGACGAGCAGCGTCTCCTCGTTCCCCAGGCGCTTCAGCGTCTCGACAATCGCCTCGAAGCACTCCCAGTTGCGCGCCGCCTTCCCGGACCCGCCATACACCACCAGCTCCTCCGGCCGCTCGGCGACCTCCGGATCGAGGTTGTTCATCAGCATCCGCAGAGCGGCCTCCTGCTGCCAGCCGCGGCAGGAGATCTCGGAGCCGCGGGGAGCGCGCACG
>DASWRX010000055.1:0-2312 GCA_036402955.1 Thermoanaerobaculia bacterium
GCGCCCTCATACGCTGAGCCGGCATGGAAAGAAGGAGTCGGGAGGTGACATCCCATGGCATCCGCTGAGAATCGCCGCGAGGGGCGGGCAGGAATCGCCGCCGTCCTCTCGCTGTTGACGTTTTTGCCCTGCGCGGCCGCCCGCGCCCAAGATCGGCCGGTGACCCGGCCCATCACGCTCCAGCAGGCGCTCCGCCGGGCCCTGGATGCGAACGCGAGCACGGCCACGGCCCGCTCGCAGGTGGCGACCTCGGAGGCGCAGGTGCGCCAGCTCCGCACGTCGATCCTGCCGCACGCCGACCTCGACGCCTCGGCCACCCGCAACAGCCGGGAGGTCGCCTTCGACGTCAACGGCTTCCGGGCCACCATCCTGCCGCGGAACGACTGGACGGCGCGGATCAACTTCAGCCAGCCGATCTACGCCGGCCAGCGGGAGCTGATGGCGCTGCGCCAGAGCCGCCTGCTGGTGACCAGCAACCAGAGCGGGCTGCGGTCGGCGGAGGACACGGTCCTGCTGGCGACGGCGTCCGATTATCTCGGCATCGTGCAGGGGCAGGACCTGGTGAACGTGGAGCAGAAGAACCTGGAGCTGGCCGCGCGCCGCCGCAAGCAGGCGCAGGCCTTCTACGAAGCGGGCGAGCAGACCAGGGTGGACGTGCTGCGGGCCGAGACGGACCAGAAGGCGGCCGAGCGGGCGCTGGCCTCGGCGCAGCAGAGCCGGGACCTGGCGGCCAGCCGGCTGCGCCTGGACATCGCCCTCGACGGGCTGCCGGGAGAGCCGGTCCAGGTCCAGCCGCCGGACCTCAAGTTCCCGCCGCTGCCGCCGGCGGCGACGCTGGTGACCCAGGCCGAGGCGAGCCGCCCCAGCGTCCTGCGGGCCGAGCTGGCGCTCCAGATCGCCCAGCTCGAGACCCGCAAGCAGGGCGCCGCCCGCCTGCCCACGGTGCGCGCCGAGGCGGACGTGCTCCGGCAACGGACGTCGTTCCCGGCGGACCAGACGGCGGCGCTGACCATCCGCCTGACGATGCCGCTCTTCGACAGCGGCGAGATCTCCGCCAGGGTGGCGGTGGCCCGCGAGCAGCAGCGGCAGGCCGAGATCGCCCTGGCGGAGGCCCGGCGGCAGGTGCGGGAGGACGTGCTCCAGGCGCTGCTCGAGCTGAAGACGGCGGAGACGGACCTCGCCCTCGCCCGCGAGCAGCTCGCAGCGGCCGAGGCCGAATACAGCCAGAGCTTCGAGCTCTACCGGGCCCAGGAGGCGACCTCGCTCGACCTGCAGACCGCGGAGACCGCCCTCGCCTCGGCCCGCCGGGCGGTGGTGAACGGCACCGTGAACCGGGACCTGGCCGAAGTGAACGTCTGGTCCGCGGCCGGAACCCTGAAGACCCTGATTCTCACCCAGGAGGGTGCGCAATGAGAACGAAGCATCTCGCGCTCGCCGCGGCCGTCCTGCTGGCCGTGGCCTGCGCCGGCGGCAAGAAGACGGAGGACAAGCCGGCCGACAAGACGGCGGCCGCGCAGCCGTTGCAGCCGTTGCCCGCCGACGTGGCGAGCCTCGCCGCGCCGGCCAAGGCCGCCCCGACGGCCGCAACGTCCGCGGCATCCGCGGCATCCGCGGCGAAGGACGCCGCGAGCGTCACCAGCCTCGCGGACCTCCAGCCCACGGGCGAGTTCGTCTCGCCGTCGCGCTCCGAGGTCGCGCCCAAGGAGCCCGGCCGGGTGGCGGCCGTCTACGTGGACGCCGGCTCGCGGGTGGGCCGCGGCCAGCCGCTGCTGACGCTGGAGACGGACTACTTCCGGATCGAGGTCCAGCGGGCCGAGGCGGATCTGGCGCGCGCCCGCTCCGCCGAGGAGGAGGCCCGCCGCGACTTCGAGCGCAAGAAGGGGCTGCTGGGCAACGAGTCGATCCCGCAGGCGACGTTCGACCGCTCGCAGTCGATCTACTCGCAGGCCCAGGCCGCGCGGGCCTCGACCGAGGCCGCGCTGTCGCTCGCCAAGCAGCACCTGGCCGACGCCGTGATGCGCTCGCCGATGACCGGCGTGGTCTCCGAGCGCCGCACCGACGTGGGCCAGCGCCTCGGCGAGGCCGGCGTCGCCTTCGTCATCGAGCAGACCGCGCCGCTCAAGCTTCGCTTCAGCATCCCCGAGCGCTACCTCGGGGAGCTGCGGACGGGACGGACGGTGACCGCGCACGTCGATCCCTATCCCGGCGAGACCTTCACCGGCCGGATCAAGACGGTGGGCGGCGTGATCGATCCGGCGACGCGGACCTTCTTCGCCGAGGCCGAGTTCGCCAACGCCGACGGGCGGCTGCGC
>DASWRX010000056.1:0-5540 GCA_036402955.1 Thermoanaerobaculia bacterium
GGCTGGGGGGGCGGGGGAGGCGCGAAGAGCTTCTTGAGGGCTTTCGCCACCGCGGCTTCCAGATCGGCCGGACCCACGGTGTCCGCCGGGAGGGCGGGAGGGCGGTACACGGGCGGCCAGGTGGGCTCGCCGCTGGCGGCGAGCTCCCGGTAGCGGGCCGCCGCCTGGCTGGGAGGCTTCCGCAGCGCCGGATAGGCCAGATGGAGCATCTCCTCGGGCTCGAAGCCGATCGCCCGGGAGATGCTCACCACGTGGTCGAACTTCAGGGCGATCTTCCCCGCGAACAGCCGGCTCAGATAGCCGCTGCCCACTCCCAGAGTCTTGGCCACGTCCGAGTAGTTGTAGCCCAGGAGACGGATGGCCGACCTGAGCACGTTCAACATGTGCTGCGATTCCGGGGTCATTTGGAGCGGGAGCATAGCCGTTCCGAAAGAGAACCGCAAGCGATCACCCCGTTTCGGCACGTCTTGACATGTTTTGCATTCAGAGTTATAAATGGCTATCGGCTGCCGTTCTGGAATTCGGCGACGCCGGCACGCAGGAGGAGATCATGGCGGACGAGGGACGGACGGGAGAGGATGCCGCGCGAGAGGCCCAGCAGCTTCTCGTTGGCCTGCGCGACCTGCGCGAGCGGACGGTGGCCCTGCGCCGGCGGCTGCCGGAGGTCCCGGCGGCGATGACGGAGCTGGCCGAGCCCTATACCCCCGCGGCGGACCTGGCGGTGGCGCTGGAAGGGCTGGCGCTCGATCTCGGGCCGCTGATCGAGAGGCTGGAGACGGCGGCGGCGGTGACGCCCGAGCGGCTGCGCCGGGAGTGGCGGCGGGCGCGGCGGCCGCTCCCCGCGGGAGACCTGCCGGGGCGGCAGGGCCGCGGGCTCGATCTGCAACGGTTCAGCGAGGCCGCGCGGCGGGCGATCTACGACGACGTGGTGAGGAGCCGGTTCCAGCCCCCTGCGTCCGCGCGCACGGTCGACGACTTCGAGCTGCAGGTCGTCTACCTCTTCGGCCGCTGGCTGGTGCTCTACCGGAAGCTGTGGGACGCCGCGGAGCCCGCCGCGGCCTCCGCGCAGGAGCTTCTCGTCGTCGGCCTGAACGAGAGGCGCGAGCCGGTCTACCACGCCGTCTAGCGGACCCGCGGGTCCGGCGTTCCGACCCGCGGGTCGCGGTCTCCGACCCCCTGGGTCCGCTCCGCCGACCCGCGGGTCAGGTTTCCGGACCCGCGGGTCCTGTTCTCCGACCCGCGGGTCCCGTTCTCGGACCCCTGGGTCCACTTCTCCGACCCGCGGGTCCCGGTCTCCGACCCCCGGGTCGCGCTTGCCAATTCGCGGGTCCCGGTCTCCGACCCGCGGGTCCTCTTCGCCAGCTCCCGGGTCGCGCTCTCGGACCCGCGGGTCCGATCGCCCGCTCTTCCCTCTCCTGAAGGCAGGACATACAATCCTCAGCGTGTCGTGAAGTGTATTCTTGGCTACCACCTCCTGCCAGAGGCGGATCTCCATGGAAGAAACCCAGCTCGATCAGGGAGCGCCGGTCTCCATCCCCGGCATCCAGAAGGCTCTCACCGGGATTCCCGGGTTCGACGAGATCACCTCCGGGGGGCTGCCGGCCGGGCGGCCGACCCTGGTGTGCGGCGGACCCGGCTGCGGCAAGACCCTGTTCGCCATGCAGTTCCTGGTCGCCGGCGCCACCCGGTACGGCGAGCCGGGCGTGTTCATGAGCTTCGAGGAGAGCTCCGAGGAGCTGGCGAAGAACGTCGCCTCCCTCGGCTTCGACCTCGACGATCTGGTGGCGCGCGAGCTCCTCGCCATGGACACCGTGATGGTCGAGCGCAGCGAGATCGAGGAGACGGGGGAGTACGACCTCGAAGGGCTGTTCCTGCGGCTCGACTTCGCCATCAGCTCGGTGGGCGCCAGGCGGGTGGTGCTCGACACCATCGAGTCGCTCTTCGCCGGCTTCAGCAATCAGGCGATCCTGCGGGCCGAGTTGCGGCGGCTGTTCCGCTTCCTCAAGGAGCGGGGGGTCACGGTCGTCCTCACCGGCGAGCGGGGGGACGGCCAGCTCACCCGCCAGGGGCTCGAGGAGTACGTGTCGGATTGCGTGGTCCTGCTCGACCATCGGGTCAACGAGCAGGTGTCGACGCGGCGGCTGCGCATCGTCAAGTACCGCGGCTCGTCGCACGGCACCAACGAATACCCGTTCATCATCGACCGGCTGGGGCTCGACGTGCTGCCGGTGACGGCGCTCCAGCTCCGCCACTCCGCGTCGGCGGAGCGGATCTCCAGCGGCATCCCGGGGCTCGACGCGATGCTCGGCGGCCAGGGCTTCTTCCGCGGCACCAGCATTCTGGTCTCGGGCACGGCGGGGACGGGCAAGAGCACCATCTCCGCCTACTTCGCCGACGCCGCCTGCCGGCGGGGTGAGCGCTGCCTGTACTTCGCGCTGGAAGAGTCGCCCGCCCAGATCGTCCGCAACATGCGCTCGGTCGGTCTCGACCTCGAGCCGTGGGTACAGCGCGGGCTGCTGGAGTTCCAAGCCAGCCGGCCGACGCTGTTCGGGCTGGAAATGCACCTGGTCACCATCTTCCGGGCGGTCCAGGAGCTCGACCCGCAGGTGGTCGTCGTCGATCCGCTGTCCAATCTCTCGGCGGTCGGCTCGGAGAACGAAGTGATGGCGGCGCTGCTGCGCCTGGTCGATTTCCTGAAATCGCGCCAGGTCACGGCGCTGTTCGTCAGCCTGACGGGGAACGGCGACGCCGAGAACGCGACCGAGCTGGGGGTCTCCTCGCTGATGGACACCTGGCTCTCGCTGCGCAACCTGGAGAGCAACGGCGAGCGCAACCGGGGACTCTACGTGCTGAAGTCGCGCGGCATGAAACACTCCAACCAGATCCGCGAGTTCCTGCTCACCGGCCACGGGGTGGAGCTGGTGAACGTGGCGGTGGGGGCGGAGGGGATCCTGACCGGCTCGGCACGGCTCAGCCAGGAGGCGCGCGAGCGGGCCGAGTCCGCCCTGCGCCGGGAGGAGATCGAGACGCTGCAGCGCCGGCTCGACCGCCGGCGGGCGGGTCTCGAGGCGCAGATCTCCAGCCTGCGCGCCGAGCTCGAGACCGAGGAGGAGGAGGTGGCCAAGCGGATCCGCCAGGTGGCGCGGCAGGAACAGGACCGGCTCACCGAGCGCGCCGCCATCGCCTCCGCCCGCCAGGGCGAGAATGGTATGCTCGCGGAAGATCCCATCGCAGCGGAGGAGAGAACGCCGGCGCCGTCGAAAGGGAGCCCGCGCTCCACCCGGAGACAGCCATCGTGAACCCGGACAGCAAAAAGTGGAACTTGCGATTGTACGTCGCGGGGCAGACTCCCAAGTCGATCGTGGCGCTCGCCAACCTGAAGCGGATCTGTGACGAGCACATGAGCGGGCAGTACCGGATCGAGGTGATCGATCTGATGGAGAATCCGCAGCTCGCCCGGCGGGACCAGATCGTCGCCATCCCCACCCTGATCCGCGAGCTGCCGTCGCCGATCAAGCGGATCATCGGCGATCTCTCCAACACGGAGCGCGTGCTGGTGGGGCTCGACGTGGCGGCTCCGGGCTGAGCGGCGTTCCGGAGGTGACGCGCCGGCGCTTCCGCGAGCGGCTCGGAAATTGCAAGCTTTTTCCCCTTCACCATGGATGAAACCACGATCGGATCGCCAGGAGAGGTCGACGCGACATCGCCTTCTCCGGACTCCGCGTGCTCTGAGTACATCCTGCGTCTCTACGTGACGGGCAAGGCGCCGAACTCGCTGCGCGCCATCGCCAAGATCCGCGAGGTCTGCGAGGAATTTCTCCTCGGGCGGTATCAGCTCCAGGTCGTCGACATGTACCAGCAGCCGGCGCTCGCCGGCGGCGACCACATCATGGTGACGCCGACCCTGGTGCGGAAGGCTCCGGGGCCGTTGCGGAGGTTGATCGGCAACCTTGCCGACCGGGACCGGATCCTGGCGGGCCTGGACCTGCGGCCGGCCGCCGCAGCCCGGTAGGTGGAGTGGACATGACGAACGAGACGGCACTGGCGGCCGAGATCGAGGAGCTGCGGGCCCGCCTCGTCGAGGCCGAGGACACGCTGCAGGCCATCAGCCGCGGCGAGGTGGACGCGCTGGTGGTGGAAGGGCCGCGGGGCGAGCAGGTCTTCACCCTGGAGGGCGCCGATCACTCCTACCGGATCTTCCTCGAAGAGATGCACGAGGGCGCCGTCACCCTCACCGCCGGCGGCGTGATCCTCTACTGTAACCGCCGCTTCGCCGAGATCGTGGGGACGCCGCTGGAGGAGGTCATCGGCCGCTCGCTCTTCCGCTTCGTGCGCGAGGCGGACCGGGCGGAGCTCGACTCCATCCTGCGCGCCGGATTGAACGGCTCGGGCAAAGGGGAGATGGCGTTCCTCAGCCGCGGCGAGCCGGCCCCCGTCTACCTGGCCGCCAGCACGCTGCGGCTGGACGAGGTCGAGGCCGTCTGCCTGGTGGTGACCGACCTGACGCTGCAGAAGCGCAACGAGCAACTGGTGGCCGACGAGAAGCTCGCCCGCTCCATCTTCGAGCACGCCACGGAGGCCATCGTGGTCTGCGACACGCAAGAGCGGGTGCTGCGCGCCAGCCTGGCCGCCCGGCGGCTGTGCTCGTGCAATCCCGTGGGCGAGCGGTTCTCGAGCGCCTTCCGGCTCGCCGGGGACGGGTTGGAGGGGCTGCCGGTGATCCCTTTCGCCGAGGTCTTCGCGGGACGCGTGGTGCAGGGGATCGAGGCCGGGCTGCTCCTGTCGGGCGGCGAGAGCTGCCGGTTGCAGGTGAGCGCCGGGCCGCTGCTCGCCTCCGACGACCGGCTCCTCGGCTGCGTGATCACCCTGACGGACATCACGGCGCGCCGGCGCGCCGAGCTGGAGATGGACAAGGCGCGCCGGGAGGCGGAGGCGGCCAACCAGGCCAAGGACCATTTCCTCGCCACCCTCAGCCACGAGCTGCGCACGCCGCTGACCCCCGTGCTCGCCGCCCTCTCGCGGCTCCAGAAGGACGACGGCCTGCCCGCCCCCGTGCTCTCCCGCCTGGCGATGATGCGGCGCAACGTGGAGCTCGAGGCGCGGCTGATCGACGACATGCTCGACCTCACCCGCATCGCCCGCGGCAAGGTGGAGCTGCGCCGCGAGATCGCGGACCTGAAGCAGGTGATCGACCACGCCCTGCAGACCGCGAGAGGCGATCTGCTCCAAAAGGAGCTGCGGCTCTCCCTCGAGCTGGCGGGCGAGGATCACACCGTGTGGGCGGACACGCCGCGGCTGATCCAGGTGTTCTGGAACCTGTTCAGCAACGCCGTCAAGTTCACCCCCGAGGGCGGCGCCATCACCGTGCGGTCCTGGCGCGAGGAATCCCCGGCGGGCCCCCAGCTCGTCGTCGAGGTGGCCGACACCGGCATCGGCATCGACCCGAACGTGCTCACGGACATCTTCGACGCCTTCAGGCAGGGGGAGCAGGCGATCACCCGGCGCTTCGGCGGCCTGGGGCTGGGGCTCGCCATCAGCAA
>DASWRX010000057.1:0-5454 GCA_036402955.1 Thermoanaerobaculia bacterium
ATTCTACTCCGATCGAACCGGTCCGTCGAGGGACCGGGAACGTTTGATACTTCCAACTCGCGTCCGAAGATTCCGACGCTCCGCGACGCCGCGGTCAGCGGTCGGCCTCACCCAAGGCGATGTCCAGGGTGCCGATGAGCGTAACCAGATCGGCGACGAGCTCCCCCCGGCACAACTCGGTCAGGGCCTGCAGGTGGGCGAACGACGGTGCCCGCAGATGGCAGCGGTAGGGGTTGGCCGTTCCGTCGCCCACGATGTAGAAGCCGAGCTCGCCCTTCGGCCCCTCGACGGCGTGGTAGGCCTCGGTATCCCGGGCCGCCACCAGGTCCGCCAGCCGCTCCGCCAGCACCGGCCCGTCCGGCAGCCGGTCCAGACACTGGACGACGATCCGGTTCGCCTGCCGCATCTCCGCCATCCGCACCAGATAGCGGTCGTAGGCGTCGCCGTTCCTGCCCACCGGCACGTCGAGCTCCACCTCGCCGTAAGCCTCGTAGGGGAGGGCCTTGCGCAGGTCCCAGGCGACGCCGCTGCCGCGCAGCGCCGGCCCGGTCACCCCGGCATCGATCGCCACCTCCGGAGGGAGCACACCGATCCCCACCGTCCGCTTCTTCCAGAGCCGGTTCTCGGTGAGCAACCCCTCGATCTCGTCGAGGCGATGCGGCAGGCGCTCCGCGAGCCCGCGGCACCTCTCCACCCAGCCCGCCGGCAGATCGTGGTGGAGTCCTCCGGGGAGCAGGCCGTCGAGCGCCGGTGCATAAGCTTCAAAGTACAGCGCGTAGAGATCGAGGACCTCGTCGCGGGCCCGGAGAGCCGCGAAGAACGGTGGCATGGCGCCCACGTCGGAGACGTGCGTGGCGAGCCCGTACAGGTGCGAGGCGATCCGCTCCAGCTCGGCGAAGATCGTGCGCAGGAAGCGGGCGCGCGGCGGCGCCGCGATCCCCACCAGCTTCTCCACCGCTCCCACGTAGGCGAGCTGGGCCGCCGCCGCCGCCATGAAATCCAGGCGATCGGCCAGCAGGACGTTCTCCGCGAACGGCTGGAGCTCGAAGAGCTTCTCGAGGCCGCGGTGGAGGTAGCCGGCCACCGGGCGGCAGTCCACGATCCGCTCGCCGTCCACCCGGAGCTTCAGGCGCAGCAGGCCCTGGATGGCGGGGCGCTGGGGCCCGAAGCCGAGCTCCATCTCCTCCCCGCGCTGGAGGAGGGGATCCGCCGCCGGCTCCGCCGCGGGCGCTTCGACGACAGGCTCCATGGGCTCGACCGCCGCCTCGATCCTCGGTTCAATAGGGGACTCGTCCAAGGGCTCGCTCACGGGGTCTTCCTCGCCGCGCCGGTGGCGATCCCCGCGACGGGAAAATCCTTGCGCAGCGGGTGTCCCTCGAACCCTTCCCAGAGCAGGATGCGGGTGAGATCCGGGTGGCCGTCGAAACGCACGCCGAAGAGATCCCACACCTCCCGCTCCAGCCCATGCGCGGCGCGCCAGACGCGGCTGACGGAGGGCACCGGCACGGCCGCGTCCGTGGCCACCCTGAGCCGCACGCGGCGGTTCGCCGTGAAGCTGTAGAGGTGGTAGACGACCTCGAAGCGCGGCTCCCGATGGGGGAAGTCCACGCCGCAGAGGTCCACCAGGTAGGTGAAGCCGTGCCGCTCCTTGAGCCCGGCGCAGACCGCGGCCAGGGCGTCGCGCCGCACCCGGAGCGTCAGGTCCCCTCCGGCGGAGCTGACGGACTCGAGGTCATCGCCTAGCTCCTCCCGGAGATCCGCGGCGAGGAGATCCTCCCCGCCGGGCTCGGGAGACGGAGTCTCCGGCTCGTTCAAGCGGGGTCTCCCGCGCTCTGGGACGCGCCCTCGATCTTCTTCTGGAGGTGCAGGAGCCCCTGGAGGAGCGCCTCCGGCAGAGGTGGGCAGCCGGGTACCCAGACGTCCACCGGAATCACGCGGTCGAGCCCCTGAGTGACCGCATAGGTGCGATACGGACCGCCGCAGGCGGCGCAGGAGCCGAGGGCGATCGACCACTTGGGTTCCGGCATCTCGTCCCAGAGCCGGCGCAGGACGGGCGCCATCTTCTCCGACACCGTGCCGGCGACGACCATCAGATCGCCCCGGCGGGGAGCGGAGCGGAAGACCTCGGCGCCGAAGCGCGCCAGGTCGTGCCGGGGGTCGAGGGCCGGCGTCATCCCGGCGGCGCAGCAGCCGAGCCCGATCAGCACCGGCCGGATGCCGAAGCGCCGGGCCCAGTCGAAGATCCTGTCGTAGGGGGTGGTGAGGACGTTCGCCTCAACCGATGTCTCCGCCGATGCGATCGCAGCCGTCATCCCCCGAAGTTTAGCCCACGGCGGCCGGCGAGCCCGAGCGGCGTTGACACCAACCCCATCTCGCGCCACCATGAGGGCCCCTTTGAAAGCGAGCCAGCGATTTTGCCCAACTCAAACGCGGAGCCTGCCTTCGTCAACGGTCGTGACCGCCGGGCCGCCCTGGTCATCGCCCATCCCGGCCACGAGCTGCGGGTCCATCACTGGATCGAGCGGACCCGTCCCCTGGTGTTCGTGTTGACCGACGGCTCCGGCCACACCGGGATCTCGCGCCTGGCCTCCACCACGGCGGTCCTGGAGCGCGCGGGGGCGGCGCCGGGATCGATCTACGGCCGCCTCTCGGACCGGGAGCTCTACCGGACTCTCCTGGTCCCGGACCTCGATCTCTTCACGGCCCTGGCCGACGAGCTCGCGGCGGCCCTCGACTCGGCCGGGATCGACGAGGTCGCGGGCGACGCCGTCGAGGGGTTCAACCCGGGCCACGACGCCTGCCGGCTGCTGCTCAACGCGGCCCTCCTGCGGCTCGCGCAGGCGGGCCGGCGCCTCGGTAACTTCGAGTTCCCGCTCGAAGGTCCGCCGGGAGACTGCCCGCCGGAGGACGCATCCGAGGCGATCCGGCTGGAGCTCGACGACGCGGCCCTCGGGCGCAAGCTCCAGGCGGCGGGCTCCTATCCCGAGATGGCCGCCGAGGTGGAGCGGGCCCTGGCGCGCCATGGCCGCGCTCCCTTCGGCGTCGAATGCCTCCGGCCGGTCCGCTATGGCCTCGAGATCGGCGGCCGGTTCGCGCATCCCCCCTATTACGAGAGCTACGGCGAGAGGCAGGTGGCGGCCGGAATCTATCGCGAGGTGATCCGCTTCCGGAGCCACATGGCTCCCCTGGCGGAGGCGCTCGGCCAGCGTGCGGCGCGCGGGGATCTGATCGCTTGCGAATCCTGCTGACCAACCGCTCCCTCGACCAGCGGGCGGGCTCCGAGCTCTACCTCTTCGAATTGGCGACGCGGCTCCTCGCGCGCGGGCACTCTCCCATCGCCTTCAGCCCCCGCCTGGGCAGGGTGGCCGCGGCCCTGCGGGCGGCCACGATCCCCGTGGTGGACGACCTCAACGCCGTCGCCGAGCCGCCGGACCTGATCCACGGCCAGCACCACCTCGCCGCGATGACCGCCATGCTCCACTTCCCGCGCGTCCCGGGCCTCTTCGTCTGCCACGGCTGGCAGCCCTGGGAGGAGACGCCGCCGCGGTTTCCCCGCATCCTCCGCTACGTGGCGGTCGACTTCACCACCCGGGACCGGCTGGTCTCCGAGCGGGGCATCCCGCCGGAGCGGGTCGAGGTGGCGCTCAACTTCGTCGATCTGGACCGTTTCCAGCCGCGCCCTCCCCTGCCGCCAAAGCCCCGGCGGGCCCTCGTGCTCAGCAACCAGGCGAGCGAGCGGACGTTCCTTCCGGTGGTGCGCGAGGCCTGCTCGCGGTCCGGCATCGCCGTCGACGTGGTGGGCGTCGCCTCGGGAGTCTCCATCGAGCGACCGGAGGAGCTGCTGCCCGGCTACGACCTCGTCTTCGCCAAGGGCCGGGCGGCGCTCGAGGCGATGGCGGTCGGCGCGGCGGTCGTGCTCTGCGATCAGGCCGGCGCGGGGCCGCTGGTGACCCGCGGGGATCTCGACCGGCTGCGTCCCCTCAACTTCGGCATCCGGACGCTGCGGAATCCGGTCACCCCGGAATTCCTGGCGAGCCAGATCGAGCGCTATGACCCGGCGGACGCCGCGGAGGTCTCGCGGCGGATCCGCGCCACGGCGGGAATCGAGGCGGCGGTGGACCGGATGATCGGGATCTACGAGGAGGTCCTCGCCGAAGCCGCGAACAGGAATCCGGCGGTCGAGGAAGAGAGCCGGGCCGCGTCGGCCTATCTGCGCTGGCTCTCTCCCTATTTCGACGAGCGCGAGGGACTGGGGCTGGAGGTGGCCCGCCTGAGCACCGAGGTCACCCGCCTGAGCCTGGAGGAGAGCCGTCTGAGCAGCGAGGGGGGCCGTCTGGAGACCGAGGCGATCCATCTGCGCGGGGAGATCCATACGCTTCGCTCCACCGCCACCTGGAGACTGCGCGACCGGCTCCTGCGGATAGCGCCGCTCGTCCGGGCGTACCGGTTCTTTCGCGGCTCGGATCGGCGGCAGGGGTCTCCAGGGTAATCGCTCAGCGCGCGTCCTCGTCTTGCGGGAAGAGCACGGCAACGCCTTCCGCGCGAGCAGCCCGGAGCAGCCTTCCGTCAAAGGACGAAAACACAACACGATCCCCCGTCAGGACTTCTCGCAAATCCGACACGGCAGCGAGATGAATTGCGTCGAAGCCGCGGAGCACGTGGCGAACGGCGAGAGCACCCGCTCTCCGCTCCTTGACAGGCATCAGCACGAAACGAGTCCAATCACTGTCAAGGGATTCTCGGAGAAGATCGAAGGCGTGGGAATCGAGGTCTCCCTGCTGCCTTCGTCGAGTGAACGCGCTGAGCGTTTCCGGATACGCCACCCGCGAGGTAGCGATGGCTTCCGCCGCGCCGACCCACTCGCGGACCAGATCTGACTCGGCTTCTTCCAGGTAGATTTTGACCAGGCTGCTACTATCGAGATAGAGGATCACCGCCGGTCCCGGATGATCGTCTCCGAAATGGGCTCCCCGCGCACCACTACACCCCGCAACCCTTTCGGCTTCCCCCCTGTCCATTCGACTATACCCTCATCGGCAAGTTTGGCGAGAGCTTGGCGCTCTGGGCTGAGGGGGATCAATTCCGCGACGGGCTCGCCCCGGTCCGTCACAAGGAAGCTCTCTCCCTCCCGAGTGCGCCCCACGTATTCGCTGAGCCGCGTCTTGAGCTCTTTGATGCCCACGGTCACCGCTGCCGCATTGGTAGTCACGAATACATCATAAGGGTGACCACTCGTAGCCGTCAAGTATACTCAGCGGCAACCTTTTGCGAGGGTTCCATGAACGTCATCTCCCCTGCCTCCCTGCCCACCAGCCCCGGCAATCCGAGTTACTTCACCGGCGACGTCACCCTCCGGCCCATGCCCACGGAGGGGAGCGGCGGGGTCAAGCTCATCCGCGTCGAGTTCGGCCCGGCGGCGCGGACGCACTGGCATACCCACAGCGGCGTGCAGAT
>DASWRX010000058.1:0-3641 GCA_036402955.1 Thermoanaerobaculia bacterium
CCATCGCCAGGTCGTCAGCTCGGCGGCCACCGCGTCGATCGTCGAGCCGGTGGTCACCGCCGCGTACTGCGGGTAGAGCGGCAGCACCAGGATGCGGCGGCAGCCCTCGCCGGCGAGCTCGCGCAGCGCCGACCGCACCGATGGATTGCCGTAGCGCATGCCGACCGCCACGTGGACCGGCGTGCCGATCTCCCGCGCCAGCACCTGTTGGAGAGCCGCCGCCTGGCGATTCGTGATGACGAGGAGGGGGGAGCCCTCGGGAGTCCAGACCTTCCTGTAGAGCGCGGCCGACTTGGCCGGCCGGAAGGGCAGGACGAACAGGTGGAGGATCAGCCACCAGAGCGCCCGCGGCATCTCGATGACCCGTGGATCGAGCAGGAACTCGCGGAGATAGCGCCGCAGCGACGGCGTGTCCGGCGCGTCGGGCGTCCCCAGGTTCGCCAGGAGGACGCCCACCGCCGGCACCTCGCCGTGCTGGAAATCGGGCTGGCCGAAGTACTTCATGACTGGAGGAGTCTAGCCCGGGGGCTTACCTGACCGCGAATCCTTCGACGATGGCCACGACGTCGCGAAAAAGTGGTTGCTGAGCCGGTCCAGGGCGTCGGGATCGGGAGAGAGCTGATTGAGCTTCAGTAGCTCTCCCGGGGTGTAGAGCCGATCGCGGAGAGCCGACCGCCCGACCTCGTCCAGCGGCGCGATGCTGGTAATGCCCCCGTTCGCCACCACCGCCAGGATCGAGTCCGCCGAGATCCGGTAGTTGTCCAACAGCTCGGGACTATGGCTGGTGACGAGGACCTGCGTGTGCCGGCTGGCATCCATGAGCGCGTCCAGGAGGATGCCGGCCGCCGCGGGATGGAGAGCGACCTCAGGCTCTTCGATCCCCACGAGGGGTACCCCGGCCTTCTGTCCATTGGAGGATTGAAACAGCGCGACCAGGACGCCGACGGCTCTCAACGTTCCATCCGACATGCTGGACGCGGGGAATCCCCAGGGATGTTTGGAGCCCGCCATCTGCTGCCGGAACTCCAGGGTTTCTTTCGAGCCGATGGACCTCGCATCCACCGTCTGGATTCCCGCGACGACTTTGCCGAGGTACTCCTCGATTCGCTCCTTGGCCTCGGGATTGTGCGCTGACAACTGTCTCAGGACGCTCGCGATGTTGTCACCGTCCCGCGACAGGATCTCCCCCACGTCCGGCGGCTGGAGGTCGCGGATCTCGTCCGGGTTGAGATTGTAGAACCCCATATTGGACAGGACCTCGAATACCGGCCGAAATTCAGGCAGACCGGATGCGTTGACCAGATAGAGCCGATCCGTTGAAGCCACGGGAGCGACCGAGACGCTCGTCGACACCACCACCCCGTGCTCCACCCTGTAATGGGCGTCGGGCCCCAAAGCCTCCGGCGCCGTGATCATGCAGTCTTCCCGCTGGACCTCGTAGCCCGCCTCGCGCAAGGCTCCGATGCGAAAGGAGTAGAACCCCCTCTGGCCGGTCGGCAGCGCGAACTCGAGCCGGATACCGAAGTGGGTCGGATGGGTGCTCGACCGGCGGCGGACCTCTTTGATCCCGCCCCGGTCCCGGATCGCGTGGTCCAAAGCGGCCCTGAGGGCATCGGCGACGAATCGCAGCGCGTCGAGGAAGTTGCTCTTGCCGGAACCGTTCGGACCGACCAGGAAGGTCAGGGGAGACAGAGAGACGTCGCAGCGCGCGATGCTCTTGTAGTTCTCCAGCAGAACCCTGGTCAGGAAGGTCGAATCGCGCATGGGCAGGACCGGTTGCCCCAACCGGTCCCACTATTCTGTCACAGCCGGCGGTCAGGCCGGAGACGCCAGCATCCCGAACACCTCCCCGACCTGCTCCCAGCCGATCCGCATCAGGAAGGTGTTGTTCCGGCCGTAGGACTTGGCGCCGAGGATGAAGAAGTTCGGCTCGGGGTTGGTCAGCGTGTCGGCGCCGTGGGAGGTCTGCGCCAGGCAGTCGGCGCCGCCCGCGCCGAGCAGCGCCGCCGAGAGCTTGATCGGGCCGCAGGTGGCGTAGCACTCGTGGATCTGGAGCTGGCGGTAGAGCCCGTGGTCGCCCACGGAGCCGGTCAGCGAGAGGATGCGGTCGACGGCGATCCGCTCGGGGCCGGAGCCGTTGCCCCCGCCGCGCAGCGTCACCTCGAAGCGGCCGTTCGGCTTCGCGATCTCCTCCACCACCGCGCCGCGCCGGGCCACCACCGCCGGCGAGGCGCCGCCGGCGAGCTCGGCGGCCGCCGCGGCGAGCCCCGCCCGCTCGGGAAGGGGATCTCCCGGGTGGGTGCCCCAGCCCGGCTCCGGGTTGCGCAGCGCCCAGACCACCCGCGTTCCCGGCGCCTCCCTCGCCAGCTCCGCGAGGGCGCGGACGGCCGTCTGCGCCGAGTGGCCGGCGCCGGCGAGGAGGACCGCCTTGCCCGCCCAGTCCGCCCGCTCGGCCGCGAAATCGGGGATGTCGCGCCGGATGCCGCCCGCCAGCGAGCGCTCGCCCGGAGCGGGGATGCCGCCGTCGCCCAGAGTGTTGGGATGCCCCCAGGTGCCGGTCGCGTCGATCACCACGTCCGCCGTCTCGGTCCACTCGCGCCCGGAGCCGTCGGCGAGCAGGATGCGGAAGGGGCGCCGGCCCCTCTCGGGCGTCGCGATCTCCTCGTGCTTGAGGAGGCCCTCGCGACCGACGCCGAGCCCGCGGGTGCCCAGCCGCAGGTTCGGCGCGATCTCGGGCAGCGCCGCCAGCGGCGCGAGCAGGCGCGCGGCCAGATCGTCGCCGGTCGGGCAGTCGGAGCCGCCGGGGACGTCGCGGCCGGCCGCCTCCAGGTGGCGCCGCATGCGGGGCGAGACGTTCATCTCCCAGGGGGTGAACAGCCGGACGTGGCCCCAGGCGCGGACGTTGCCGGCGACGGTGGGCGCCGCCTCGTAGAGGGTGAACGGATGGCTGGCCTCGGCGGCGGCGAGGGCGGCTTCGAGGCCGGTGGGCCCGGCCCCGAGGATGGCGATGCGAGGCTTGGCGTCAGACATTTCAATCCTCCTGATCAGAAGCGGGAAGCCGCCCGCTCGCGCGCCGGCAGGATCTCCAGACAGGTGGTCCACCAGCCGGTGAGAATGGTTTCGACGAACTCCTCCGGCAGCCCCTCGGCCCGCATCTCGGCGGCGAGCCCCAGGTGGTCGTAGGCGAGCGGCACGAGCTCCACCGCGAGCCCGCCCGCGCGCTCCTCGAGGAGCGAATACCAGACGTGGGTGTTGCCGTCGTTGGCCGGGCGGCCGATGACGCCGGCGTTGACCACGTCCCGCCCCGAGGGGAGGCGGCGGTGCCAGTGCAGGCCGGTGTGGGTGCAGAGGATGCCGTCGCAGCGGTTCTGGTCGAGCAGCACCTCGAGGAACGGCACCGGCGAGGTGCTGTGGAAGAGGAACTCGTTGATCCGCCGCGGCGAGCCGTGGACGAGGAGCAGCTCGCGGTTTCCCACCCGGACCCGCCGGCGGCGGGGGAGGGTCCCCATCCAGGCCTTGAAGTCCGGAGAGCAGCGCCGCTCGGTGTAGCCGTAGGAGATCTCGGCGAAGTGGTTGTCGCGCGGGTCGGTGTAGCCGCAGTTGCAGTCCTCGCGGCCGGCGGCGAGCGACTCCTCGTAGTT
>DASWRX010000059.1:0-2434 GCA_036402955.1 Thermoanaerobaculia bacterium
AGCCGGACGTGTAGAGCACGTAGGCCAGGCTCTCCGCCGCCGTGACCCGCTCCAAAGGCTCCGCGCTCTCGCTCGCGATGGCTCCGGCCTCCCGGTCCAGACAGACCACCCGCGCCCCGTGCGGCGGCAGCCTGTCGAGCACCCCCTCCTCGCTCACCAGCACCGGCACGGCGCTGTCCTCCAGCACCAGGCCCAGGCGCTCGGCCGGATGCGATGGATCGAGCGGCGCATAGGCGCCACCGGCCTTGAGAATCGCGAGCAGCGCCACCACCATCTCCACCGAGCGCTCGACGCAGAGCCCCACCAGGACCTCCGGTCCCACGCCCAAGCCGCGCAGATGACGGGCGAGGCGGTTCGACCGCGCCTCCAGCTCGCCGTAGCTCAGACGCTCGGCCCCGAAGCCCACCGCCCATACCGCCGGCTTCACCGTGGCCTGACGCTCGAACAGCTCGTGGATCAGCGTCTCCCGCGGCCAGGAGACCGCCGTGCCATTCCAGTCCGACAGCAGCTCTCCGCGCTCCGACTCGCTCAGCAGCGGCAGCTCCGAGACGCGGCGCTCCGGGCCCTCCACGATCCCCCGCAGCAGCGCTTCCAGGTGACCCGCCCAGAGCGCCACCGTCGCGGCGTCGAACAGATCGGCCGCGTACTCGAGCCAGCCGGTCCAGCCCGCCGCCGACTCCATCAGCATCAGCGTCAGGTCGACCGGCGACTGGCCGCGGTCGAGCTCCAGCGGCAGCATTCTCAGGCTCGGGAGATATACCTCCGGCACCGGCGCGTTCTGCAGGATGAACATCACCTGGAAGACCGGCGGGTAGCTGAGCTGGCGCTCCGGGTGCAGCTCGTCGACCAGTTTCTCGAACGGCAGATCCTGATGGTCGTAGGCCTCCAGCGCCGAGCCGCGCACCCGCCGCGCCAGCTCCAGGAACGCGGGGTCGTCCGACAGGTCGGCGCGGAACACCAGCGTATTGGCAAAGAAGCCGATCAGGCGCTCGATCTCGGTGCGCGTGCGGTTGGCGATCGGCGTGCCCACCGCCACGTCGTCCTGCGAGGTGTAGCGGCCGAGAAGGGCCTGGAACGCCGCTATCAGCACCATGAAGGGCGTCAGCCCCTCGCGCCGGCCCAGAGCTTCCAGGGAGCGGGCCAGCGCCGCCGGCAGGCTCAGCCGGTGACGGGCGCCCCGGAAGCTCTGCACGGCCGGACGCGGGCGGTCGGCCGGCAGCTCCAGCAGCGGCGGCACCCCGGCGAGCCGGTGCTTCCAGTACTCCACCTGGCGGGAAAGCTCCTCGCCCGTCAACCAGCTCCGCTGCCAGGCCGCGAAGTCCGCGTACTGCACCGGGAGCTCCGGCAGCGGCGGGGGGAGGCCCGCGGCGTGGGCCGCGTACAGCTCGGTCAGATCGCCCAGCAGCAGCGCCATCGACCAACCGTCCGAGGCGATGTGGTGCATCACTAGGATCAGGGCGTGCTCCCGCTCCCCAGTCCGCAGCAGGAGGGCCCGCAGCAGCGGTCCCCGCGCGAGGTCGAACGGACGCCCGCTCTCGGCCAGGCTCCGGCGCCGCAGCTCCGATTCGCGCTCCAGCGGACCGAGATCGCGCAGATCGACTACCGGCAGATCGACTACCGGCAGATCGAATTCCGCAGCAGGATGTATCACCTGTGCCGGCCGGCCATCCACCTCAGTAAAGACGGTCCGCAGGGTCTCGTGACGCCGGATCACCTCCGAGAAGCAGCGCGCGAGCACGGCGGTGTCGAGATCGCCCTCCAGCCGGACCCCGATCTCCAGGTTGTAGGCCGACGAGCGCGGCTCGAGCTGGTGCAGGAACCACATTCTCTCCTGCGCGAAGGAGAGCGGGAGATCCCCCTCTCGCGGCACCCGCGCGATCGGTGGGCTCTCCTCTCCACGCGAGGCTCTCCGTGCCTCTTCGACGGCACGGGCGAGACCGCCGACGGTCGGCGCGGCGAACAGTCGTTGCAGCGGCAGCTCGATGCCCAGCGCCGTCCGCACCCGCGAGACCACCTGGGTCGCCAGCAGCGAGTGGCCGCCGAGGGCGAAGAAGTTGTCGCGGGCGCCCACGCGCTCGATCCGCAGCACCTCCGCCCAGATCTCGGCCAGCAGCTCCTCGACCGGCCCTTGCGGGGCCACGTAACCCTCTCCCGTCGCGATCTCCCCGGGGACCGGCAGCGCCTTGCGGTCGACCTTGCCGCTCGGCGTCAGCGGCAGCGATTCGAGCGTCACGAACGCCGAGGGGATCATGTATTCCGGCAGGCTCCGCCGCAGGAACTCCCGCAGCTCGTCGACGGCAGGCGCCTCGTCCGCGACGAGATATCCCACCAGGCGCTTGTCGCCGCCGTCTTCCCGGATCCCGACCACCGCCTGCCGCACCGACGGATGTTTCCCAAGCGCTGCCTCGATCTCCCCCAGCTCGATACGGAAGCC
>DASWRX010000060.1:0-27522 GCA_036402955.1 Thermoanaerobaculia bacterium
GCGTCCACTGCCAGCGCTGGTGGCAGGGGAACCTGGTGCTGATCGGCGACGCGGCCCATACCGCCCACTTCTCCATCGGCTCGGGCACCAAGCTCGCCATGGAGGACGCGATCGCTCTCGCCCGCATCCTCAACGGCCCCGAGGCCGCGGATCTGCCCGCGGCCTTCCAGGCCTACGAGGACGAGCGGCGCACCGAGGCCCTGCGCCTCCAGAACGCCGCCCGCAACTCCATGGAATGGTTCGAGAACGTCCGGCGCTACGCGCGGCTCGATCCGGAGCAGTTCGCCTACAGCCTGCTCACTCGCAGCCAGCGGGTCAGCCACGAGAACCTCCGCCTGCGCGACCGCAAGTATCTCGAGGGGGTCGAGCGCTGGTTCGCCAGCCGGGCCAGCCGGAGAGAACTGCCCGAGGCGCCGCCGCCGATGTTCACCCCGTTCACCCTGCGGGGCATGACGGTCGAGAACCGCGTCGTGGTCTCCCCCATGGACATGTACAGCGCCGAGGACGGCACGCCCAACGACTTCCACCTCGTCCACTTGGGCGCCCGGGCGCTGGGCGGGGCGGGGCTGATCGTCACCGAGATGACCTGCGTCTCGCCCGAGGCGCGGATCACGCTCGGCTGCACGGGCCTGTACAAACCGGAGCACGTGGAGGCCTGGCGCCGCGTCACCCGCTTCGTCCACCAGAGGAGCCGCGCCCGGATCTGCCTCCAGCTCGGCCACTCGGGCGGCAAGGGCTCCACCCGCCTGATGTGGGAGGGGGAGAACGAGCCGCTCGACGCCGACGGCTGGCCGATCCTTGCCGCCTCGGCCGTCCCCTTCAAGCCCGGCATGCGGGTCCCCCGGGAGATGACCCGCGCCGACATGGACCGGGTGCGCGCGGAGTTCGTCCGCGCCGTGGGCCTGGCGATCGCGGCGGAGCTCGACATGCTGGAGCTCCACTGCGCCCACGGCTATCTCCTCTCGGGCTTCATCACGCCCCTCTCGAACCGGCGGACGGACGAGTACGGCGGCAGCCTCGCCAACCGCCTGCGCTTCCCCCTGGAGGTCTTCCGGGCGATGCGCGAGGCCTGGCCGCGGGAGCGGCCGATGTCGGTGCGCATCTCGGCCACCGACTGGGTGGAGGGGGGCATCGAGGGCAGCCACGCCGTGGAGGTCGCCCAGGCGTTCCACCAGGCCGGCGCGGACATCATCCACGTCTCGGCCGGGCAGACGGCGGCCGACGCCAAGCCGGTCTACGGCCGCATGTTTCAGACGCCGTTCTCGGACCGCATCCGCAACGAGACGGGCATCCCCACCATCGCCGTCGGCAACATCACCGAGCCGGACCAGGTCAACTCGATCATCGCCGCCGGCCGCGCCGACCTCTGCGCCCTGGCCCGGCCCCATCTCGCCGATCCCAACTGGACCCTCCGCGCCGCCGCCGAGCTCGGCTACACCGCCCAAGCCTGGCCGGTGCAGTACCTCTCGGGCAAGCAGCAGCTCGAACGGAACCTCGAGCGCCAGCGGCAGGCCCAGAGCCAGATCCAGACGGAGCTGCTGGGGACGAGCACGATTTGAGGAGATACCCCTTTTGAACCACCGCATCCCCCTCGAAACCATCCAGCCACGGCACTTCGGCTGGAGCGTCGACGGCCGCGTGGCCACGGTGACGCTCGACCGGCCGGAGCGGAAGAATCCGCTGACCTTCGAGTCCTACCGGGAGCTGGCGGACACCTTCCACCGCCTGCGGCAGGTGGACGAGATCAAGGCGTTGGTGCTCACCGGCGCCGGCGAGAACTTCTGCTCGGGAGGCGACGTCCACGAGATCATCGGCCCGCTGGTGAGGATGCGCGAGGAGGGGCGGATGGATCACCTTCTGGAGTTCACCCGCCTCACCGGCGAGCTGGTGCGCGCGATGCGCCACTGCCCGCAGCCGATCGTGGCGGCCATCGACGGCATCTGTGCCGGGGCCGGGGCCATCCTCGCCATGGCGTCCGACATGCGGCTCGGCACGCCGCGCAGCCGCGTGGCCTTCCTGTTCACCCGCGTCGGCCTCTCCGGCGCGGACATGGGAGCCTGCGCCATCCTGCCGCGGATCGTCGGCCAGGGGCGCGCCGCCGAGCTGCTCTACACCGGCCGCTTCCTGGAGGCCGATGAGGCCGAGCGCTGGGGTTTCCACAACCGCCTCGTCGCCCCGGAGCGCCTGCTGGAGGAGGCCGCCGGCCTCGCCCGGTCGATCGCCCAGGGCCCGACCTTCGCCCACGCCATGACCAAGCGCCAGCTCCACCAGGAGTGGTCGATGGGAGTGGACGAGGCGATCGAGGCCGAGGCCCAGGCGCAGGCGATCTGCATGCAGACGGAGGACTTCGCCCGCGCCTACCGCGCCTTCGCCGCGAAGGAAAAGCCGGTTTTCGAAGGCAACTGATGGCGGACGTCTCTTTTCTCTCCTGGCCTTTTTTCGCGGACGCCCACCGGGCGCTGGCCCGCGATCTCGACGCCTGGTGCGAGCGCGAGATCGCTCCCCTGGAGGGGCAGGAGGATAAGGATCTCGACGGGACGTGCCGCGAGATCGTGCGCCGGCTGGGCGCGGGAGGGTGGCTGCGGCACGCCGTGTCTCTGGATTCTCAACGTCTCGACGTCCGCTCCCTCTGCCTGATCCGCGAGACCCTGGGCCGCCATTCCGGGATCGCCGACTTCGCCTTCGCGCTCCAGGGGCTGGGGAGCGGCCCGCTGTCGCTGTTCGGCTCGGAGGCGCAGCGCCGGCGCTGGCTGCCGCGGGTGGCGGCGGGCGAGGCCATCCCCGCCTTCGCCCTCTCCGAAGCCGAGGCCGGCTCGGACGTGGCCGCCATGTCCACCACGGCGCGGCGGGACGGGGACGGGGACGGTTACGTGATCGACGGCGAGAAGACCTGGATCTCCAACGCCGGCCTCGCCGATCTCTACGTGGTCTTCTGCCGCCTGCCGGAAGCCGGAGAAAAAGGTTTCGGAGCGTTTCTGGTGGAGGCCGGCAATCCCGGCCTGCGGGTCTCGGCGCGGATCGGCGTGCTGGCCCCGCACCCCCTGGGAACGATCACGTTTCAGGAGTGCCGCGTGCCGGCGGACGCCGCCATCGGCGAGCCGGGCAAGGGGCTCAAGGTGGCGCTGGCGACGCTCGACGTCTTCCGCTCCACCGTCGGCGCCGCGGCCCTGGGGTTCGCGCGGCGGGCGCTGGACGAGGCGCTCTCCTGGTCGGTCCGCCGCCGCGCCTTCGGCAAAAACCTCGCTGAGTTCCAGTTGACGCAAGGGCGGCTGGCCGACATGGCCGTCGACGTCGACGCCGCGGCCCTGCTGGTCTACCGCGCGGCCTGGACGCGGGACGCGGGCGCGGAGCGGGTCACGCGCGAGGCCGCCATGGCCAAGCTCTTCGCCACCGAGGCGGCGCAGCGGGTGATCGACGGGGCCGTGCAGCTCCTCGGCGGCCGGGGGGTGGTCGCCGGCGCGCCCGTCGAGCGGCTCTACCGCGAGGTCCGGGCCCTGCGCATCTACGAGGGAACCAGCGAAATTCAGCGGCTCGTCATCGCCGGCCAGCTCCTCGCCGGCGCGGCGGGCCGGGAGGGATGATCCGTGGCCAAACGCCCCGAGCCCAGCGCGCACGTGGACACCTTCTGCCGCGACTCGCTGCCGCCGCGCGAGCTGTGGCCCGAGATGCGCTACGACGCCCTGCCCGAGCTCGCCTACCCGGACCGGCTCAACGCCGCCGTGGAGCTGCTCGACCGGCGGGTGGCGGCGGGCGAGGGCGATCGCACCGTCTTCCACTTCCCCGGCGGGCGCTGGACCTACCGCCAGCTCCTGGAGACCGCCAACCGCCTCGCCCGCGTGCTGGTGGAGGACCTCGGGCTGGTGCCGGGCAACCGCGTGCTGCTGCGCGGGCCCAACAATCCGATGATGGCGGCCTGCTGGTTCGCCGTGCTCAAGGCGGGAGGCGTGGCGGTCGCCACCATGCCGCTGCTGCGCGTGCGGGAGCTGTCCTACATCGTGGAGAAGGCGAAGATCCGCTTGGCGCTGAGCGACGCGCGGGTGGCCGCCGACCTGGAGGCGGCGATGCCGAACGTCGTGCACTTCCAGGGCGACCACCCCTACTCGCTCGCGTCCAGGATGCGGGAGAAACCCGCCACCTTCGACAACTGTGACACGGCGGCGGACGACACGGCGATGATCGCCTTCACCTCCGGCACCACCGGCCAGGGGAAGGGGACGATGCACTTCCACCGCGACGTGATCGCGGCCTGTGACTGCTTCCCGCCCCACGTCCTGAAGGCGGCGCCGGACGACATTTTCTGCGGCTCGCCGCCGCTCGCCTTCACCTTCGGGCTGGGCGGCCTCCTCCTCTTCCCGCTGCGCATCGGCGCCGCGACGCTGCTGCTGGAGCAGGCCGCGCCGCCGCAGCTCCTGCAGGGGATCCAGGACCATCGCGCCACGGTGGTGTTCACCGCCCCCACCGCCTACCGCGCGATGACCGAGCTGGTGAACGATGGTACGAAGGCGATCGACCTCTCCAGCCTCCGCAAGTGCGTCTCGGCCGGCGAGACCCTGCCGAAGGCGACGTTCGAGAAATGGCGGGAGGCGACCGGCCTGGAGATCATCGACGGCATCGGCTCGACCGAGATGCTCCACATGTTCATCAGCTCGTCCGGCGCCGACATCCGTCCCGGCGCCACCGGCAAGGTCGTGCCCGGCTACGAGGCCCGGGTGATCGACGACGCCGGCAACGAGGTGCCGCCCGGCACCATCGGGCATCTCGCGGTGCGGGGGCCGACCGGCTGCCGCTACCTCGACAACCTCGAGCGGCAGCGGAGCTACGTCCAGAACGGCTGGAACCTCCCGGGCGACTCCTACATCCAGGACGCGGACGGCTACTTCTGGTACCAGTCGCGCACGGACGACCTGATCGTTTCGGCGGGACACAAGATCTCCGGCCCTGAGGTCGAGGCCGTGCTGCTCGATCATCCGGCCGTGGCGGAGTGCGGCGTGGTGGGCGCGCCGGACGAGAGCCGCGGGTTCATCGTCAAGGCCTACGTCGTGCCGCGCCCCGGCTTCACCCCCGGCCCGGAGCTGGTCAAGGAGCTGCAGGATTTCGTCAAGGCGGAGATCGCGCCGTACAAGTATCCGCGGGCGGTCGAGTTCCTGGAGGGCCTGCCACGGACCGCGACCGGCAAGCTCCAGCGCTTCCGGCTGCGGGAGCGGGACCGGTGAGCGAGATCCTCCTGCCGGCGGGCTGGGCGAAGCCGAGCGGCTACGCCAACGGCATCGCCGCCGATATTGCCACCAACGGCCGTCTGGTCTTCGTCGCCGGCCAGATCGGCTGGAACCCGGCGACGGCCGAGATCGAGACCGACGATTTCGCGGCGCAGACGGAAGTCGCCCTGCGCAACGTCGCCGCCGTGCTCCGCGAGGCCGGCGCCGGGCCGGAGCACGTCGTCCGCATGACCTGGTACGTCACCGACAAGGCCGCCTACCTCGTCGCCCGGCGGGAGATCGGCGGCGCCTGGCGGGAGGTCATGGGGCGCAATTATCCGGCGATGGCGGTCGTCGTGGTCAGTGCCCTGATCGAGGACCGCGCCAAGGTGGAGATCGAGGCCACGGCGGTGATCCCGGAACCTTGAAGAGGCGGCATCCTGCCTTGTGGTGATAACAGAAATCATCTAGACTGTTATCATGGTCAGGACACAGATCTCTCTCGAAGAAGACATGTACCGGGAAGCTCAGGAGGAGGCCCACAGGCAGGGCATCTCTTTCGCCGAGCTCTGCCGCCGCTCCATTGCCGCGGCGCTGACCCATGCCACGGACATGCCCTGGATGCGGTTCGCGGGAGCGATCGAGTCCGCGGGGCCGGACGCGAGCCGGAGCGTCGATGAGGTGGTCTACGGGCGAGAGCGTCCGTGACTGGTGAGGTCTTTCTCGACTCCGGGATCTTCATCGCCTTTCTGGTCCGCTCGGACCGTTTCCACGAGGACGCGGTCGCGCTCTTCTCCCGGCCGCCGCGTCAGTGGAGTACCTCCGTTCTGATCGTCGGCGAGACCTACGGCTGGTTTCTCCATCGTCTCGGCGAAGAGGCCGCCCGCACGTTCCGGAGACTCGTCCAGGATCTCCAGGGACTGATCGTGCTCGGCGCGGATACGCGCCATCAGGAGGCGGTCTGGAAAAAACTGGATCTCCTCAGGGGCTCCGGGCTCACCTACGTCGACGCTTCCAGCCTGGTCTGGATGGAGGAGCGGAAGATCCGTGCCGCCTGGGGCACGGACCACCACCTGGCCCTCGAAGGCGCGATCGTCGCGCCGGGCGCGTTCTCCCGCTAAACTCCCCGGATGCCGATCGCCGCCGCTACCCCGATTTCCCCGTCAGTGATTTCTAGGTCAACAATGCCCTGGGACCGCCGGGCTCCCGAGCGCGGAGGGCTCCCCTCCGCCTGGTCCCTGCTGCCCGCGGATCTCGCCGCCGGGGGGTGCCCGGGGAATCCCGAGCACGTGTTCGGGCGGCTCCAGCGGGCGCGCACCTGGCGGCCGGACGGGCTGTTCCTTTCCCGGGAGATCCGCGCCTGGCTGGACGAACGGACCGACCTGTCCCTGCCGGTGATCCTCGAGCGCCACCCCTCGGAAGACGCCTCCACCAAGCTCGTGCTCGGGCTTTCGGACGGCCACCGGATCGAGGCCGTCCACATGCCCCGCCCCGAGGAGAACCGCCGGGTCACCTACTGCGTCTCCAGCCAGGTCGGCTGCGCCCTGGGCTGCACCTTCTGCGCCACCGGCGCCATGGGGATCGTCCGCAATCTCACGGCCGGGGAGATCGTGGGGCAGGTGCTGACGCTCCAGCGCGAGCTCGGTCCGCGCCTCGGCGAGGACGTCACCCTGGTCTTCATGGGGATGGGCGAGCCGCTCCACAACCTCGCCCACGTCCACCGGGCGATCGCCGTGCTCTGCCATCCCGCCGGCTCGATGCTCTCCCCCTGGCGGATCACGGTGAGCACCGCCGGTCTGGTCTCGGGGATCGAGAAGCTGGCCCGCATGGAGCCCCGGCCGCTGCTCGCCGTCTCGCTCAACGCCACCACCGACGCCCAGCGCTCGGCCACCATGCCGGTCAACCGCGCCTGGAACCTCGCCCGCCTGCGCCAGGCCCTCGACGCCTGGGAGCTCAAGAAGCACGAGCGCCTGCTCTTCGAGTACGTGATGCTCGCCGGGATCAACGACACCCTGGAGGACGCCGACCGCCTCGCCGCCTGGCTGGGAGACCTGCGCCACCGCCACACGGTCAACCTGATCCCGATGAACGAGCACGCCAGGGCCGCCTTCCGCGAGCCTCCCGAGGAGCGCCTCCAGGCCTTCGCCACCCGCCTCCACCACCACGGCTGCTTCGTCACCGTCCGCCGCAGCCGCGGCCGCGACGTGCAGGCGGCCTGCGGTCAGTTGGCCCGCCGTCATGAAGTTGTGGGTTGATGCCGACGCGGCGCCGCGCGACGTCAAGGAGATCGTCTTCCGCGCCGCCCGGCGGCTCGGGATCGAAACCATTCTGGTCGCCAATCAATGGATCACCACGCCGATGGGAGATCCGCGGATCCGCGCCGTGCGGGTGGCCGGCGGTCCGGACGTCGCCGACCGGCACATCGCGGAGCACGCCGAGCCCGGGGACGTGGCGATCACCGCCGACATCCCCCTCGCCTCCCGCCTGGTCGAAAAACAGGTCCTGGTGATCGATCCGCGAGGCCAGGAGTACGACGCCGAGAACGTCGGCGAGCGGCTCGCCGTGCGCGACTTCATGGACGGCCTGCGGGGCGCCGGCATCGAGACCAGCGGGCCCCGCCCCTACGGCCCCAGGGACCGGCAGTCCTTCGCGGCCGCGCTCGACCGCGTGCTCACCCGGGCGCTGCGGGGCCGCTGATGAGCGATGCTTTCCCCGACCCCATCCTCACGGCGAATCTCTATTGCGCCGGCCGCCTGAACGAGGCGGTCTTCGGCGCCGTCCGGCCGGCGTGGCGCGCGTTCCAGGAGGCGGCGCCGGAGCGCCTCTGGTATCTCTGGTTCATGCGGTACGGCAAGGGGGGCGAGCACCTCAAGATCCGGCTGCACGGTCCCGCGCCAGGAAAGGATCTCCTCGCCGGTCTGTTGACCGACGCCGCCGGCGCCTTTTTCGCGGCCGTGGAGCCGCCGGCCGCGGCGCCCCCTCCGGGCCGCTGGGCGAACGCTCCTCCCCTCGACGCCCAGGACCGGGTGAGCGCGGACCATCCCGACCGCACGCTGCTGTGGACCGATTATGCCCGCAGCCCCGTCTCCCTGGGCGGCGAGCCCTTCCTTGGCGACGACGTCTACGCGGCGCGGATGACGGCGTGCCTGGCCCGCGCGGCCGAGATCGTTCTCGAGGCACTGACGCCCGACCACGACGGAGCCTTTCCCCACGGACGGCGCCAGTCGACTCTGCTCGGCGGCCTGGTCGCCGCCCTCGCCGCGCTCGGCTTCACGCCGGAGCAGCGCTCCTCGTACCTGCGCTATCACCGGGACTCGCTGCTGCGGTTCCTTCTGATCAAGAGCGAGGAGCCGGTCGCGGCGGCGGACGCGGTCCTCGCCCAATTCAACGGCCGGGTGGCGGCGATGGCGACCTCTTTCCAAACGGTCCAGGCCCGGACGGCCGAGCGCTGGCGGCATGGCCCCTCCGCGCGCTCCGCCGGCGAGTTGGAAACGGCCTGGTGCCAGTCCCTGGTCCGGCTCCACGCCCACATCGCGCCGCTCGTCTCCGATCCCGGCCACCACCTGGATCCGTTCGCTCCGGACCCCGCCTTCTCCCCGCTGTTCAAGGCCCTCCACGGTCTTGCCAACGCCCTGGGGATCGGCCTCTGGGACGAGGCTCTCGCCCATCACCTCCTGCTCCTCGTCGCCGATCCGGAGAGCTCCCGTCGAGTGGTCCTGCTGCCGGAATGAGGCCACCATGACAGAGACTCCTATCGAGATGAGGCGGGTCGCCGTGGGCAGCGGCGACCCCGTGGTCTTCAATCCGCACATCCTGCGGTTCGTCGCCCTGGCCGGCGGCGAGGCGCGGCGGTGGGCCGAGGAGTACCAGGCGACGGGCGGCCTCGACCTCGAGGGGATGGCCAGCGGCGCGCTGGCCCTGCTGCGCCAAGGGCGCCAGGAGGAGGCGCTCGCCCTGCTGCGGCAGGTGGAGGCCGGTCTCCGGAAGGGCCACCGCTCCACGGCCATCCGCGACCTGCTGGAACGGTGGCACGCCAGCGTCGTGGCCTACCTCCACTACCGGAACGGGGATTACGACGCGGCCTCGCGGTGCCTCGGCGACGCCGAGCAGGCCATCCGCAGGGTCGTGGAGAGCGCGCCGTTCCTCGTGCCCTTCGCCCATCATCTGACGGACTTTCGGTTCCAGCGCGCCCGCATCGCCCGCAACCTGCGGCGCTGGCGAGAGATGCGCGAGCACCTCGACCAGGTGCAGGGCATGCTGGCGGACCGCCAGCCCTTCTGCGTGCTCAGGTGTGGACGCCCGATCGGCTTCTCGGCGATCCGGGCGTTCTACGAATCGCTGCCGCTGACGCCGGACGACCGTGAGACCCTGCGCACCCTGCTCGACGACGACATCCGGATCCCCAGCTTCGCCCGCACCGTGGTCCGCTTCCACGCCGCGCTGGGAGGGGTGATCCCCTACCCTTGAGAGGCCTCGCCGGGCGCCGCGGCGCGTTCTGAACTAAGATTCCGGGAGCATGACGGTCACAACCCGCCGTGGTCCCGGCCCGGGAGGAACGCTTTGGGCCTGATCCTCCTCGCCTGCCATCTGCTTGGAGTCCTCTGCTCGATCCACGCCCTGATGTCGGTGCGGACGCCCCAGGGCACGATGGCCTGGGGGCTCGCCCTGATCGCGTTTCCCTACGTCACGGTGCCGGCCTACCTCGTGCTGGGGCGCACCAAGTTCCGCGGCTACATCGTCGCCCGCCAGGTGCTGGAGGCGAGCTCCGCCGGCAACGCCGCCCTGGCGGTGCAGCCCTTCGTGGTGCGGCAGCCGGAAGGGCTCGGCGCCACGCGCGCCGCGGTGGCGCTGGCCACCATCCCCTTTCTGAGGGGCAACGACGTCGAGCTGCTGGTCGACGGCCGGACCACCTTCGACAGTATCTTCGCCGGCATCGAGGCGGCCCGGCGCTACGTCCTCGTGCAGTTCTTCATCGTCCACGACGACGGGCTGGGCCGCGAGCTGAAGTCGCGCCTGCTGCGCAAGGCCGCCGAAGGGGTCCGGGTCTGCTTCCTCTACGACGAATGGGGAAGCCACAAGCTGCCGCGGGCCTACCTGCGCGAGCTGCGGGCCGGCGGCGTCGAGGTCAACCCGTTCCATACCACCCGCGGCCCGGGCAACCGGTTCCAGCTCAACTTCCGCAACCACCGGAAGATCGTGGTGACCGACGGCCATGCGGGGTGGATCGGCGGCCACAACGTGGGCGACGAGTACCTGGGCCTGAGCCCGCGCCTGGGACCCTGGCGGGACACCCACGTCCGGATCACCGGTCCGGCCGTCCTCGGGATCCAGAAGTCGTTCTTCGACGACTGGAGCTGGGCCACGGGCCGCAAGCTGGTGCTCGACTGGGTGGCCCAGCCCGCCGCCACCGGCGACGTGCCCACGCTGATCCTCGCCTCGGGACCGGCCGATCCCCAGGAGACGGCCAGCCTGATGTTCCAGGACGTCATCCACTCCGCGCGCCGGCGGCTCTGGATCACCAGCCCCTACTTCGTCCCCGACCCGGCCGTGATCGGCGCGCTCCACCTGGCGGCGCTGCGCGGGGTCGAGGTGCGCATCCTGATCCCGAACGATCCGGACCACCTGCTGGTCTACCTGTCGGCGTTCGCCTTCGTGGGCGAGATGATCGACTCCGAGATCGAGATCTATCGCTACCAGGCCGGATTTCTCCACCAGAAGGTTTTTCTGATCGACGACGCGATCTCCGGAGTCGGCACGGCGAACCTCGACAACCGCTCCTTCCGGCTCAACTTCGAGATCACGGCGATCTTCGACGACCGCGGCGTGGCGGCGCGGGTGGAGCGGATGCTCGCGGCGGACTTCGCGCGGGCGCGCCGGATGACGCGGGAGGAGCTGCGGGCGAAGCCCTTCTGGTTCAAGGCCGCCGCCCGCGCCGCCTCCCTCGCCTCGCCCATCCAGTAGGGCATGGACGTCCTCTTCCATTCTTCCGCTTCCATAAAGCCCATTGCGCACAAGTTAATCTTTCAGGGAAGTCACCTGGAGGGCCGCGCCGGATCTCTGGCCCGTGTTAAGATTCTTCTTTAACTGAAACAGGTCTGAGCGGCCGATCCTGGACTTGAGTCGCCAGTCTCGTTCCCTGCGCCGCCCTGGCGCCAACAGGAGGCTTTTCATGCGTATCGGTGTGCTGGACATTCTGCGTGATTCCGTGGCCGGGGGCTGGATCGACAGGACCTACGACCTGCACTTCCGCCGCCACTACGCGAGCATCGCGCCGCAGGCGGTCTCCGTCTGGTGCCGCCAGCTCGGCCACGAGGTTCATTACGCCACCTACTTCGGCCAGGGGCGCCCCGAGGCGCTGCTGCCGGCGGATCTCGACGTGGTGTTCCTCTCCGCCTACACGCAGGCGAGCGCCGTGGCCTACGCCCTGGCCCGGCTGTTCGGCGCCCGCGGCTGCCGCACGGTGCTCGGCGGCCCCCACGCCACCGCCTTCCCCACCGACAGCCTGCGCTTCTTCGACCTGGTGGTGCACGACTGCGACAAGGAGGTGATCGACCGCATCTTGCGCGGCGACTACCCGTCCGGCTCGGTGGTGAGCAGCGGCCATCTGCTGGAGGAGGTCCCCTCCGTCGAGGAGCGCCTGCCGGAGATCAAGATCGCCGGCTATCATCGCGGCCGGCCCATGCGCCTGACCAACGTGGCGCTGCTGGCCAGCCTGGGCTGCCCCTACCGCTGCAACTTCTGCGTCGACGCCAAGAACGAGTACGTCACGCTCCCCCGCGAGCGCCTGGAGGCCGACCTGCGCTTCACCTCCGAGCACCTGCCCGGGATGATCGTCTCGTTCCACGATCCCAACTTCGGCGTCAAGTTCGACGAGGTCCTGGAGGTGATCGAGAAGGTGCCGAAGGGACGGCGCAACCCCTACCTGATGGAGAGCTCGCTGTCGATCCTGCGCGGCCCGCGGCTCGCCCGCCTGCAGGAGACCAACTGCGTCTACGCCGCGCCCGGCGTCGAATCGTGGACCGACTACTCCAACAAGGCCGGCGTCGGCCACAGCGTGGGGCGCCAGAAGCTCGAGAGCGTCGTCGCGCACTTCGAGGAGCTGCACCGGTACGTGCCCGGGCTGCAGGCGAACTTCATCCTCGGCACCGACCTCGACGCCGGGCGCGAGCCCGTGGATCTGACGCTGGAGTTCATCCGCCGCCTGCCCTTCGTCTGGCCGACCATCAACATCCCGATTCCGTTCGGCGGCACGGAGCTGTACGAAAAACACCTGGCCGAGGGACGGATTCTCGAAGCGATGCCCTTCGCGTTCTACTACGCGCCGAACATGGTCCTCCGCCTGCGCCATTACGATCCGATCGAGTATTACGACCTGCTGATCGAGATCTTCGCCGCCGCCTCCTCCGGCCGCATGCTGATGCGGCGCCTCGCCAGCGCCCGCACTCCGGGCCTGCGGCCCCTCCATACCCTGCGCACCCTGGGGCTGCGAAACGATCTCACCGCCCTGCGCCGCATCCGGCGCCGGCTGGCCTCGGACCGGCAGCTCCGGGCCTTCCACGAGGGCCGCAGCGAGGAGCTCCCCGGCTTCTACCGGCGGACGCTCGCGGCCAAGCTGGGCCCTTACGGCGAGCTGTTGTCGCAGAGCGATCTCAAGCCGCGGTTCGATCCGCCGGCGCCGGCCGTCCGGGCGGCCGGGCCGCGTCTGGTCCGGCTCGGCGCCGCCTAGGCGGGATGTGAGGCGGTCCCCTTCTCCCTCGAGAGAAGGGGGTAAGGTTATGGGATGAGGTCACAGGCCACCGACGCCGCAGGCCCGCGGAACGTCCCGGAGCGCTGGGCCGTCGTCGGCGGGGGCATCCTGGGGATGACGCTCGCCCACCGCCTCACCCAGGCGGGGCACGCCGTCACGCTGTTCGACGCCGCGGACCGGCTCGGCGGCCTCGCCTCGGCCTGGAGCCTCGGCGACGTGGTCTGGGACCGCCACTACCACGTCACCCTGCTCTCGGACCGCCATCTGCGCGCGCTGTGGGCCGAGCTCGGCCTCGAGAGTGAGCTGCGCTGGGCCACGACCCGCACCGGCTTCTACTCCGGCGGCCGGCTGCACTCGATGTCGAACAGCCTGGAGTTCCTGCGCTTCCCGCCTCTGCGCCTGATCGACAAGCTGCGGCTGGCGGCGACGATCCTGCACGCCTCGCGGATCAGGGACCCGCGGCCGCTGGAGGCGATCGGGTTGACCGACTGGCTGCGCCGCTGGTCGGGCGAACGGACGTTCGAGGCGATCTGGCTGCCGCTGCTCAAGGCCAAGCTCGGCGAGCACTACCGGCAGACCTCGGCCGCCTTCATCTGGGCCACCATCGCGCGCATGTACGCCGCCCGCCGCACGGGCCTGAAACGCGAGATGTTCGGCTACGTGCCCGGCGGCTACGGCCGCATCCTCGACCGCTTCGCCCAGGTGCTGACGGAGGAGGGAGTCGCGATCCGCACCGGTCACGCCGCCGAGCGGATCGCCGCAGCGCCTGAGGGCGGGGTGCGCCTGGACTTCCGCAACGGCGGCCGGGAGACCTTCGACCAGGTGGCGGTCACCGTGCCGGCGCCGCTGGCGGCGCGGATCTGCGAGGGATTGAGCGCGGACGAGGCCGCGAGGCTCCAGGGCATCCAGTACCTGGGGATCGTCTGCGCCTCGCTGCTGCTGAAGAAACCGCTGGCCGGATTCTACGTCACCAACATCACCGATCCGGGAATTCCGTTCACCGCGGTCGTCGAGATGTCCGCTCTGGTGGACCGCTCACAATTCGGCGGCAGCGCCCTGGTCTACCTGCCGAAGTACGTGGACCCGGACGACCCGGCGTTCGACCCCTCCGACCGGGAGATCGAGGAGTCCTTCCTGGCCGCGCTCGGGCGGATGATCCCCACCTTCGACCGCGCCGATCTCCTCGCCTTCCGGGTCTCCCGCGTGCGGCACGTCTTCGCCCTGCCCACGCTCCACTACTCCAGCCGGCTGCCGCCGATGACCACCTCGGTCCCCGGGCTCCACCTGGTGAACGCGGCGCACATCGTCAACGGCACGCTGAACGTCAACGAGACGATCCAGCTCGCCAACCGGGCGGCGGCGATGATGGGAAAAAGAAGGCCCTAACGCAGAGGTTTCGCAAAGCGCCGCCTGGGAGTGGGTTGATCGCCTTCGCCAGCGGCCTGCCGGGTTGGGGCTTGCCGGTCCTTCTCCATGTTGAGAGTCTGCAAGAGGGCTCGTCCTTCAGGCGTCAGACGGTGAGGCCTGGTGCGCTGGTCGCACAGAACCCCCGGAGCCATCAGGTCGACCAGACCCAAGGCTCGCAGCTCTCTCAAGGCTCGGGACACCTGCGCGTCGCTGGTCGCCAGGGCTCGCACGAGGTCCCGTGGCAACCTGGGACAGTCTCCCAACTCGCGAAGGAGGCCGAAATGGAATTCCTGGCTGATGAAGCTCCTCAGTTCCTCCCGTTCCGTGACCGCCTGGAGCTCGGCTTCGTAGGCGGTGACTATCTCGACCAGCCCGAAGAGCAGCCCCTTCGTGAACGCCGTTTTGGTATCCTGGCCTTCCAGGCCGTCGCGAACCGATGCCGACTCGGCCCGAAGCTCCCGCAACTCCTGAAAGGTAGCCGAAGGCAGCGAGTGCCCCAAGTCCCGGGCCAGGCGGCCCAGCTCTGTCAGGTCGGAGGGATTCTCCGCCAGGACTTTCAGCCGCCGGTTGAGCTTCTCCAGATCCATGAGTCAAATATTAGTCAACTATCCCGTCCAGATCAAGCCAGCTCCACGGGTGACCCGGCCGATGGACGCAGATGCCAGGAACTCCGAACCCTTGAGCGGGGACCGTGTAGGACGCCGTTTTCTTCGCTGGGTAGCTGAAAATTGCCTGGACACCGCTCTCCTCGGCCGGGCTGTTGGCCATCATCACGAAGGCTTGGTGTGTCTGGGTCAGCAGAGGCACGAACCCCTCGAAGGGCGTGGCGCTCCCCGTCATCGAAGGAACGAGCACCAGGTTGATGGCCAGGGCTTCGAGCATTTGCCTCACTGTCTCCACCAGAAAGTCCTTACAGATCACGATCACGAGACTCCATCCGCCGCTGAAGTACACTGTGAACCCAGGGGAGCCCTCATGGATGTCTTCCCGGCCCAGTTGCTTGTCCACATAACGGAAGCTCTTCCAATGCCTGAGAGGCTCTTTGCGGCCACGCAGCAGAGCGAGAGCCTGATTCCTCCTCAGGCCGTTCACCTCCTGGTGATGACTGCCGACCACGAGCAATCGTATCGGAGGAGGGGGAGATTTGAGCTCCGCGAGCCAGATCCGGGCCGCGCTCGCTTCCAAGCAGAGCTCCGGGAATAAGACCACGCTAGCCCCCGCCGCGGCAGCCTCCCCGAGTAGAGTCCGCACGATCCTGTCCTGCCGTTCCTCGTCCTTCGGATGGAACCAGAAGAAACTGTCGGCCGGGGTGTTGTCGTTGCCGGCCACGAACTCCTCGAGGCTTCTGTTCGGATGACAGGTGACGAACACTTGGTGCTCCGGATCAAGGATGGGCCCCAGAGAATCCTGGAGACTGAAATCGAGATCGATTTTGAAGCCATGAAGATCGGCAGGAGCGAGGCGTAGATTGGGCAACCGATCGATTCTCGGGTTGAGGCGTTCCGACGGTGCGTTGAGAGAGCCCAGGATCTCCTTGAGAGGAGGACGCATCACCGGCAGGGGGGCATCCGATTCCAGCGGTTGCACTCCGGCGCTCCTGAACGGGCCATAGAAACGCCGGCCGAGAGCACGGTCGAGGCCCGCCGCGATGGCGCGCGCCCGGACCACCCAAGGGACTTCTGAATCTTCAAGAAGCGCCCTGAGGACTCGGTCCCGGTTTTCTGGATCCAATTCCTCGGAACGTTTCTCGAACCATCCCTGAGAGGCGAGGCTCAGGGCCGCCTCGGCCTTCCGGTTCGACTCCAGGTTGTCGGCCTCGCGGTAGGCGACTTCATGCCTGCGGCAAAACAAAAGCAGCGCCGCCGCCAGATCGACGATGTCTTTGGCCACTTCAACCTTCGCGCAGAGAACCTCCGGCGTCATCGGGGATCAGATCCTCATGTCGGTACCGCTTTGATGCGTAAAATTATGGGAACAAGATAGTACCATTCAGGTGAATACCCACGCACCAGGGAAGGGTCACACGGCGGCAAAGTGGCGCACCCGCGTGCCGAAGAACATCACGTCCCGGTCCATCCGGTAGCGCCGCGCTAGATAGCGCTCGAGAATGCCGAACCCGTAGTCGATCCCCAGCCAGCCCTGGAGGGGGTGGGTGACCACCCAGACGGAGGATGGGCGCGCTCCCGGCGCGCGGGCCAGGGCGGCGTCGATCTCCGCCTTGCTGTGCAGCTCGAAGCTCCGCGCGTCGTAGACCCTGAAGTCGGCCGCGGCCGGCAGCGGCACGAGCGGGCCCGGGCCGTGGTAGTAGCGCTCCAGGGGGATCGCGGCCTCCGCCGTGAGGACCAGGATGGGCTCCCCCGGCCGGTCATTGCGTTCGAGGAAGCTCCCCACCCGCGCCCAGTCGCCCGTCTTCGCCAGGACGCCGTAGGTCTCGACCATGGAAAAGGCGGTGAGAAGAATCGCGGCGGCCGTCCAGGCCCCGAGAACCCATCTGCGGCGGGGCTCCGGGACCAGCAGGACCGCCGAGATAACGGTCAATAGGGCGGGCAGGTAGAGCGCGGCGGTGTGCCGGGGCTGCAAGAGGTCGGGGCCGGTGATCCCGAGCCGCACGGCGAGGAAGAGCAGCGCCGCCGTGGCGGTGAGCGCCCAGACCGCCAGGGCGCTCCGGCGGACGGCGCGGCGGTGGATCAGCACGAGCAGGAGGACCACCAGCATGAAGCCGACGCGGGCCGCGGGACGCCAGGCATCGGGAAGCCCCGGCGTGGGCCAGGCGTACTCCTGGACCCGGCCGGCGAGCGACAGCACGCCCTCCAGGACCGAGGCCCGCTTCGCGGCGGCCGTCTGGGCGGAGACCTGGCCGGGGATGATCCGGAGCATCGGCGCGAAGCAGACCGCCACGGCGGCCATGGCCAGGAGGTAGGTCCAGAACGGGCGCCAACGCCTCAGAACCAGGAGCGCCACCGCACCCGCGACGAGGAGGAACCCCAGGTAGTACTGCGTATAGAGAGCCGCCGCGGCGACCAGGGCGTACCCGACTTGGGCGCCCCGCCGCGGCTCCGGCGCCAGATACCCATCGTGGAGCAGCAGCAGGAGCAGCGCCGAGAGGAGCAGGGCCAGGGCGTACGGCCGGATCTCCAGGACCGCGTAGAAGAAGAAGGGATTGAAGACGGCGAGCGCGGTCAGCCACCCCGGATGGGCTTCAGGGAGCCACCGCCGCGACAGGGCCGCCACCGCGAAGACCATCGCCGCGCCGCACAGGACCGAGACCAGCCGGGCGAAGAGAACACCACCGTCGAGGGTCCGCCACAGGCTGAGGAGGAGGAAGTAGAGCGGCGGCTGGCCCTCGAAGAACAGCGCCTGATGGAGGGCGTGGCGCAGCCCCCGGCCGGTCGTCTCCAGCGTGTAGGCCTCGTCGATCCAGATGTCCAGCCGGGCGGCGAGCGGCAGCGCGACCGCGAGGTAGAGGCCGGCGAGCGCGGGAACGGCCCAGCGGGAGCCTGTCCGGCCGCCGGTCTCCATCTAGCCGCGAGGCTCCAGCGCGAACACCGGCTCCCGCTCCGCCAGCCGGCCGCCGCGCGCCAGCCGCTCGGCGTGCTCTCCGAGGGGCACCACCTCGAACCCGCGGCACAGGGCGGCCAGGTGCTCGCTCACCCGCGCCAGCTTCCAGGCGCTCGGGCGCCGCATGGCCGGGAAGAAGGAGAGCGCGTCCGTGTCGTCGCAGCCCAGGAAATCCAGCGGATGGAGCAGGATCGACGGCTGCACTCCGGCGAGGCGGCAGAGCCGCAGGGCGGCGTTGAAGTACAGCCTTCCCAGCGCCGGCGAGACGAGGTCGAGGTAGAGCACGTAGCTGAGATGGATCGGCGTCCGCAGCAGCGGCATCGTGGTGACGGGGATCTCCACCAGCCGCCTCTCCCCTACCTTCCAGAGATAGGGCCGGATCGGCCGCAACCCCTCGCCGAACGTGCCGAAGAGAGCGCTCCGCTGCCGCCGCTGCTCCGCGGTCAGGCCGGCGGTGCGGAAGTAGTAGGCCCGCGCGAGCGGCCCCAGGAAGGTCGGCAGCGTGCTGGCGTCGTAGGCATATCCCCCCCGCGCCAGCACCGCGAGCGTGGCCGCCGACAGGCTGAAGCCCGGCCCGCGGAAGCCCGCCGGCCGCCGCCCCGTGGCCCGCTCGATGGCCTCCTCCGCGCGGGCCAGCTCTTCCTCCAGCTCCGCCTCTGAGTAGAGATGGAGCCACGACTCGTGCCGGAAGGAATGGTTGCCGATCTCGTGGCCCGCCGCCGCCAGGGACGCCAGGGCCTCCCGGTTCTCCGGCCGCGCCGCGTCCTGCCCCACCACGAAGAACGTGATCCGCAGCCCCCGCTCGGCCAGGAATCCCAGTACCCGCGGCACCACCACGTCCAGGTAGGACGGGAAAGACTCCCAACCGGGATCGCCGTGGATCTTGAGATAGGACCAGAGGTTGTCGAGGTCCAGCGACAGGCTGGCGGTGGGTCGATTCGACGAAGTCATGGAGCGGGTCAACGGAGGGTCCGAGGGCTGGAACCATCTTACTCTGAGGATCGGGGCGGCGCGGTAGCGGCGAAGCAGTACCATCTTGCGCCGGAGTCGCGGAAGAAAGTAAATTTGCCCCCAACCGGGGGCATCCCTATACTTGGCCCATGGCCAAGCCTGCGAGAAGAGCGCTCGACCCGAGCGGCGGGTCGGCCCGTCACGAGGAGCTGACGGCCGATTGCGTCCAGCGCTGGGTCGAATTGCCGAGCGGACGGATGGAGCTCCAGGAGTTTCCCCTGACTCCGGAGTACTTTCTCGACCCCCAGATCGGAGATCAGGTGGTCCAGTCCTATCGGCATTGGCGGGTGACCGGCCAGCTCCACGACATCGTCTCCCGTCACGTCGCCTTCCTCTGGGAGGAGGTGCTGGTCCTCTCGGACCAGAAGCTGCTCTGGGGCCACCGCGAGTGGCGGCGGCCGGCGCCGGACATCACGGTCATTCCGGATGTCCCGAGCTCCCGCGAATGGGAGGGGTCCAGCTTCGACGTCGGCGAGACCGGCCTTCGCCCCTGCCTGATCATCGAGGTGGTCTCGTTCTCGAACGCGAAAATCCGGAAGACCGATCTCGTCGACAAGGTGGCGCTGTACGAGCGGGAGAGGATCCGCGAGTACCTCGCTCTCGACCCTCCCCGGCGGGCCAATCGCGAGCGCTTCCAGTGGATCGGTTATCGGCTCGACGACGCGGGACGGTATGACCGGATCGAACCGGACGCTATGGGACGGATCGTCTCGGAGACGACGGGACTGGCGTTCGGCGTTTCGCCTGACGGTAAGACCGTCCTCGTCTTCGACGCCCGGTCGGGTGAGCGGCTGTTCACGTCGTTCGAGATCGCCGCCCAGGAGGCTCAGAGAGCCGCCCAGGAAGCCGAGAGGGCGACCCGGGAGACCGCGAGAGCGACCCGGGAAGCCGAAGCCCGCAGAAACGCCGAGGCCGAGGTGGCGCGGCTGCGGGAGGAGCTGGCCCGGCTCACGGGCTCCGGCGGCTGATCCCCGGCGGGCCACTCCGATCCCGCGGCCGGGCGTTTCTGCTACGCTCCGCGGCCATGAAAATCCTGGTCACCGGACACACGGGTTATATCGGCAGCGTCATGGTGCCGCTGCTGCAAGCGGCGGGGCACGAGGTGACGGGGCTCGACAGCGACTGGTTCGAGCCCTGCCTGCTCACCGGGCAGCCGGTGGACCGCGCGGTCCCCTCTATCCGCAAGGACCTGCGCGACGTCGAGCGGCGGGACCTCGCGGGGTTCGAGGCGGTGATCCATCTGGCGGGGCTGTCGAACGATCCGCTGGGCAACATCGACTCCTCGCTCACCCACGAGATCAACGACGCGGCGTCGATCCGCTTCGCGCGGCTCGCCAAAGAGGCCGGGGCCGAGCGCTTCCTCTTCTCCTCCTCGTGCAGCACCTACGGCGCGGCCGGCGACGACTTCCTGGACGAGACCGCCGCGTTCAACCCGGTCACCGCCTACGGCGTCTCCAAGGTGCGGCTCGAGCAGCAGCTCGCTGAGTTGGCGGACGATCGCTTCTCCCCCACCTATCTGCGCAACGCCACGGCCTACGGCGTCTCCCCCCGGCTGCGGGTGGATCTCGTGCTCAACAACCTGGTGGGCTACGCGGTGACCACCGGACGCATCCACCTGCTGAGCGACGGCACTCCCTGGCGGCCGATCGTCCACATCGAGGACATCAGCCGCGCCTTCCTCGCCGTGCTGGACGCGCCGCGCGAGGCCGTTCACGACCAGGCGTTCAACGTCGGCCGCACGGCGGAGAACTACCGCATCCGCGAGCTGGCGGAGATCGTGGCGGAGACGGTGCCCGGCTGCGCCATCACCTACGCCGAGGATGCCGGTCCTGACAAGCGCTGCTACCGGGTGGACTGCGACAAGATCGGGCGGGTGCTCCCCGCCTTCCAGCCGCGCTGGGACGCCCGCAGGGGAGCCCGCGAGCTTCAAGACGCCTACCGCGCGGCCGGCCTCACGGCCGAGGAGTTCCTCGGCTCCCGCTTCATCCGCCTGAAGCGGATCCAGGAGCTGCAGCGCGAGGGGAGCCTGGACGCGGCCCTGCGCTGGCAGGCACCGGTGACTGCTTAGGCGCCAGCACCCGCACCACCCAGGTCCCCTTGGCGTTGGTGATCGCCGTCTCCTCCAGGAGGCGCCAGGTTTCGAGGAGGCGCTCCACGATCACGTCCGCCCGCCGCGAGCGGAAGGTCGAGACCACGAGGACGCCGTCCGTCTCCAGGCAGCTCTCGTAGCGGCGGACCGCGCCCACCGGATCGTTGAAGTAATAGACGCACTCGTTGAAGACGATCGCGTCCCAGCGGTCCGGGGGAGCGTAGGACTCGGCGTCGGCGGCGGCGAAGGCGGTGGTCGCGTCGGCGCGGCCGGCGGCCTGGCGGATGGCGGTCTCGGAGAGGTCGACGCCGAGGTAGCGGGAGTAGCCGAGGGGGCGGAGGTGATCGGCGAGCAGCCCTTCGCCGCTCCCCACGTCGAGCACGGAGCCGCCGGGCCGCAGATGATGGAGATAGCCCGCGATCACGCTGTAGCGGGCCACCTCGTCGAGCCGCCGCATGAACTCCCAGCCGCCCTGGCGGTACTGCTCCTCCCAGGCCTCCTTGCCGAGCGGCGCGTCGCCGCGGCCGGTCGCCGTCTCCCAGGCGCGCACCCGCGCCGCCAGCCGGTCGGAGAGCGGGAACCGGCGGCCGAACAGAAACCTGTAATAAAGGACGTAGACCGGCTTGAAGGCGCGACGGCGGAGCGTGCCGGTCGTCATCTCTCGGGTTATCTCGTGCGGAACCAGAGCGAGCCGTGGTGGGTGTCGAAGTCTTCCGGGTCGAGCGGCTGATAGCCGGGCAGCAGGCGGCGGAGGAAGCCCTCGCCGTGATGCCGCAGCAGGGGCGTGGACATGGCGATCTCGACGCGCGGGTTGTTGCAGAGATAGGCCTGCACCAGCATCGCCTCGGTGAACAGCATCGGCCACCGGCGGTCGACGACGTAGGCGCCCGGATCGCACGGCACGTTGTAGGGGAAGTGAACGTCGTGGATGTGGACCAGCACCCCCGGCTTCAGGGCCGGCAGCACCTCCAGCACCAGGTAGGGCACCTCGCCGTCGATGCGCACGATGTGCGTCGAATCGATGAACAGGACGTCCCCCGCGTCGAGCCGCGTGTACTCCTCGACGTCCAGGTCCTGCGCCTCGCGGGGGATCACCTCGACCCCCTGCGCCTGCAAGGCGCGCGTCGCCGCGGTCATGAACGGATCGACCACGGTCATCTTCACCGGCCGCCCCTCGGCGGCGTTCCTGGCGGCGGCCAGGAGGGCGTAGTCGGTGGAGAGCCCCGATCCCACCTCCAGGTAGCACGCCGGTTTGTGGTGGCGCAGCATCAGGTACAGCGTCAGCGCGTCCACGCGGGTGAACCCGGGACCGTGCTTCCTCGCCTTGAGGTCGTCGTAGGAGGGGAGCGCCGCGTATTCCGCGCCGTGGGCGGCGAGCATCCCTTCGAGGGCGCCTCTCATGGCGGGGAGATCGAAGCCGATCCCGGCCATGCGGCTGGGCCGGTGCCAGCGCGCGGCGTGGCGCTGGAGCTCGGCGACCGGCCGCAGGGGGTGGTAGTAGTCGGCGGTGGGAGCGACGACCCAGCCCAGACGGTTGATCGCGTCGATCAGGGCTCGATGGGCCCGGCGCAGGAGGGCCTTGGAGGGGGAGCTCGGCACGGCGGGGCGGATTATATGAGCTGGCGGTGGAAGTCGACCGGCAGCCGGTGGAAGAGGGGCCAGCGCACCGGCCGGCCCAGGCCCAGCAGCTCGGGCACGGTGACGAAGCGGTACTCTCCCGCCAGCCTCCCGAGCAGGATCTCCAGCGCCTGCCGCGTGGGCCCGCGGTCGCGGTAGCGCTCGTCCTCGGTGACGTAGAGGGTGTCGTGGAAGAGCACGATGCTGCCGCGGCGCAGCCGCCGCATCACCCGCCCCACCAGGAGATCGGCCGGATCGTCCCGCCAGTCCTCGGCCACCACGTCCCAGCCGACCACCGGGTAGCCGCAGCGCAGGGCATCCAGCCGCGAGGCGACGCTCTGCTCGCCGAAGGGGGGACGGAAGAGCCGGGCGCCGCCGTGCGGGGCGAGGGCCTCGCCGCACCAGCGGATCTGGGCGCGCCGGTAGCTCCCCTGGATGCGGCGGAAGGAGGGATGGTCCCAGGAGTGGTTGGCCACGGCGTGGCCGCCGGCGACCGCGCGGGCCACGACGTCGGGGTGGCGGCGAGCGCTCTTGCCCACCATGAAGAAGGTGCCGCGCGCGCCGTGGCGCTCGAGCAGCTCGAGGACGCGCGGCGTCTCCACCGGGTCGGGGCCGTCGTCGAAGGTGAGCGCGATGGCCGGTTCCCGGGTGGCGACGCGGACCAGGCTCCCCAGCGGCAGGGAGCTCCAGGAGATCAGGCGCTTGACTCCCTCCCTGGCGCGCGGCAGGCCGGAAGCGAGCTCGGCTTCATACGGGAGCTGCGGCACAGGGGGAGGGTATCAGATGTCCGATTTTACATTCCTCGTACAGCTCTTGCACGTCATGTCGCAATCCCATGTTGCAGCGGAAGGATAGAGGGAGTAGCATATCTTCGTTCGCCCTTTCGTTGTCGGAGTTTTTACGTCGAAGCACCGAGGCGATCTCAGCGAGGTCAGTCTCACCAGACCCAAGGAGGCCGGTCGTATGAAGAAGTCGCTCGCCTGCAGTCTCGCGCTCGCCGCGCTGGGGCTCGCCGCCCCGATGAAGGCGGAAACCTTGTACGTTCCCGTCGTCGAGCCCGTGAACGCAAAGGGGGCCCCTCTCGCCACCCAGCTCTGGATCTCGAATTTCAGCACTGTGGAGCGTCCCTACGCGACCGTCTTCGCGCAGACGGACCGCGAGGGAAGCGCGACCAAATCGATCGGCGCCACCATACCGGGCGATCGCGCGGTGTATCTGGACAAGGTCGCCGCGGAGGGCGAGACGGGCCTGCTGGCCGTCGACGCCGGACAGGATCTGGCGGTCAACGCCTGGGTCAAGACCACCCGCGGCCAGCAGGTCTTCTACGCCGGCCTGCCAGTGATCTCGTCGGCGACCCGGATCGAGGGCGGAGCCGTGACCTATCTGAACGGCGTCGGCCGGGACGGCAGCCGCGACGTCACCCAGCTCGCGCTGATCAATCTCGGCGCGGTCGCCACGCAGTGCCAGGTGGACGCGGTGGCCGCGGACGGCTCCATCGCCCGCAACCTCGGCTCGCTGGAGGTTCCCGCCCGGTCGCTGAGCCGGTTCGAGGACGCCCTCGGCCTGCGCGGCGCGCCCGCGGCGACGGCTCAGGTCTCCTGCGACCAGCCGTTCTACGCGCTGGCCGCGATGGTCGACAGCAAGACCTCCGAGGTCTCCTTCATCAATCCGTCGACCGTCATCGAGAAGGCCGCCGCGCGGAAGCCGCCCGCGGCGAGCGTGGTCGTCTTCAACCAGAGCGGCATCTTCCACAGCGCCACCAAGGACAATCCCAAGGGAATTCTCCATATCCCGGTGACCAAGCAGTTCAACGCGGGCCGGCTCTCGGCCGAGTTCGACGTCATCGCCGGCCCCTGGAACCCGCGGCTGCCGCGCGGCGCCCACAACATGATCTTCTTCCACCGCGGCCGGTTCCGCAGCAACACTCTCGCCAACGTCAACGCCTTCGGCCCGGGCAACGACGTCGTCAAGTCCGCCCAGAACATCGACTTGCCCCCGCACTACAGCACCAGCACCAAGGTCTCCATCCTGCTCCAGGAGGGGCAGACCTATCACGTCGCCTTTATCTATGACGCCTTGAACAAGGCCGTCTCGTTCGTCCTCTCGCAGAACGGCCAGGTCCTGAAGACGGGGCGCTACGACGCCACCGCGCACAACCGCCTGCTGGTGATTCCCGGGACCGGCCTGGTGGCCGAGTTCGGGAACTACAACAACCAGGGTCTCCCCGAAGTCGCGAGCCTCGGCTGGAAGTTCGCCAACCTCCACGTCGAGATCCTGCCCTCGGTGTAAAGCCGGCTTCCGGTTCGCCGGAGACGAGCCCGCCCCTCGCGAAACGCGCGCGGTGGCGGGCTCGATTCTTTTTGCTCGATCGGTTTTCCCGGGTCACGGGTTGCGCGCCGGCGCGCGCAGCGTTAATATACGGATGTTTCAATTTATTGCAGTACGCCGCTCCGCGAGGCGGAGCCTCGCTCGATCGCAGACGGTCGCCTGGAAGGAGGATGGTACCGATGAGGACGCCGCTCGTCGCCGGTCTCGCCGCGGGTTTCGCGCTGTCGCTCGGAACGGGCGCCGCCTTCGCCGGCGCGGTCTACGTTCCGGTGCCCGATCCGATCAACGCCACGGGGAGCACCCACGCGCTGCAGGTCTGGGTCACCAACGCCGGCACGGCGCAGGGACCATATACGGCCACGTTCCTGACCGCGGAGACCGACGGCACGCAACGGCCGTCCCCGGCACCGACGCCGACCCCCGTGCCGGCGGGCCGCACGTCGCTGCTCGGCGGTGTCAGCACCCCCGGCAAGATCGGCCTGCTCGAGGTCAACGCGAGCTCGGCGATGGCGATCGAGGCCCGCCTGTACAGCACCGCTCCCAACGGCCAGACGACGTCCGTGAGCCCGGTCCCGGTGATCTCCTCGGAGAACCTGTTCGCCGCCGGCAAGACGGCGGTCCTGCTGGGGCTGCGCCGCGACCTCACCCGGGGCGACTATTCGAATCTGGGGGTCGTCAATCTCGGCAGCCAGGCCGCGCAGTGCCAGATCAAGCTGTTCCGGGCCGACGGCTCGCAGATCGCCGCCACGGCGACTTTGACCTTCAAGCCGCTGTCCCTCCGCCCCTTCGGCGACGCCTTCGGGCTGCTCGGCGAGCAGCAGGCGGCCGACGGGCGCGCGGAGGTGAGCTGCGATCAGCCGTTCTACGCCTACGCCACGATCTTCACGCAGAGCAGCTCGGAAATGCTGTTCGTGCTGCCCGCGGCCTCCGGCGCCTCGACGCTGACCGGCGCGGGCGGCGGCCAGGGACCGCCGCCGTCCACCGACGGCTCGATCCTGTTCAGCGCCGCCGGCCTGTTCCACACCCCCGCGCCGGGCAACGACAAGAAGACGTTCACCATCCCGGTGACCCACGACCTGTCGCTGCGCAAGATGATCATCGACATGGATTTCGTTCCCGGCCCCTGGAACCGGGCGAAGATCCCGGGCAACCACGCGGTCCTCTGGCTCTACCGGGGGAAGTTCCGCAGCAATACGATCGCCAACGTCAACGCCTTCAGCCCGCCCAAGCTGTCGCTCAAGGCGTCGCAGAACGTCAACCTGCCGCCGCACAACGACACCCAGGACGAGCAGGGGGTGGCCTGGGTGCAGGGGCAGCGCTACCACCTCCAGTACACCTACGACGCCGAGCACGGGATGGTCACGGCCGTCCTCTCCTCGGGCGGGACGACGCTCAAGACCTTGCAACTCGCCGCCACGGCCCCCAGCGGAGTGCTCGACATCTCGACCGCGGACGGGCTGACGGCGGAGTTCGGCCACTACGCCAACCAGTCGGGACCCGAGGTGGCGAGCTACGGCTGGCAGTACCTGAACCTGCAGATCCGGGTGATGCCGTACTAGGGATGATCTAAGGCGCCGCGGCGGCGCGGTCGAGGACGCCCGCGGTCTCCAGGCAATCGGCGAGCAGCGTCGCCGCCCGCTGCGCGCCGCGGTGGTTCAGGTGGATGCCGTCCTTGAGGAACAGGCCGTCGCGGCGCTGGGGCTGGAGCGCCGCGAATCCCCCCGCCAGATCGCAGACCACGGCCCGGTCCTCCCGGCCCACGCCGCGCACCGCCTCAACATATTGCTGGTGGAGCGGCACCAGATCCTCCAGGCGCCGGATCCAGACGCCTTTCAGGTACTGGGGCTCGCGCCCCTTCTCGTGCGCGGTGGGGGCGGTGATCAGCACCGGCTCGACGCCGTGGCTCCGCGCCAGCCGCACGATCGCGCGCAGGTTGCGCCGGAACTCGGGGAGCGGCACCCGGCGGTTGTCGTCCGACCGGTGAGTGGCGACCCAGGCCTTCTGGCCGAGCTGGACCAGGCGCACCTCCTGCCAGCGTGAGCCGGTCCGCCGCAGGAGCCGCGCCACTTCCGGGTCCGGCAGGCCGAAGCCGATCCAGTGATCGTTCCAGCCATAGTAGACGGTGACCACCCGCGGCCGCAGCGGCAGGACGTCCCGCTCGAGCTGCCGCAGCCCCTGAAAGGTGGTCCATCCCGCCGTGCCCAGGTTGACGCCGGTCCAGCGCCCGGCGGGCCGGCGCTGCGCGAGTTGCGCCAGCAGCAGGTCGGGATACTTGCTGTAATCGGTGCAGGAGTCCCCCAGGAACGCGAAGACGGGGCGGTCGGCGCGGGCCTTCGCCAGGGTCTGCGGGTAATTCGTATGGACCCAGAGGAGGTCGGGATCGGTGCGGTATTCGTCGCCGAGGGCGGCGAGCGACCGCGGCCAGCCGAACTGGATCTGCTCGGGCCGCAGATGATACGAGAAGCCCGCGATCCGCAGCGCCAGCTCGCTCGCCAGCAGCCCGATCACCAGGCTGCCGGCCGCGAGCAGGAGGAGCTTGAGGCCGCGGCTCATGGCTGGGCTTCGCGGCG
>DASWRX010000061.1:0-25322 GCA_036402955.1 Thermoanaerobaculia bacterium
GCGGCCAAGGCGGCGACGCTGCAGTGGACGGGCATCCTCACCTCGGTCCTGCTGGTGGGCTGGGCGGTGGGCGGCATCCTCTTCGGCCAGGTGGCGGACCGCATCGGGCGCACCCGCACCCTGATGCTCACCATGCTGCTCTATGCCCTGGGCACCGCCGCCTGCGCCTTCGCCCCCAACCTCTGGGTGCTGATGCTCTTCCGCGTCGTCTCCAGCCTGGGGATCGGCGGCGAGTGGGCGGCCGGAGCCTCGATGGTCGCGGAGGTGGTACCGGAGCACCGGCGGGTGGAGGCCGGGGCCCTCCTCTACACCTCGGCGCCGATGGGGCTGTTCCTCGCCACCTACGTCAACTTCCAGATCGCCGGCGTCGTCTGGAGCGGCTCGCCCGAGACCTCCTGGCGCTACGTGTTCCTCGCCGGGCTGATCCCGGCGGCCGCCGCCTTCCTGGTCCGCCTCTTCGTGCGCGAGCCGGAGCGCTGGAAGTCCGCCGCCTCCTCGGCGGCGGCGCCGCGCCTGGCCGAGCTCTTCACCCCGAAGTACCGCGCCATCACCCTCTCTGGGTTTGCCATGGCCGTGGTCGCCCTGATCATGTGGTGGAGTTGCAACGCCTTCATCCCCGTGGTCTCGACCGGCCTCGCCCAGGCCACCGCCAAGCTGCGGAACCTGGACCGCGCCGCCACCCTGGCCCTGGTGGAGGGCTGGAAGCGGATCGCCACCAACTACTTCAACCTGGGCGGTCTGATCGGCACGCTGCTCACCATCCCCGCCGCCAAGTACCTGGGCCGGAAGACGATGTTCTTCCTCTATTTCGCCGGCTCCGCGGCGGCGCTGCTCTGCACGTTCGGCCTCGACCTCCAGCCGGAGGCGCGGCTCGCCATGTACTTCCTGATCGGCCTGACCGTATTCGGGGTGTTCGGCAGCTTCACCTATTACCTGCCGGAGCTCTTCCCGACCCGGCTGCGGGCCACCGGCGCCGGCTTCTGCTACAACATCGGCCGGGTGATCGCCGCCGCCGGCCCGATCCTGGTGGGGAGCATCGCGGCGCAGGGCGCCAACTCGCTCACCAGCGCCCTCAAGGCCCTCTTCTACGTCGGCTTCGTGCCGCTCGCCGGGCTCTTCCTGCTCCCCTTCGCGATCGAGACCAAAGGGCGCACGCTCGAGGACTGATTGACGGCTGATTGACCCCAAGGGCCGGGGACGGGTAACCTCCCGGACGGCCTCGCAGGGCCTTTCCGGAGGGAACACCCCGTGCAACTCGGCATTCTCGGTCTCCCGAAGTCGGGCAAGACGACCCTGTTCAATACGCTCACCGCCTCCCACCAGGCGACGGACAAGTACGCCACCTCCAGCCAGACGAACATGGGGGCGGCGCAGGTCCGCGACACCCGGCTGGAGACGCTCCGCGACCTCTTCAAGCCGAAGCGCTACATGCCGGCGACCGTCCAGTACGTCGACATCCCCGGCATCACCAAGGGTGAGAGCGCCGAGAGCCTCGACCTCGCGAAGCTCAAGATGGTCGATGCGCTCGTCCACGTGGTGCGGGCGTTCGACGACCCGGAGATCCTCCACCCCGAGGGGAGCGTGGACCCCGCCCGGGACGTCTCGACGATGGACCTGGAGCTGATCCTGGCGGACCACGACATCGTGGAGCGTCGTCTCGAGCGGCTGGAGAAGGCGACCAAACGGGGCCTGAACCCCGAGGAGCAGCGCGAGCGGCAGATCCTTTCGGAGATCGTGCTGCCGGCGCTCGAGGCCGAGAAGCCGCTGCGGGAGGTCGAGCTCGATCCGGACGACGAGAAACGCCTGCGCGGCTTCCAGCTCCTCTCGGCGAAGCCGATGCTGATCATCGTCAACGCCGACGAGACCCGCGCCGCCGAGGCGCCCGAGGCGTTCGGCGTCGAGGTGCGGCCGGCGGTGCGCGCCGTCACGGTGAGCGCGCCGATCGAGCAGGAGATCAGCACCCTCTCCGCCGACGAGCAGAAGGACTTCCTGGCGGACCTCGGCCTCGCCGAGCCGAGCATCGACCGGGTGACCCGGGCGAGCTACGATCTGCTGGGAGTGATCTCCTTCTTCACCGTGGGTGAGGACGAGGTGCGCGCCTGGACGATCCGCCGCGGCACCCGCGCCCGCGAGGCCGCCGGCACCATCCATTCCGACATCGAGCGGGGATTCATCCGTGCCGAGGTCGTCCACTGCGACGACCTGATCCGCCTGAAGGCCATGGCCGCCTGCCGCGACGCCGGCCTGCTCCGCCTGGAGGGAAAGGAATACGTGATGAAGGACGGCGACGTGGCCCACTTCCGCTTCAACGTCTGATCCTTACCCCCGGCCCACCCGCGACCTCTCCGGAACCACCTGCAGGTTCAGCCGCCCGGTGCTCTGGATGCCCGGTCGGTAGTAGACGCCGCCGGGAGGCGGGGTGATCACCGGCTGCGGACGGGTGCCGTCATTGCCGCCGTTCAGATCGTCCGGGACCTCCTGGATGGTCGGCTCCGGACGGTTCCACTCGCGCACTCCGCGCCCGGACGGCTGGATCGCGCCGGGAACCTGGCGCACGCCGCCCACGGCCGTGCCGCCGCGCGCCGCGCCCGGAGGGGCGGCCTGACCGGAGGCGTTGCCGTGATCGAGGTCCCGTTCGCGCAGCACGGTGCTCCCCGCCGGCGTCTGCGTCTTCACCGGCGGGCGGGCCACGGCGCCCGGGACGGCTTTCGGCTTCTGCGGCTGCTCGGCCTGGTCCTTGGCGTCGGCCGGGCGTGGAGCCGGCACCAGCATGGCCGCGATCCGCGCCGGATCGTCGTAGACCTTGGGGACCTGCGGCACCACGAAGTTGTTCTTGTAGGCTCGCATCATCGCCTGGGTCACCAGCTTGTTCTCGATGACGTGCGGGTTGACCTCGGGGAAGGCGAGCTGCGGATCGAGGGCGAACGCCCGGGCGTAGGAGTCGATCGCCTTCGAGTCCTGCCCCCAGGCCTCCTGCACCGTGCCGAGCTGGTAATGGGCCCAGGCGTGGCCGGGCTCGGCCTTGATGGCGCCGGCGTAGAGCTTGGAAGCCTCGCGCAGGTCGCCCCGTTGCTGGAGCAGCAGGCCGAGGTTGAACTGGGCCGACGCCTTGTTGGGGTCGAGCTCGATCGCCCTGCGGTAGGCCGCCTCGGCTTCCTCGTGCTTGCCGGTCAGGACGAGCAGGTTGCCGAGGTCGTTGAGCACGGCCGGGTCCTGGGGGTGCTCGGTCGCGAGACGGCGCTGCGCGTCGAGCGTCCTGGCGAGGTTCGAGGGCGGCGCCGCCGCCTTGGCGGTGATCGCCGCGACCGCCACCAGGAGGGCGAGGCAAGAGACGAGGATCCACGAAGTCCTTCTGCGCACGAATCTTCTCCTTCTAGGAGCTCCTTCTAGGAGCCCTCGCGGGCTGCGACAGGCCGGGCCTTGAGCTTGACCTTGCCATCCTCGGTCGCCAGCCGGAACTGCACCTGGGTGCAGCCCGTCTTCTCGCGGATGGCGGTCACCTGCCGCGCAATGTAGGTCTGAAAGCTGTCGAGATCGAAGCGGGGGAAATCCCCGGGAGCGGCGGCGAGGCCCTGATAGAGCGCCTCGGCCGCCTCCGGATCGACGCGGTCTCCGAAGACGATTCCCTGCGCGGGGTCGTAGCGCCGGGGCACGGGGGCCGGGGCCGTACGGGCGGTGGGGAGGCGCCCCTCCTCGCGGTCGCGCAGACGGCGGTTGAACAGCTCGTTGTAGCTGTTGAACCGGGCCTCGAAGTCGCCCAGCCGGAAGTTGTCCACGGGGGTGGCGAGATGGCTCATGCCGCGGAGCTGGCGGATCTGCGCCTGGACGCGGCCCCGCAGCTCCTCCGGCGGGAACGGCAGGGCGCCGTTGAAGAAGCGCTCGAAATCGACGCGGAGCTGCTGGACGTCGCGGCCGAGCTGGTCGAGGACCTCGCTCAGGGCCGGGGCCGTGCGGCCGCCCGGCGCGCCGGGGCGCGCTCCGGCAATCCCCAGCTTGGCGGGCTGGAGCGGCCCGCCCTGCGCGTTCAGGGGGGCCAGACCGGCTCTCGGGCTTCGCTTGGCGTCCACGGATCTCCTAGAATGCTCTGGGCCTGATGATGAAAAGCTTCTCTTCCTTCGACGCGCGACGCGATCTGCCGCCGCTAGACCGGCTGCTGAGCCACCCGGCGGTCGCGAGTCTCATCCCATTATACGGGCGGGATCAGGTAAGGGTCCAAGCGCGGAGAGAGGTCGAGGAGCTGCGCGGCCGTCTAGCGACCACTCCGGCGCTCGCCGCGACGGAGCGGGAGGAGGCGATCGCCGCGCTTCCCGAGAGCATCGCGGCCCGGGTGGAGGCGGCGCTGGGCAACCCGCTCCGCCGCGTGCTCAACGCCACCGGCATCTTCCTGCACACCAATCTCGGCCGGTCCCCCCTGCCGGCGGCGGTGGCGCGCAGCCTGCCCCCCCTGCTCGATGCCTACTGCGACCTCGAGCTCGACCTCGCCACCGGCAGGCGCGGCCAGCGCAACGGCCGCGCCGAGCGGCTGCTGACGGCGCTCACCGGGGCCGAGGCCGGCCTGGTGGTCAACAACAACGCCGCGGCGCTGGTGATCGCCCTGGCGGCGCTGGCGAAAGGCCGCGAGGTGGTGGTGTCGCGCGGCGAGCTGGTCGAGATCGGCGGCTCGTTCCGCATTCCGGAGATCCTGGACGCCGCCGGCGCCCGCCTGATCGAGGTGGGAGCCACCAACCGCACGCGGATCTCCGACTACGAGGCGGCGGTGGGACCCGAGACGGCGCTGCTCCTCAAGGTCTTTCCCAGCAACTTCCGGCTGATCGGGTTCGTGGCCGCGGTCGAGCCCCGGCGGCTCGCGGAGCTCGGGGCCCGTGCGGGAGTGCCGGTGCTGGTGGACGAGGGCAGCGGCCTGCTGCACCCCCACCCCGCGCCGCAGCTCGGCGGTCACCCGAGCCTCGCCGAACTCGTCGGCCAGGGCTGCGATCTCGTCACCGGCAGCGGCGACAAACTGCTCGGCGGCCCGCAGGCGGGGCTCCTGGTGGGCCGCGAGGCCTTGATCGAGCGCTGCCGGCGCCACCCTCTCTACCGGGCGCTCCGCCCGGACCGCACGGCGCTCGCGGCGCTCGAAGGCGTTCTCCGGCTCCACCTCGCCGGCGCTCCCCTGCCGCTCGACCGCCTGTGGCCGGACCCCGGTGCCTACCGCGCCCGCCTGGAGAGAGCCGCCGCGAACATCGCTGGCGCGGACATCGTTCCGGCCGAGGCCTTCCTGGGCGGCGGCTCGGCCCCGGAGGCTCCCATCCCCGGCGAGGCCCTCGCCCTGCCGGGCGACGACGACCTCCTCGCCCGCCTGCGCCAGGGCGATCCTCCGATCGTCGGCTATCTCCGCCAGGGCCGCCTGATCCTCGACCTGCGGACCGTCGACCCCGAGGACGACGACCTCTTCATCGCCGCCGTCCAGGGCGCCCTCCAAAATGGCTAACGGCCGCATCCTGATCGTCGAAGACCGCGACTCCCTGCGCCGCATGCTGGAACTGGCGCTCGGCCAGGAGGGGTATGAGGTCGCCGTGGCGGCGGACGGCCGGACCGGCATCCGCCTGATCGCGGAGCGCCCGTTCGATTTCGTCCTGACCGACCTCAAGCTCCCCGACGTCTCAGGGATCGAGGTGCTGGAGGCGAGCCGGGCGGCCCAGCCGCGGGTCCCCGTCGTGGTGCTCACCGGCTACGGCACGGTGGGCGCCGCCGTCGAGGCGATGAAGCTCGGCGCCTACGACTTCCTGGAGAAGCCGCTGGAGATCGATGAGCTCGCGCGACTGATCGAGCGGGCGATCGGCGAACGCGACGAGGCTACCGTCTTCCGGGCTCCCGGGGCGCCGGCGATCGTGGGAACCCACCCCCGCCTGCGCGCCGCGATCCGCCTCCTCCAGAGGGTCGGCCCCACGGAGAGCACCGTGCTGCTCACCGGCGAGAGCGGCACCGGCAAGGAGCTCTTCGCCAAGGCGATCCATGCGCTGTCGCCACGCCGGGGAGGCCCCTGCGTCGCCCTCAACTGCGCGGCGATCCCGGAGGCGCTGATCGAGAACGAGCTGTTCGGCCATGAGAAGGGGGCGTTCACCGGCGCCGACCGCCGCCAGCCGGGCCGCTTCGAGCAGGCGGAGGGCGGCACTCTCTTCCTCGACGAGATCGGCGAGCTGCCGCTCGGGGTGCAGGGCAAGGTGCTGCGCGCCCTCGAGGAGAGGACGTTCGAGCGCGTGGGGGGCGGCCGCACGCTCCGCGCCGACATCCGGCTGGTGGCGGCCACCAATCGCGACCTGGCGGCCATGGTGGACGACGGGGAGCTCCGCTCCGACCTCTTCTTCCGGCTGAACGTCTTCCCGATCGAGCTGCCGCCCCTGCGCGAGCGGGCGAGTGACATCCCCCTGCTCGCCCGGCACCTGCTGCTGGACATCGCCCGCCGGTACAAGGTCGAGCCGGCGCCGCGCCTCGAGGACGCCGCCGCCGAGCTGCTGGTGGCCGAGCCCTGGCCGGGCAACGTCCGCGAGCTCGCGAACGTCCTCGAGCGGGCGGTGATCCTCGCCGAGGGTCCGGCGATCCGGGCCTCCGACCTGCGGCCGCTGCTGCGCCCCCTCGCCGCTCCGGGCGAGCGGGAGAAGATCCGGCAGGCGCTCGTCGAGACCGGCGGCGACAAGCGCGAGGCCGCCGGCGTCCTGGGGATGAGCTACCGGACGCTGCTCCGCAAGGTCAGGGAGCACGATCTGGAAGGGGTTCCAAAGTACCGGGAATGATCGACGAGGCGATGTAGCCGTAGGAGCGCAGCATGCTGCGCCCCTACGATTCGCTCCCTGAGTGCGGTGGGCTAGGGAGGCGGGGTCTTGTCCGCCGGCTTCTTGTCCGCGCCCTGGTCCGGCGCCGGAGGGTTCATGTCGAGCGGAATCCCCTGCGGCTGGAACTTCACGTCGGCGAAGGTGAAGACGCCCGGGAAGTTGGCCCGGAAGTCGACCGAGCCGTTCGGCTGGACCGAGGTCGAGGTCAGGAGGCCCTGGGCCGTTCCGATCCGTTCTCCCGCCTCGTTGTAGAGCTGGACCTCGACTGAGGCGTTGATGATCATGCCGCCGGTCGAGTTGTGAACCGTCCCCTCGATCACCAGGCCGTCGTCCCGGTCGGTCCGCCGCCAGCCGCTGACGGTGACGGGACCGCTGTTCGCCGGCGTCTTGCCGTCGTCCGGCTTGGCGTCGTCGCCGGCCGCCGGCGCCGGTTTGCGGAAGTCCTTGTCGGTCAGCACGGCCAGCTTTTTCTTCGGGGCTTCCGGCGCCGGCGGCGCCGACTCCTGGACCTTCGCCGCGGCGGTGGCCTTGGCGCTGGCGTCGAGATCCACCTCCGAGACGCGCAGCGAGGCGAGCGCGCCGTCGGCGGCGCGGGTGAAGACCAGCAGCTTGCCCTTGGTCTGCCAGGGGCCCTTCGTCTCCACCCTGCCGCCCTCCCGCGTCACCAGCCAGTCGGCGCGCGCCGGGGCGGCCGCCGCCACCGTTCCGAGGGCCAGCAGGCCGAGCGCGATTCCATGGACGATTCCCAGCCGGTCGCTCATCGGATCAGAACTCCTTCCAGTTTCTCTCGATGATACCCACCGGGATTGTCGCATATCTCTCGTACCCGGTGTCGGACCGGATGCCGCTGACGCTGATCCAGTAGTTGGCGAACTTCGTCCCCTTCGGGAAGAACTTCTTGAGCTCCGCCAGGATCTGCTGCTGCGTGACGTCGAGCTGCTCGGAGTTCGGCGTGCTCCCCGGCGGGTTCTTGGTCGAGCCCTGCTCGACGTAGGGGTTGGTGACGAACTTGGGAACGACGCGGAAGCGGGTCGCCGTGCCTCCCACCTGCATCACCGAGTTGGCGTTGTTGGCGAAGACCACGAAGATGTGGCTGCTGCCGCCACGGGCGCACACCGAGCTCGGATCGACGCCGACGTCCTGCGGCTGGAAGCCGGAGAAGATGATGACTCCGGAGAGGCCGAAGGTCTGCGTGATCACCCGCTCGTCCGTCTGCAGCTTCAGGTACCACCCCCGGCCCTTGCCCGCGGGAGGGTTGACGACGAAGTCGGATGTGGAGGGGAGGTCGCTCGCGGTGGCGTCGACCCCCTGGTAATCCGCCTCGGTCTTGGGCAGGGTGCCCCCGGCGACCATGGACGACGTGAAGTTGTCGTCGATGAACAGGTAGAAGCGGCCCTGGATGCCGTCCAGGTTCCAGAGGTTCTCCCGGTCGCCGGTGCCGAGGGCGAGGGCGAAACGGCTCAGGCGGGCGACGTAGAAGAGCGTCGGGGCGAAGTAGATCGGCCGGCCCAGCGTGTCGAAGATGGGGAAGGGATCCCATGACGAGTCGGTGATGCGCTTCACCGTGGTGCTGGCGGCGAGAGCGGGCACCGCCTGGTTGGTGGCCAGCGTCACGTCCTGCAGCGTCCCCGGCGAGCTGACGTTCACCTTGTACAGGAAGCCCGAGGTGGTGCCGATGTAGATCGTGTCGATGTAGCCGTCCAGATCGACGTCGAGAGCCGCCGGGTCCGCGGGCGTGGCGCCGACCAGCGCGCGCTTGTAGATGGTCTTTCCCGTCTCGATGTCCACCATGTAGAGCCAGTTGCCCCGCTTCGGGCTGGTCTTGTTGTCGGCGTCCATGCCGCCGCCGAAGATGGCGACGAACTTGTCGACGACCGTGCCGCCCTCGACCACCTTGATGCGTCCCAAGGTCGGCACCGACCAGGTCTGCCCGAGATCCGGATAGCCGTTCCTGTCCTCGTCGAGCTGGGACTTGCCGATCGAGTCGGTGAACTCCCAGAGGGCGGCGGGGAACGGCAGGGTGCCACAGCTCGAGACGGCGGCGTTCGCCGTGTCCAGGCAGCTCGGGACGGTCGCCTGGCTGGTCGGGTTGTGGCTCGAGTTGAGCTGGTCGGGATGCGTCACGTCGAGGGCGTAGTAGCCGCTGACGAAGTCGCCGACCCGGCCGCCGCCGTCGACGCCGCCACCCTCCCGGAAGCCGCCGATGGCCACCGTGCGCCATTCGCGATTCGCCGAGGACGCGGCCCCGACGGTGTGCTTGGGATCGATAAAGACGTCCTCGACCCGGGGGGTGCCGTCGACGCCGAAGATCTGGTGTCCCTTCTCCGCCTGGTCGCGCACGATGGGCAGGCCGAGCCGCGGCATGTAGGAGAAGATCTCTTCGCCGGTGCCGTCGGTGAAGCTGCCGGCCGTGTTGTCCCAGACGCCGGCGTCGATGGCGTGGAGCTGGCCGTCATTGGTCCCCACCAGCAGCATCTTGCGGCGGTGGGTCTGCTGCTGGGCGAAGCACCGGTAGCCGGGATCGGTGGAGCAGTCGGTGGCCGACGGGTTGGCGTAGAGATTGGCCGAATAGAAGCTGAAGTCATTGGGGCGGTCGACCAGCACCGGATCGGCGTGGAAGATGTCGCCGAGGACGTACTGGATGTCCTGGTCCGGGAGCCCCGGTGTCTGGACGGTGGCCTTCTTGATGGCCAGCGTGTTGGCGATGATCTTGTTGACGCGCGTCTTGGCGTTGGCGTAGTCGGTGGCCGTCGGCGTGGCCGGCAGCGTCACCTTCAATCCCGCGAAGAGGTCCGTCCAGTTGGGATCGGACGCGGGGTCGCCGCCCGGCGGCGCGAATAGGCGCAGGGGGGCCGGCAGGGTGCCGTTGGCCACCGCCTGGGCGTAGAAGACCCGGCGCTGAGTGTCCGCCAGGCCGAGGCGCAGCGTGCCCGCGTCGAGCGTGCCCCCGAGGGTGGACTTGTCCGGAGCCTGGCCCACGATCACCTGGCCGGCGTCCCAGAGATGGCAGCTCGAGCGCGTCGACCCCCCGAGGGCCGAGCAGGCCTGGGAGCGGTCCGGCTTGCCATTGGCGAGAGGGAGCGGCTTCAGGTACCCGTCGAGGTGACCGTCCCAGGTGGACGCGTTGTTGAGCGGGGTGAAGCTCGACAGGTAGATGCGGTCCGCGACCTCCGCCTGCACCGAGGGGACGGCGGCGGAAGCGAAGGTGGTCGCCTGCTCCTTGATCTGGCCGAGGGCGTTCTGCAGCGCCGTCACCAGATCGGCCTGGTTCTGCGGGAAGAAGAGGTGCTTCGGGTCCGACACCATGCAACTGAGCTGGTTGCCCGGGGTCGCGGTGACGCCGAAGGCGACCACGAACACCGTGACGCCGAACTGGCTCTCCAGGAGCTGGGCGTACTTGCAGGGATTGCCGCCGCAGGTCTCGTCTCCGTCCGTGAGGATCAGCAGGTATTTCTGGCGGCACTCGAACGAGGAGTCCTGCGCCCCCGCGATGGCCGCCCAGCCGCCGACCTTGGGGCAGGTGTCCGCCGAGCAGCCGCTGTACCAGGTGCGGAACTGCTGGAAGGCGGCGCCGATCGGCGTCGAGCCCGAGGAGATCAGCGGGCGCTGGTTATCGTCCTTGAGGCGGAGGAAGGTCTCGGAGCCCGAGCGGTTGTCCTTGAAGTAGTGCCCGACGCGGAAGTCGGGGACCGTGTTGCCGTCCACGTAGTTCGGCGCCAGCCGTTTCAGGACGTCGGTCTTGTGGTCCGTCTTCCAGTCGAGTGGGATGACGTCGCCGACGGTGAACGGAGCGCCCCGCGAATCCGAGCTGTCGGTGGGGAAGCGCAGGTCGTAGCCGGCGGTGGTATCGCCGGTCAGGGTGTCCGTGTTCGGATCCCAGCCGGAGCAGGTGTTGTTCGCCACTGTATCGATGGCGACGCTGGTGTAGTAGCTGAGCTGCGGATTGGTGTGGGTCTGAGCGTTGGGATCGCCGTTATCCCAGGAGAGAAAGTCGCTGATGGGCGCGAAGGTGACGTTCTGGAAGCCGAGCGACGTGGTGTTCGAGCAGGCGGAGTTGTTGCACTTGAGAACGGTGACCTTGATGGTGATGTTGCTGCCGTAGGAGCCGCCGGCCGGCGCGTAGGTGACCTTGTAGGTGACGTTGGCGCTGCTGATGAAGAAGGTCACGCTCTGGCTGTAGCTGAGGCCGCCCTTGGGGAGGCGCTGCACCCGCGTGGTCTCCCAGGTGTCGGTGAGGCGGGCCGGCTTGGTCGAATAGCAGCCGATCTCGTTGTCGTTGTTGCCGGTGTCACAGCCCCAGAGATTGCCGAAGACCTCCTGCGCGCCGGCGGCCGGGTAGCGGGCGGTGCCGGGCGTGAGCAGCACGCCGTCCCCCTGCGCCTGGTAGAGCCAGTGCTTGGCCGTGGCGCTGAGCTGGTCCTGGTTGTAGGTCGCGAACCCCAGGTTGATCTTCTCCAGACTGCTGTCCGTCAGCACTTGGTAGAGTGCCTGCCGGGCCTGGTAGGCCTTGGACGACGGGTCGTCGGCCTGCAGGGGCACGAAGCAGTCGCCGGTCGTGCAGGTCGCCGTCTTCGGGCTCCAGTTCATCGACCCGGAGGTGTCCAGAATGATGAACAGATAGGGATCGGCGACCGAGCTGCGCAGCAGGTCGCGGTCGTCGCCGCGGGCGGCGGCGGCGGCGAGCGCCAGCAGGACGAACGCGGCGGCGGCGCGAATGACGATGCAAGAGACGACGCGAGACCAGCCAGTGCACCACTCTCTGGGCGACATGAGGGCCACTCCTGAAAAACGTTTCATCTAGAACTTGACCTTTGCCAGCGTCGCGGCGTCGGTAGGGATCGACTCGACGGGAGGGGTCGGCCAGGGCTGGAACTCGAACATGGCGCTCAAGGTCTTCTGCCCCAGCAGCGTCGCGTCCGCAGGGGGAGCGCCGCCGCCGGTCCAGGAGATCCGCTCCGAGGTGGCGGTCACCGCGTGGTTGACCTTCCAGAATTTGGGTACGCCGTTGGCATTGGCGGGGCACCAGTCGCAGCGCACCGTCAGGATGGGGACGAACGAGGTGATCGTGACCCGGTCGGCGATGTTGGCGTTGCCCACCGAGATCCGGTTCAGGATCACCGTCAGGCCGGTGTAGCGGCCGCTCGACAACGCCTCGGCGGCGGCGATCCCCAATCCGGAATCGGCGGCGTAGAAGGTCCGGTTGACCGTCTTCTCGTTGGCGCCGACCTGGACCTCGGTCTGGGTCACCAGGGCGAGCGACAGCGCCAGGATGGTGAGGACGACCAGCGCGAGCAGCGTGACGATGTAGGCGCTGCCCGCTTCGGCGCGGGAGAGGGTGCGGTGCGTCGTCATCCGAGGTTCCTCATATCGATCATGGTGCGCAGCATGCGGCGGCGATACTCCCGGGAGTAATACTTCCGGCTCGAGTCGGGCGCCTGGTCGGGGACGTCCACGTTGAAGTAGTCGGTGGCGTCGTAGACGTGGTCCTCGACCTTCACCAGCAGCGGGGCCCGGTAGCCGTGGTCCGGCCGGTCCGTCCGGGCGAGCGTGGTGAGCCGGACGTAGTGCAGGTCGGAATTGGCGAAGGAGAGCGGGTCGGTGATCTTCTCGCCGTTGTACATCCAGTCGTCGTTCTCGCCGTCCGCCGACTCGTAGATGCCGCAGTTGACGTCGTCCGACGCGATGGTGCCCGCCGCGCAGGCGGCGGCGGCCGGATCCTTGGCCGGGGTGTCTAGGCCGAGGGCGACCTGGAGATCGAAGATGTTGTCGGCGATGTCCACCTGCCAGTTGGCGGGGTCGTCGCCCCAGGCCTTCTGGGTGCCGGGATAGGCGCGGGCCCGCGACAGCTTCGGCGTCAGGTCGGTGTTCGGGTCGTTGGCGACGGCGTAGGCGCGGCGGACGTAGAACCGGTACTCCTCCAGGATGCCGACGAAGGCGGCGCTGGTGAGGTCCGGCGGGAACACCCCCGCCCCGGACGAGGAGAACTGGGAATAGGAATTGCCCGCGACCTTGAAGCCCACCTTGATGTCGCTCGTCGAGTCGTCCGAGGCCCCGGGATCGAGCTCGACGACGGCCCAGACCCCGGCGTCCCGCGGGCTGACCAACAGCAGGGCCTCCGGCCGGTGGTTGTCGATCGCGTCCTTGATCGCCGTCAGATCCTGAGGGATGGCGGTCGGCGTCTTATCGAGGATGTGCAGCGTGCCGGTCGTCGGCGCCCCCGCGGGGCTCAGCGTGAACGCCGTGGGATTGGCGGTGTTGATCTGGTAGATCGATGAGGTGAAGACCCCGCGGATGGTCAGCACGTCGGTGCCGGGCAGGACCTCCGCCGTCGACGCGTCGCCGATGTGCGTCTTGTCGGCCACGTTGTTGCTCACCGCCACCGCCCAGCCGGCGGGGAGGGTCCCCAGCGGCAGCCCGCCCCGGCCGGCCATGCGGATCAGCCGCACGGTATCGGTCTGGGCGACCCGCAGCGACTGCTGCATGTCGGAGACGTTCAACTGCACGCGCGACAGCCGGTTGCTGAAGTCGAACAGCGCCAGCACGCCGAGCAGGATGATCACGGTGACGATCAGCGAGACCGTGACCTCGATCAGGGTGAAGCCTCGCTGCCGGTCCGCGCTCGCCGGAGGGTTCTGGATCATGACGGCCGCTCTCCGCTCAGAAAGGCTTGACGACCCGGAGGGTGATCCCCTGGCCGTTCCCGAGAAGGTTCTTCTTGGGGTTGTCCACCACGACCTCGACCTGCTTGAGCTGCACGAAGGTGGGCTGGGTGCCCCCGTCCAGAGGCTTGTCGAGCGTGCCGTCGCTCAGGTCGCCGATGGCGTACTGCTGCACCCGCGCCGTGCGGCTCCACAGCACCACGCCATGGCCGCTGGGGTTGGTCCACCAGCCCTCGTCCGGATTGCCGGTCTCGACCTCGTGGGTGGAAGGGTCGGCCTTGCCCCGTGTCCAGGAGTCCTTGAGCTCCAGCTTCGTGGAGCCGGCCGGAATCACGAGCTGCGTGTTGTTGAACGGCACCTGCATCAGCTCCTCGAGCCGGGTACGGCTGCCGTTGGTCGCCTGGGTGGCGTCGTTGCCGCTGACGTTGTCGCTGATCGAGCGCGAGAAGAGCGGCAGCAGGCCGAGCGCGATGACCAGCAGGATGGCGGCGGCGATGAGCGCCTCGATGATCGAGAACCCATCCTGCCGCCGTGTCGGCGGAGCCATCACCGGCCTCCTCATTCCCATGTCCAGGCCTTTCCGCTATCGCCGGAGGCGAGCCATTGACTGTTCTGCCACTTGCGCAGCTCGATCCGCGCGGTGGCGGCGGGCTCCACCCGGACCTCCAGGAAGTTCCCGCTCTGGTCGCCGAAGCGGAACGCCCCGACGGCGGCGATCGATCCGTCGCGCTGGAAGAGCGCGACGTTCGCCCCGCTGGTGTCGTCGGCGTTGGGGCTGAACCCTTCCACCGAATTCTTGTCCGTGAGGTTGGACGGCGCTAGGAAAGTCACCCCGGTCGGCAGGGGGAAGGTCCCCAATACGGGCTCGTTCGCGCCCAGCTTGCCGTCGCTGTCGCGGTCCGAGAACGCCTGCACCTGGAGGAACGGCGTATCGGCGCTCTTCGGGACCAACCGCACCACCGCCTGCGCCGAGGTCTTGATGGCGTCCATGCGTGCCTGGCGCATCAGCACCGTGACCTCTTGGGCGATGCCCCGCATCTTGGCTTGGTGGATCGAGGTCTGGATGGCGGGGGCGGCGAACAACATCAGGATCGCCATCACCGCCAGCACCACCAGCATCTCGATCAGAGTGAAGCCGCGCTGGCCGCGGCCCGACAATGGGTTTTTCATGGCAGCCCCCCAAGGAGCAAGGCCGGTGCCATGCCTGAAAGCGGGTCTAAATAACGTCCCAACCTATTGATGGTTATAGGCTTATTGAACGTCAAAGGGCCCTGGCGCGAGCGCTCAGGAGGGGGAGGGTTCGTTACGCATGGTAACGATCGTGTCGCGCGGAAACGAGAGCAGCGCCCGCGTCCCGCCGCCCGGCCGGTCCTCGAGCCGGATGCGGCCGCCGTGCAGCACGACGATGCGGTGCGCGAGCGCGAGCCCCAGGCCCACGCCGCCGCTGCGGCCGGTCGCGAAGGGGTGGAACAGGCGGCTCCGGATCTCCTCCGGCAGTCCGGGACCGCGGTCCTCGATCGCGATCTCGAGCCCCTCGGACTCAAGGGCGGCCGAGACCTCCACGGGTCCCCGCCGCCCGGCCTCCAGCTCCGCCTGCGCCGCGTTGTGCAGGAGGTTGCGCACGGCGCGCTCGAGGAGCTGGGCGTCGCCGCGCAGGACGATTTCCTCCGCCACCGGGAGATGGACCTTCACCTCGACGCCGGCGAGCGATGGGTCCGCCGCGGCGCGCCGTAGCAGCCGGCCGATCGGGATCTCCGTCAACCGTGCCGTGCCCGGCCGCGCGAAGGAGAGGAAGTCCTCGAGCACGCGCTGGAGGTGGTCCGCCTCGCCGCGGATCTCGGAGAGGAAGTCGGCGATCGAGTCCTCGTCCGGCCGCCGCTCGATCAGCGTGAGGTAGCCGCGCAGGGTCGCGAGGCTGTTGCGCAGCTCGTGGGCGACGCCGCCCGCCATCTCGCCGAGCTGCGCCAGGCTCTCGGCGAGGCGGCTCTCCTCGGCCCGCCGCTGCACTTCGGTCAAGTCGGCGAAGAGGACGAGCAGGCCGCGCACCTCGCCGTCGTCGCGGCGCAGGGGGTGAACGGTGAGGCCCACGGTCAGGGTCTCCGTGCCCTCCGGGCCGGGGCGCACCGCGCACTCCTGGCGCTGGGGGGCGGTCCCCTCGGTCACGGCCGCCGCGAGAACCTCGCGCAGCTCGGGCTGGCCGGCGAGCACCTCCGCGAGCGGCGCGCCGGGCTCGGGCAGCCCGGTGCCGAGGAGCGCCGCGCCCACCGCGTTGAGCGCCAGCACCCGCCCCTCGCGGTCGATCAGCAGCAGACCGCTCTGCAGGCTCGCCGAGAGCGTCCGCTCGAGGGCGGCGATGTCGTCCTCCACGGTGCGCCCCGGCCGGCCGGCCAGCGCCGCCAGGGAGCGCTCGAAGGTGGCGAGGAGAAACTCGACCTCGTCCTCTCCCGCCTCCCCGGCACCGCCGACCTGGCGGGCGCGGGCGAGCAGCGTCTCCCACGGCGTCAGCAGATGGCGGAGGAAGAAGAGCAGCAGGACCGACAGAGCGGCGTTGATCGACAGCACCGCCACCGTGAGCACCGACAGCGCCCGGCGCTGCCGCGCCAGCACCTCCGCCGGCAGGTCGACTCGCACGTAGCGCCGGCCGGCGGCGCCACCCAGCGGAGCGAAGCCGGTCACCAGGTCGGGCGACCCCTCGTCCGGCCCGACGCCGAGCGGCCCGTCGAGCCGCCGGCCGGCGAGGGGGGCCAGCAGCCCGCCGGCGGGCAGCTCGCCGCTCGCCGCGATCACCGCGCCTTTGGAGTCGAGCAAGGCGACCCCGCGCGCCGCTGGCGGCGGCTCGCGCAGGACGGTCGGGCCGGGCACCCCGGTCCCGGAGGCCGAGGAGGACGCGGCCAGCCGGTCCGCCACCACCCGCGCCAGGCGCGCCGCCTCCTGCTGCCGCTCGACGGCGAGCAGGGTGATGGCGTTGCGATAGGAGAAGAGGGTGAACGTCGAGAGGACCACGAGCAGCAGCAGGGCGATCGGCAGCAGGATCAGCACCTCGCGCCGCAGTCCCAGGCGGCGCGGCGGCCGCGTCTCCGGCTCTGTTTTCGGCTCTCTCTTCATAGGAGCCGCGCGTAGGCCCGGACGAGCGGCTCGCCGGCGAACAGGGCGATCAGGCCGCCCAGCGCGAGGAAGACGCCAAACGGCAGCTTGGCCCGGAAGTCGACCCCGCGGACGGCCATCAGCAGGAGGCCGACGACCGCTCCCGAGAGGGCGCCGAGGAAGAGGGATACCAGCACGCCCTTCCAGCCCAGGAAGGCGCCGATCGCGGCGAGCATCTTGACGTCGCCTAGGCCCATCCCCTCCTCGTGGCGCAGCAGGTACCAGGCGCCCCAGACGCCGAGCAGCAGGCCGGCGCCGAGGAGGGCGCCGAAGACTCCCCCCGCCACCGCCCCCCAGGGGCCGTCCCACAGCCGCGCCCAGGGGACGAACGGCTGGAGCAGGATGCCCAGCGCGATCCCCGGCCAGGTCAGCGCGTCGGGCAGCAGCATGTGATCGAAGTCGATCATCGCCAGCGCCAGCATCAGCGCGGCGAACAGCGCGGCGACCGGCGCCTGGAGCGAGATGCCAAACCGCAGGAAGCAGGCAAGGAAGAGCAGCGCCGTCGCGGCCTCGACGGCAGGGTAGCGCCAGGAGATCCGCGCCCCGCAGCTGCGGCAGCGCCCGCCGAGCAGCAGGAACGAGAGCACCGGGACGTTGTCGAGCGCGCGGATCGCCGTCCCGCACTGCGGGCAGCGTGAGCGCGGCAGCACCGTCGAGATCCCCCGCGGCAGGCGGTAGATGACGACGTTGAGATAGCTGCCGACGATCAGGCCGAGGACCGCGGCATAGACGCCGAGGAGGATCTGGAGCTGCACGGTGCCGGGATTCTACGCCAGATGGCGCCGGCGCCCTGCGAGAAGGAAGAGCGCACCACCGGCGAGCAGGGCCGCCAGGGTCGCGGCGGCGCCGGCAGCGAGGAGCGGCTCGTGATAGTGGAGCGCGAGGCGGTGCTCGCCGGCCGGCAGGGACACGCCGAGCTGGCCGGCGGCGGTGGGATACGCCCCGATCGCCGCGCCGTCGATCGAGGCCCGCCAGCCGCGGTCGAAGGTCATCGCGGCGACGAAAAAGCCCCCTTCCGCCGGCGCCCGAAAGCGGAGGCGGATCCGCCCCCCCTCGTCCGCGAAGGAGAGGAGCTGCGGCGGATGCCGGAAGATCGCCGTCTCCGCCGGCCCGTCCGGCCGGATGCACTGCTCGTGACGGGCGACCTGCCAGCCCAGGATGCGGGCGGACGACAGCGCGCCGGCGTCGTCCGGGTGGAAGCTCACCCGCGGCACGAAGCGGAACCGGGGGAGGACGTAGGTGTTGGGCACCTCGCGCAGGTTGGCCGCGGGATCGCGCGCCGTGGCCGGCGCTCCCGGCACCCGCAGGATCAGGGTCCCGACGTTCCAGACGCCGAGGAAGCGGTAGGCCATCTGCGGCTGAGCCCACTCCTGGTCGAGGATCTTCTGCGCCCGGCGCCCCCAGCCGGTGAGCATCAGGTCGAAATCGGTGTGGAAGGCGTACGGGATGTGCCAGAGCAGGCCCGAGTAGGGCTCCAGACGGGCGAGATAGGTGCGGGCGATCAGCGTCCGCGGGTCCCCCCAGTTGCGCGGCACCATCTCTGGGGCGCCGGGCGGTGGCGGCTGCACGAAGACCCGATCCGGCGAGCCCCGCAGCGACGCTGCGAGCGGCGGCGGCACGGTGTAAGCGGTCGCCGGCAGGGTGCGGATCAGGCCGTGGCCGTAGTGCCAGAGGTCGGCGGCCAACAGGGCCACGGCCAGCCCCTCCAGCACGCTCCGGGAGGGGCGCCGCCACCGGCAGAGGGCGAGCAGGGCGGCCACGGCAGCGGCGGCGGCCACGGTGGCCCACCCCTCCTTCCGCAGGTAGGCCAGGGCGCCGTCCCGGCCGGCCGGCCCGAGATCGGGAGCGCCGTGGGCGGCGATCCACCCGAAGGCGGCGCGTGGCACTCCCTGGAGCAGGAGCGCGAAGGCGAGGGCGGTCGCGAGCGTCACCAGCGCCATCGCCAGCGGGAAGTCGGCGGCGTCCGGCCGCCCCTCCTCCCGCTCGTCGAGCAGCCGCTGCCAGCCGAGCACGCCGGCCAAGGCCAGGGCGAGCGCCGCGAGGACGGCGAACTTCTCGGGGAAGCGGAGCACGGAGAGCACCGGCACGGCCCGGCGCAGCGCCTCGTAGAGCGGGTTGTGACGGCCGAGGGCGAGGAAGGTGCCGCCGGCGAAGGCGAGCGCCCAGGCGGACCGCCGGGGGATGCGCCAGCGGATCAGCGCCGCCGCTCCCAGCAGGGCGAGCAGGAGACCGGGGTAGATCGATTCCACGTAAGGGTAGTCGCGGTCCTCGAGCTTCCAGCCGAAGTAGCGCCCCTGGAGGTTGCGCGTCGGGTCCCCGAAGAAGCGGGGGAAGACGATCTCGGCCAGCCGCTCGGGAGGCATCGACCAGAGCGTGGCATGCCAGGTGGGGATGTCCTTGCGCGGCGAGTCGGCCAGGCGCCCCAGCGTCGGCAGGAGCTGCACCGCGGCGAGCGCCACGGCGAAGAGGACCGGCGCCGCCGACCGCAGCGCCGCGGCGGGCCGCCGGCCAGCGGCGGAGGCGGCCAGGGCCAGCACCCCGAGGCCGCTCATCACCACCGTCGATGGCTCGCCGTTGAGGAGCTGGAGAGCGAGCGCGCCTCCCGCGAGGAGCGCCGGACGCCACCAGGATCTTTCACCGGCGGGGGCGCGCAGCGCCTGGTCCGCCCACAGGAGCACCCAGGGGAACCAGGCCATGCTGCAGAAGAGCGTGTAGGCGCTGAGCAGCGAGAGATAGGCGCCGGAGCCGGCATACCCCACGGCCGCCAGCGCCGCCGCGCCGCGCCCGCATCCCAGGTGCCGCGCCAAGCGCCAGGCACCGGCGAAGGCAATGCCGCCGTGGAGCAGCGCCAGCAGGCTGAACAGGTACGAGGGCGGGACGGCGAAGACCAGCCAGCTCGGCGGATAGAACGCCGCGTAGCTCGGGTTCGAGAGCAGGGGCTGACCGCCGTGCAGCCACGGGTTCCACGCCGGGAGGCCGTACGCCGCCAGCTCCCGGAACGCCAAGCGCAGCGGGAGATGGAACAGCGGGATGTCGCGGTTGGAGAGCGCCCGCGCCGGCGACAGCAGGGGCGCGAGCAGGCTGAGGAGCCAGCCCGCCGCGAGAACGGCTGGGAGAATCGCGGCGGACCGGCGGCGCATCCGGGAAGAATACCCGACGACAACGAGTCGCGACGAAAACGAACGGAGCCCGGAGCGCGCCCTACTTGCTCGGCCAGCGGACGAAGAAGCCGTCCGCCCAGACGATGTCCTGATCGTAATCGGTCGGATTGAACCCGCCGACGGTGTAGGTGCCGGCGATCGTGCTGCTGTCCCGGCCGCCGCTGCCGATCGCCATCACCTGCTGATTGAGCGGGTGAGCCGGGTCCAGGTAATAGCTGTAAGGAGTCTTCCAGCCGTCGAGCATCGGAACCAGCTCGATGTACTGCGGCACCATGAGCGTCCGCAGATCGTCGACCGTGATGGCCTTGTACTGGGCGATATCGACCTGGGTCACCGCCGCGCCCGCGGCCGCGGCCCCGACCTCGTCCGACAGCCAGGCGAACATCGCCGTCCCCATAATCCGCATTTCCGCGACCGTCCGCTTCTGCTTGGCTTTCTCCATCGCGTCCAGCAGGTTCGGAATCAGGATCGCCGCCAGGATGCCGATGATCGCGATCACGATCAGGAGCTCGATCAGCGTAAAGCCCGTCTGTTTGTCCGCGAGTCTACGCCTCATCACAGAGTCCCTCCAGAAAGAAGTCCCAGGGCTCTTGCGCAAGGGGCATGCCAGTCGGGATGGCGTGGTAACCGCTTGAAAACAAGCTAGTTTTGCTTATAGACAGACGTCTCAGTGACAAGAATCGTCAAGCTCCGGCCACAGGGTGTCACCGGCCGGTGGCCGCCGCCGGCGCGGCATATCGCGCGAGGACGCGGCGCATCCGCTCGACCCCGCGGTCGATCTCGGCCACGGGGATGCGCTCGTCGGTGCCGTGGATGCCCTTGGAGTCGTCGGGGAGGAGCTTGAACGGCGAGACGCCGTAAGCCGGGATTCCCCGCTCGCGGAAGTACCGGGAGTCGGTGAAGCCGGCGATAAAGGTGGGCACCACCGGGCCGTCGGGGCTCAGGGCCCGCTCCAGCGCCTGGTAGAGCCGGCCCGCGGCCGGCGACACCGGCGCGGGGGGTGAGGCGACCAGCACCTTGACGTCGAAGTCCTTGCCCAGCAAAGCCTTGACACGGGCGAGGAAAGTGGCCGAGTCGGTGTCGGGGAGCAGCCGGATGTCGAGCCGGGCGGCCGCCTGCTCGGGAATGACGTTGATCCGCTCGCCGCCGCGCAGGACGGTCACCTGCACCGTGTCGAGGAACAGGTTGGCCATGCCCGGCAGCAGGAACTCGCGGGGACCGTTCGGCGCGATCACCTTGTCGATGTTGGCGAAGACCCGCCGCCAATGCTCGTTCTGCAGGGGCGCGATGGCGTGACAGTAGTCGCGGACCGGCGCCGTCACCTGCCAGTGGATCGGCGCTGCAAGCAGGCGCGCCAGCCCGGCGATGAGCTGGTGGTTGGCGCTGTCGGGGTTGAGCCCCGCGCCATGCCCGCCGCGGCCCGAGGTCGTGACCTCCAGCCAGAGCGGCCGCTTCTGCGCCACCTCGATCCCCCACCAGAGGAGCTTGCCGCCGGCCCCGGTCTGGCTGCGTCCCCCCTCGCCAATCACCGCCTCGACCCCCTGGAAGAGCTCCGGATGATGGGCGAGGAGCCAGCCGGTGCCGAGCAGGCCGCCGTTCTCCTCGTCGGCCACGGCGAGGAAGATCACGTCCCGTTCGAGCGGCACGCGCCGGCGCTGGAGATCCACCATCGCCGCGAGTTGAGCGATGCCGAGGCTCTTATCGTCTACCGCGCCCCGTCCCCACAGCAGGCCCCCCTTGATCAGGCCGGCGAACGGCGGCACCGTCCAACCCGGGCCCGGGGGGACCACGTCCATGTGATGGAGCAGGAGGACGGCCCGCCCGCCGCTGCGCGGGGACGACAGCCGGGCATAGAGGTTGGCCCGCCCCTCGGGCGTCGCGACCACCCGCGAGGCGATCCCCGCGCGCTGGAGAATCCCGGCCAGGAAGGCCGCCGCCCGCTGCTCGTTGCCGGGTGGGTTCGACGTGTCGATCCGCAGGTACTGCTGCAGCCACCCCGCCGGCTCGGAGAGCGCGGCGGACGGCGCAGGGGACGGCGACAGGATCAGGAGGAGGGCGAAGAGGGGAGGAATCAGGCGCCTTGAAGCCATCATGGGGAGAATAAAACGCATGGGAAGATAAACAAAAGGGGGGCCTCCGTCTCGAGACCCCCGTGGGAAGAGAGCTTGAATCGCTTTGGTTCGTCGTGTCGGGCCTGAGCCCGGATACTGCCGAATTGCTGCCGATGACTGCCTGCTACGGGACTAGGTGGTCTTCTGCGGCCAGCGGACGAAGAAGCCGTCAGCCCAGACGAGGTCCTGGTCGTAGTCCGTCGGGTCGAAGCCGGTGACCGTGTACGAACCCGAGGGGGTGCTGGCGTCACGTCCGCCGGAGGCGATCGCCATCACGTGCTGCTGCAGCACGTTGGTGGTCTCGAGCCAGTAGAAGAAGTCCTTCTTCCAGCCGTCCTTGGTCGGCACCGCCTGCAGGTACTGCGGCACGAGCACCGAAGAGACGGTGGTCGCGTCCGAAGCCGTGTAGGTGCCGAGGTCGACCTGCGTCGCGGAGGCGCCGGCGGCGGCCGCGCCGACCTGGTCGGTCAGCCACGAGAACATAGCGGTGCCGGCGTTGCGCATGTCGGCCACCGTCCGCTTCTGCTTCGCCTTCTGCAGCGCGTCGAGGAAGTTCGGGATCAACAGGGCGGCGATGATGCCGATGATCGCCACGACGATCAGCAGCTCGATGAGCGTAAAGCCCTTTTGCCGGTTACGGATCTTGTTCAACATGTAGGGTCTCCTCCCCTGGTTTGAAGCGGGCCCCCGGGAAATCCGCGAGGCGTGTCGGTCAGGAGATAAAGCAGGGTCGATGCCAGGGTTTCACCGATCCTAAGTCTTTTATTTTCAACCATTTCAAATTCCGTCAGGACAAAATTTGGCACCGGGCGCTAGCACTAAGTGTCAGACACCAGGCGCCGCAACACCAACTTGTAAAGCGCGACGCCGTCCACGTAGCCGGGCAGGGCGAACCGCTCGTTGGCCTGGTCCACCTGCAGGGTGTCGGTGTTCATGATGAGGAACGGCGAGAAGCCGTAGGTCGGCACCCCCAGGGTGCGGAAAAAGCGGGCGTCGGTCGCCGTCCACGCCAGGAAATAGGGGCCGACCGGCGCGTCCGGATAGGTCTCGTGGACCGTCTCCTGGATCGTCCGGAAGACCGGGTGGTCGAGCGGGCTGCCGCCGCGGGCCGCCCGCGGATCGTCGATCATCGCGGTCATGCCGAAGGTCATCCAGGGTGGCACCAGCTTGTCGCGCACCGCCGCCAGCTCCTCGCCGGGGAGGAGCTGGAATTTGATCAGCAGCTCGTAGCCGCCCCCCGGCGCCGGCTCCACCTTGAACGGCACCGCCTCGTCCCGCATCATCGACTGGACATAGCCCGGCAGCTTGCGGAAAGCGGCGATGTCGCCCATCGCTCCCTCGATGTTGGTCATCATCTCCCGCAGGTCCTTGCGGTCCCGGGTCGGGCCGTAGGACTCGAGCACCGCCCGCGCCTCCGGCGTCAGCCGCAGATCGGTCACGGTGGGGCCGATCGCCTTGAGCGTCTTGCGGAGATCCTCGAGCTGCTGCCAGTTGTCGCCGCAGACGATCAGGTCGGCGTAGCTCTTCTGGGCGAACTCGGTCCCCCAGAACTTGATCTGGTCGCGCGCCCGCGCCTCGACGACCCCGCCCTCGGTCAGCACCGCCCAGAAATTCCGCACCATCTCCGGCTGGAGCTGGAGGAGCCGCCGCACCCCCAGCCGGCTCCCCCGCTCCTCGCTGCTGGTGCCGAGGAAGAGGACGGAGTGGGTGAGCGGCACGCCGCTCTTCTTGAGATCGATCATCGCCAGCATCTGGGCGATGGCGACGCTCTTCATGTCGAACACGCCGCGGCCGTAGATCCAGGGGAGCTGGATGCGCGCCTCGAACGGCGGCGAGAACCACTCCTTGGGATCGACCGCCGAGACGTCGATGTGGTTGTGCAGCACCAGCGGCCGGGAGTCCTTGCCCACCAGCCAGGCGTAGAGGTTGGCCTTGCGCGGGCCGACCCTCTCGATGCGGTAGGGAATGCCGGCCGCCTTGAACTGCCGGGCGAGGAACTCCGCCCCCGCCATCTCGTCGCCGGTCGTCTCGCTGGTGTCGATCCGCACGTACTGCTGGAGGAGCTTGACCTCCGGCAGATTCAGGTAGTCGCGGTTGATCCACTGCTCGGTCTGGCGCGATTTCAACGGGGCATCGAGAAATTTGACCGCGACCCAGGTGAGCCCCCCCACCAGGATCAGGCTGCCGTACAGAGCGATCCGGGCCGCCTGCCGGCGACGGCGTTCGAGTCTTTGCAGAATCATGAGGACCGCGATGATAAACCCGACTTCGACACTTGTGTATGCTTCATCCCGCTTATGAAGCCGAGATTGAGGCGAACACCGAGGCCGCGATGAACGACTCCCCCGGGCGCCAACCGCTGCGGCTCCCGCTCCGGCCGCTTCTCCTGCTGGCCGGCTTGGTCGCCTGCCTGCGCTACCTGTTCGCCGAGATCGCCCGGCTTCACGGCGGGCTCGGCTTTCCGCTGGACGACAGCTGGATCCACCTTCAGTTCGCCCGCAACCTCGCGGCCGGCGCGGGCCTCTCCTACAACCCCGGCGCGCTGGTGACCGGCTCCACGGCACCGCTGTGGACGGCGCTGCTCGCCGTTCTCTTCCCGCTGCCGGGAAGCGTGATCGTCTGGACGAAGCTCCTGGGAGCCGCCCTCTACCTCGCCGGCATCGACGCCACCTGGCGTCTCGCCCGCGAGCTGGACCTCGGGGAGAGGCTCGCCGCGCTCGCCGCCGGCCTGACCCTGTCGACGAGCTGGCTCGTCTGGTCGGCGCTCTCCGGCATGGAGATCCCGCTCTTCGTCCTGCTCTGGCTGTGGGGCATGATCCTCCACCTGCGCGAGCGGGCCGATCCCGTGCGCCCGCCGCTCTCCTTCGCCGTCCTGGCCGTGGCCATCCTCGCCCGGCCGGAGGGGATGCTGCTGCTGCTGCTCGCCGCTCTCGATCGCGTCCTCGCCTTCGCGGGCGACACCGAGGGTTCCCTGCGCTGGCGCCGACCGGACGTCCAGACCCTCGGGGCCGGCGCCGCGCTCGCCGCCTGCGCCGTGGCCGGGTCCTTTCTCTTCTACGGATGGGCGGGCGGTTCCGTACTGCCCACCACCTACGCGGCCAAGGGCGGCGGCGAGGTGCGGCAACTGCTGCCCGACCTCCACTACCTCGCGAACGTGCTCGGCCTCTTCTTCCGGCCGCAGCCGTGGGCGACGCTGCTCGCGGCGGGAGGCGCGGTCGCGCTCGCCGGCCGGCTCGGCACGCCGCGCGACCGCGGGCTCCTCCCCGCCCTCTGGCTGTTCGGGATGCCGCTCGCCTACTCGCTGCTGACCCCCGGCCCCAACCAGATGCTGGGCAACTTCGGCCGCTACTACTTCCCGCTGTTCCCGGTGCTGGCGATCCTCGCCGCGCTGGCGCTCGAGCCGGCCGTCAGCTCGCTCGGCCCCCGGCTCTCTCC
>DASWRX010000062.1:0-14668 GCA_036402955.1 Thermoanaerobaculia bacterium
CGCCAAAGAGAAGCTGAGTGGTCTCGGAGAGCAGGCGGCCCTCGCCATCCGGCGGGATCGGCAGGTAGCGTCGATCGGCCCCGAGCCGGTAGCCGGTCAGCAGGAGGCGGCCCTGCGTGGCCCGGGTAGGAGGATCGACGATCACGTACTCCGGGATCCCCACCCTCTCGTAGATGGCGACCTTCTTCTCGTAATCGTTCCGCCGCGTCGCCGCGTCGATCGACGACACCAGCTCGAGGATGAGGCTGGGCCGGGCCCCCTCCTGGACGACGTCGAAGCTGGACCGCTCCAGGTCCCGGGGGACGCCGAAGATGACGGCGATGTCCGGCGCCGGCTCTTTGACCCCCGGCATCCCCCAAAACATCTTCATGTCGCCCGCGACGTAAACGTCCTCCCGCGGCGCGTAGTGGCGCCGCAGAAGGTCGGCCAGCGGGATCATGAGGTTGAAGTGCGGTCCACCCTGAACCACGACGTCTCCGAGCTGAGGATCGAGGAGGTCCTCGGACGTCAGCGGAATCTGCTCCTCGATGAGCTCGCCGCCGGCCCGTTGGACATACTTCGGCCGCCATCCATAACGGAAGGGATCGGCCTCCGGCTCCCAATCGGCCGGCATCTTGCGGACGGGCACGGCCATGGACAAAGTCTAGCGAAGTTCCCGTAGGGCGGTCAAATGTCGCGTCCAGCCACGACGAACCGCGGAGAACAGACCCGAGAGCACGCCCTTCAGAGTCTTTGAGGACCAGACTCACGCCGCCCCGAGTTCTTGCCTCGACTGCATGCACCGCCTAAGATTCATGCATGCAATACACTCTCCGAGAAGTTCCGCCGATCGTTGACTTGGAGTTGCGCCGGAGGGCGAAGGCCGAAGGCAAAAGCCTCAACACCGTCGCCATTGAAGCCTTGATCCGGGGCTCCGGCTTGGCCGAGAGTCCCATCCGCCAGCGCGACCTCGGCGATGTCGCCGGGACTTGGCGCGAAGACCGCGACTTTGATCAAGCGGTCGCGGATCAGGATCGCGTCGACGAGCGGCTGTGGCAGTGATTCTTTTGCTAGGATCATCCCTATGCTGGACTGGTCTCAATGCCCCGCCGTTGAACGCTCCGAGGACCGGGTGAGCGGCGCCTGGGTCTTCCGGGGAACGCGCGTGCCCGTCAAAGCGCTCTTCGAGAACCTCGAGTCCGGCGCAAGGCTGGATGACTTCCTCGAATGGTTCCCCGGCGTCGCCCGGGAGCAGGCGGAGGCGGTGCTCGAACATGCAGCCCGCAGCCTCCTCGTGGCGTGAAGGTTATCTTCGATCAGGGGACGCCGGTGCCTCTGCGCCGCCATCTCTGCTCGCATAAAGTAACGACCGTCTACGAGCTGGCCTGGACCACTCTCCAGAACGGAGACCTGATCTCCCAGGCTGAAGCCGCCGGCTTCGACGTCTTGGTGACCACGGACCAGAATGTGAAATACCAGCAGAACCTCAGCGAGCGGAGATTGGCGATCGTGGTGCTTCTCTCCACCAGTTGGCCCAAAATCCAGGTGAGAGTTCTCGCAGTGGCGACAGCGGTCGAGGAAACGACTCCCGGCAGTTATACCGAAGTAGAGATTTGAGGCCGCCCTACCGCCCCGACTCCAACCTGGCCCGAAGGCGGGCCAGCTCGGCTTCCACGGCCCGCCGAGCCTCCGCCTCACGCTCGGCGCGTTCTTCGGCTGCCAGGGTCTGCCTCTCGGCAACTTCCAGGGCTGCTTCCACCTCACTGGAGGTCCGCAGCCGCCGGCCCGTCCGGCCATCGATGACGACGAGGGAAACCCCGTCCTGGTCAACGCCAAAGAGGAGCTGGGTGGTCTCGGAGAGCAGGCGACCCTCGACATCCGGCTCGATTCGCCGATAGCGGCCGTCGGCCCCGAGCCGGTAGCCGGTGAGCAGGAGACGCCCCTGCGTGGCCCGGGCCGGAGGATCGACGATCACGTACTCCGGGATCCCCACTCTCTCGTAAATGGCGACCTTCTTCTCGTAGTCGTTCCGCCGCGTCGCCGCATCGATCGACGACACCAGCTCGAGGATGAGGCTGGGCCGGGCACCCTCCTGGACGGCGTCGAAGCTGGACCGCTCCAGGTCCCGGGGAACGCCGAAGATGACGGCGATGTCCGGCGGCCGGCTCCTTGACCCCCGGCATCCCCCAAAACATCTTCATGTCGCCCGCGACGAAGACGTCCTCCCGCGGCGCGTAGTGGCGCCGTAGAAGATCGGCCAGCAGGAGCATGAGATCGAAGTGCGGTCCATCCTGAAAGATGACATCCCCGAGCTGAGGATCGAGGAGGTCCTCCGGCGTGAGCGGAATCTGCTCCTCGATGAGCTCGCCGCCGGCCCGCTGGACATACTTCGGCCGCCATCTATAACGGAAGGGATCGGCCTCCGGCTCCCGGTCGGCCGGCATCTTGCGGACGGGCACGGCCATGGTTTATGGAGGCTAGCGAAGTTTATGTAGGGTGGTCAAATGTCGCGTCCAACCACGACGGGCCGCGGAGAACAGACCCGAGAGCACACCTTCAGAGTTTCTCGCCGAGTTGAGACATACGGACAAGGATTCTACGACGGTCCTCGCCGACTACGGTTTCCGCTTCTCATACAGCTCTGGCCGGTTGGCCTTGATCCGGTGCACGACTTCGAAGGCCTCCGGCGAATCTCCAGCGGCCAAGGCCCGGCCAACGATCGCCTTCGCCTCCTCCCATCTCTCCAGATCGCAGAGGGCCGCGGCACGCGAAACCAGAAGCGGCGGGTAATTCCCGGCTCGGAGAGGCTCGGTCTCCTGAACCGCCCTGTCGGAAGCACCCAGATGCCTGAGCACTGAGCACAAGACGGCAAACGCCGGCTAGCTGGACGGCTGAAGCTCGATCGCCCGCCGCGCCGCCGCCTCAGCTCTCTTGTACTGAGAAGCCTTCCGAGCGACCTGGGCGATCTTCAGCAGCCCGTTGAAACCCATGACCTTGGCGTCCTCCTCCGCGAGAACCGATGCCAGAAGCTCGTTGAGCTTCTGGTCAATGCCGTGGGAGGAGCCTGGTAAGTCTTGGCGGCGAACCAGCCCCGTCCGTTCCAGACATAGGACTGGCCGTCCAGCTCGACGGTGAAGGTCTTGGTCACTTCGATCTCAGTGTAGGGTCAGGTAAACAAAGTGCCAAGGCAAGGTGTTCTCTTAGAATGTATCAAAGGAGATTTATATGGCCAACCGTGAAGTGACCCAAACCCGGAAAGATCGCCATGGCGGCGTCACTACCTCTTCTCTGCCATTTCTTGGTCGACGGCGATAGGCCACAAGCTATCCATGTATTTCGATATTGTTGTTGCATAGCCAGAAGACTGTTGCTAATATCATTAGACCTCCTTCCTGGACACTCGGAAACGAATATGAGACCTAACAAGCAGAAGAGCTCTTCTCTTCTCAAGACGACGACTATAAAGCTGCACTTCTCTCAAGTGCGGTCAAACCTGGGTAGTAAGGGTTGACATAAGCTTCGCGTGGTGAGTTCCATAACCTCGGGCAATCCCCATATGCTTCCACCGGCCCCGGCCACTCCGCCACTTCCAGCCGCTTCGTTGTCGGCGGCGCCTCTGACTCCTGCAACCCCTCCTTTAGAGTCCTTCTGGCTCATTGCAGTCAATCTATCTGTCTTGATTCTCCTGGGAATTGCCGTTTGTGCGTGGTTTTTGTTCTACACGGACTTATTTCCTCAAGTTGTGGGATTGCTGGGACTCGGTGGCCTATTCGCTTGGATCGCTTTCCTGTCCAACCTCCTCACGGAGGAGCGGAAGAAAGAATTGCAGGCAAGGTTCGAGCAATACGTGCTGCGTCCGCCCGCCACCCTGATGGTAGTTTTCGTCCTCGCGGCCATCTTTTTTCTGGGATGGGCCCCCCTCCGGGGAGCACTCCTGGTATCTACAACCCGCGACGATCAGGATCGGACGATCGAGATCCGGCGTCAAGGCAGCGATGGTCGTTGGAGCGAGGTCGTCGTGGAGGAAGAGCACCTCTCTCCCCGTTCCGAGCACACATACAGTCTGCCCACCTGTTGGTTCCATCGTCGCGAATACCAGGTCAAGGTCTCGGGATTGCCCGCGCGGAAGGTGACCGTCTCGGCGTGGCGGCGCCGGCCATTGTCGGTGCCGGTCGAGTTCGATGTCCGCCGGCAGCCGATTCTGCTGGTCCATCTCTCAGCCGAGGCGAACAGTATGGTCCAGGTTCCAGAACCGCCGGGACGGCTACAGTTGCTCGACAACGGAAAGCTGGTGGAGGAGCTCTTCCCTTACCGCGGGGAAAACGTCTGGGTCGGCGGCGAGGAGGACATCGCTGTCCCAGAGTGGATCGCTACTCGCTGGCTGCTGGTCCTAAGCAGGGACGGCATGCCTCCTGAGCATCTGGCGCGCTGGCGTCCAGCGAGAAGCTTGGCCGCGACCTCCGAGCTGAGGGCAGGGCAACGCTTCGAGCTCCATTTCATCCCTCCGTCGGGCGTGGTGCTCAGGCAGAGTGTCACCGTCGGTCCCCCTTATCCGCAGGAGGTCTCCATCGATGTGCAACCTTGAGGTGAGAGTGTGTCTCTCGCTGGCCGCCGCCTTCGTCCTGATGGGCGGGTCTGCCCGTGCCGAAACGGCAATCCAGGTGTCAATTGATTGCCAAGTCCCGGGAATGAAGTCACGGTATGGGGCTGATCTCCCAAATCTCCTCGATCGGTTACGCTTCCAGCTGGTCCAGGAGCTCCAAGGTCTTCCTGAGCAGCCGCCGAGTTGGCCTGATCTCGTCTATTGGAGATTCGCGCAAGGCTTCTTGCCCGCTCTCCCCACTCAGCACAAGGAGGCCGGTGCGCCTCAACTCCGGTTTACCATTTTCCAGGCAAAAACAAGAGCGATCAAGGTTGGTATGAAGTATTGGTCGCCGCCAGATACCGATTCCTCGGACAGCGGGTCCTGGGAGACGGAGTGGATGCCACCGGGAAGAGTGCCGGCCTACGGCTATCCTGACAAGAATGAGGTGGTCGCCAACCTCCTCGAAACTATTAACGGACAGCTAATCGGGCCCAACAGCGAGCCGCTACGCCGCCTGCTGGTGAAGAGCGCCGCACTCTCTGAAGGGGGGATCTGGGACAGCGGCACGGTCGATCTGCGCGTGGTGCTCCCGCTGCCTTGGGAGCGTTATGGTCCGCTCAGCCAGTCGGAGTTTCGCCTAGCTTGTACCTGGAACACTAAGCCCGATCCCCCCGGGGATCAAGCCGTCGGCATCGAGCTCCTCTCGTGTGGCACGGGCTCGCGTGGCAGCTACAGCGGCAGCCCGCACCCATATCCGGCCATCGCCGTTGCTCCCTTCGCTTGGCGGCCATCGAGATGGGAAAAGAAGCAATCGCTCGAATCGATTCGCGCCAGGGCTCGCCAACTGCGGCCTCTCCTGACCTATCTTGACGAAGACCCGTCAAGCCTCTGCTCCAGCAAGGGAATGGAGGTCATTCAATGAGCCGGGTCGAAGGCCGCTGCTCTCATTGGAAGATCCTCCTGCTAGGGGTGGCAGGGATGGGAGTTTTCGTCTTTCCTACCTCCGCAACGTCGAACGCGAATGACGCTGCTTACCAATCGTACATGGTGTCGGCCGCCGCGCTGGAGGGGCGCCCAGACATTGGGCCGGCGACGAAACTCTACGAACGCGCCGCCGACGTCGCTCCATCGAACGCGAAAAGGGCTGAGGCTTGGCTCGGATGGGCGGGTCTGCTCTCACGGCGACCAGGCCAGGGTCAAGAGGCGGAACGGCGAAAGAAGCAGGCCGAGGATCTCTACCACCTCGCTCTTGCGGGTGCCGAGGGGGAGCTGGGGCTACGAGCCCGCAATGACTACGGTGTGTTCCTCTTCCGGAGCGGCCGTGCAGCGGAGGCGACCGAGGTTTTCGGCAAGGTCGCGCCGGGCCCATGGCTGGGGCCTGATGGTGCAGCTCGCCGGGCGCGTTTCCTCTATAACTACGGGCAGGTGCTCGAGCACGTCGGACGCACGCAGGACGCGATACCCCTCTATCTCAAGGCCATGCAGCTGGACATCCGCTTCGCCCCGGCCCGCGAGGCCGCAAAACGCTTGGCCGAAGAGCCGGCGGGAGCCAAGCTGCCGGCAGAAACCGATCCAGCCTTGCCACTGGCGCAGGAGCTGCTGGACCAAAAGCGCTTCCCGGAGGCCGAAGCTCTCCTGGTTCAGCTCGCCGACGATCCAAACCGGCTGCGCTCCGACTCTGGCAAATTCGCCGATCTCTTTTTACGATATCTCGTCGAGGCGCAAATCGACCCGCCCCGTTTCACCCATGTCTGGGATCAACCAAGCCAACGCCTGCAGAAGGCACTCGCGCCGCCGATGAGCGAGCGTATAGGCGAGATCCGTAGCGCTTATCTGGCTAATCTGCCTACAGACTGGCAGCCGTACGCTGCCGCCAGCCTTTTCCCCTCCTGGAGCGACACTGACCGTGTGGGGCCGTTTTCGGATCTCCTCAAGCGGATAGGCGATGCCTTCGCTGAGGAAGGTGATCCGCATCGTGCCTTGGAACGCTACGCACAAGCCACAAGCCTCAATCCGGCCGATCACGGCGGGGACCTCTATCTCGCCAGCCTCCTCGTGGAGCATCGCCAGCGGCTGGACCCTCAAGGAGAGCTGCTCGCTCGCTTTGTCCACGAACGCGGTGCCCAGCCCGAGAACCTGCGCGAGCCGAAAGATCTCGAGCAGCTTGTCTTCCTCCACTCACTGCTCGCCGCCGACGCCCGGGATCATCAGCGATGGGGCCCCGAGGACGATCCCCAGACCGCCATCTACCAGTGGCAGCAGGCATTGGAGGCCAACTCAAAGCTCGTCGCCGTAGCGCCGGAGCAGGCCCACCAGCGGCCTGCCCTGTACGAACAGCTGGCCCTCGCCTATGAGGGGCTCGGCGATCCAGAGAAGGCGGCGGCATATCGCGTCGCCGCTCGCATTGACGATCCATCCAGAGTGAATCTCCAGGCCAGGACCGCCTTTGAGGAACCGGGGGGCGTCATCTCCTTAGATCACCACTGGGACACATCGACGAGCTATCGAAACCAATGGTCCCAGAACTCGATGTCCAGAAAGAGTTCGGCCCAGCGGATCGGCTACACGACGGGCACCGCAGGGACGGGACCTCAGAGTTTTCCGACGACAGCGAATACAACTGGAACGACGACGATCGCTTCCACAGAAGTCACTTCCACCCACTGGCACGTCGAGTCAAGCGATTCGATAGCCGTGTCCGGCTCATTACCAGCCACTGCGAGCCCCTGGCCTGCGATGGGCCTCACCGGTCTATTGTCGCTAGGGGCAGTTCTCGCAATCCGGCGGATTCGCCTTCTTCGACGAGAGCAATAGGAAGAGATTTAGTGCCGGGCGCTAACCGACATGCGCGGTGTACCTCCATAAAGAACGGCGCGAAAAATCCCGAGCCAAGGCCGAGCTGGCGGCGAGGTTCGACGCGGAAGTTGGCGATCAGGCCAGTATGGCGATCGTCATTCTTGCTCGGCTCCGCGATGGCGAAACGATAACGTCCACGCACTACTTGCTCGGCCGTGCCACCTCGGAACTAGAAGCGAAGCTGACTCCGCAGGATGCCGAGAGCCTCTACGTCCCGCGGCAGGAAGACGGTACTGCGTTGGCTCGGGCGGGCGGTCTCTCTCCGCTGGCATCGTTCATAGGGAGGCACGCGAGTCCAAAACGTCGGCAGTCACAAGAATGTGCCGACGTTTTGGGTCGGTCCGGCTTCGACTTGCGCGGATTGCCATCCCTCCTCCTCCGAGCTTTGGAGTATCCTATGGGACGGCTCCCCGGGAAACGGCGGGGGCGTGTGGCCACACGCCCCCGCCGGGAAACAGCGGACTGCGACTTCTTCTCTACTTCGTCGTGGGAACTTCCTGGGGAGCCGGCTTCTCCGCCGTCTGCGGCGGCGGCGTCTGCTTCGGCTTCGTCACCTTCGGGGTCGCGGCCTTGCGCTTGCGCCGCACTTTCATCCCGAACTCGGTCAGCTTCTCACCGTGGAGGCCGTACTTGGACTGGATCCCCGTGCGGATGCGGGTCGCCAGATCCCTCCCCCGGGTGAAAAAGCCCTCCAGGTCCCGGGTCGCCTGCTGGACCTCGGCCTGGACCGTCGACTGACGGACGTTCGCCGCCTTGGCCCCCGCCACCTCGACTTCGAGCTGCGCCCGATAGGCGTCGATGGCCTGGAGGTCGTCCTTGTTCGCGGCCACGGTGGCCAGCAACTTCTCCCACTCTGCGATGGTCTTGGCAAATGATGCGCTCGGCATGGTTCTTCTCCTTTCTGGTTGAGTGTCAACTTTGGTTTCATCCCAGGCGCTTGGCGAAGTCCAAAACCGCCCGGGTCACGTTGGTGAAGCCCCGGCCCTTGCGGCCGGAGAGGGTGACGGTCACGTGCTCGTGGGTCTGCACCACCGAGCAGAGCTGCCCCGCCGCCGCCGCGAAGGTCAGGACGAACTCCCCGTAGGCGGCCGCCACGCAAGCCGCCGGGAAGGTCCGGATCTGGTCGATCCCCCGGACGCCGGTGGTCATCCGCCAGCCCGGCAGGCTCCGTAGAGCCTCCCGGACCTGCTCCGACCGCAGCCCTTCCTGGACCCGCTCCGGCTTCAGGTCCTCCTGCACCTCCTCCGTTCCCAACTCCTCCACCCGCAACTCCTCCCCCGAACCGCGCGGCGGTCTCCGCAACCGGGGAGCCGACGCGCTCTTCACCACCACAACTTCTTCGACGCTCTGCAACATGATGAACCTCCTTGGGTTCAAAATCCGACGACTGGATCGACGCCGGAAGCCTCAATCTCTTCAAGGTGATCGCGAGGTAGGTCGCTCACGGTCACCATCGTTCATCTTCCCTGGGGTACGGCGAGGCGTAGGATGTACCAACCGGTTTCTTCTTGTCAATAGCCGATCGATAGAAATCGTCATCTCAATCAAAACTGCAGCCGACGGCGTTTCTTGACGAGACTCGATGATGGGTTTCCGGAAAGGCCGGGGAGATCCGGGCTCTGCAAGAAAACGGGTTGGGGGAGTCCCGGACGGGACGGCCCGAGGGTAGCCCGGGATTTCAATCCCGGGCGCGGATAGGCCGTCAACAGGCCAATCCGCCAGAATTCACCTCAGTTGATCTTCCAGGTAGTTTTCCCGCGAAGGGAGACCCCGCTCCCCACCAGGTATACCCCTCTCCCGGGCCGGGAGACCCCGCTCCCCACCAGGTATACCCCTCTCCCGGCGCGGGAGACCCCGCTCCCCACCGGGTATACCCCTCTCCCGGGTCGGGAGACCCCTCTCCCAGGCCGGTACTCCCCTCTCCCGGGCCGGGGGAGGCGTCCCCCAGGCCGCCGGCGGTTATTTCCCGTTCGTCCCGGTCGCGAGCTCGCCGAGAACCCGCCGCACGGCGTCATGGACCTTGCGATCGATGTCTTCGTCGGTGACCACCGGAGGTCCCACGGATCCCTCCAGGGGCTGCATGCCGCGCAGGAGTCTCCGGATGCTCCGGAACGCTTCCGAGGGGTTCTCCGAACGGTTGGGGTAGGCCAGCTCGAAGAACTCCCAGGGTTGTAGGCCGACCGCCCGCGTGATCGCCATCACGTGCTCCACCTTGAGCTCGATCGCGCCGGCGAACAGGCGGCTTATGTAGCTGGGCGTGAGGCTCAGCCGCCGCTCGATCTCCCGGTTCGACAGCCCCAGCAGCCGGATCGCTGTCCGGAGGACGTTCATCAGCCGGTCCACTTCTTCCTTGTCGCTCATGCGGAGAAGTGTAATCCGGGTCAGAATGTCGGCACAAGGCGACATCTTTCCCGGCAGGCCGTCAGGAGTTGCCTTAAGGGGGCGGAAAGGGGGAGGTCCTACTTCCCGGCGTACTCCTCCAAGGTCAGCACGCCGTCGTGGTTGCGGTCCAGGCGGGCGAAGCGGGCGGGGTCTTCCCTCCACTCGGCCTTGGTGACGTGGCCGTCGTGGTTGGTATCCATCCAGCGGAAGACGCGCTCCTGGCGGGCGCGGGCGACGTCGAGGTTGAGGAACTCCTCGCGGCTGACCACGCCGTCGGCGTTGTGGTCCAGGGCCTGGAACTCGCCCGTTCCACCCTCCCATTCGTCGCGGGTGAGGCGGCCGTCGTGGTCGCGGTCGAGCCGGGCGAAGGCGGCGGCGGGGTCTTCCGCGGCCGCCGGAGCGCCGGTCCCCAACTCGTCGCCGGAGAGGACGCCGTCGCCGTTGCGGTCCAGCATCTGGAAGGAGACGTCGTTGCCCTTCCATTCGGAGCGGGAGATCTTGCCGTCGTGATTCGTATCGAGATCCAGCAGGCGCGAGACCGGCGCGGTCTGGGCGGCGGGAGCGGTCTGCGCGGCGGGCTTCCGGGCCCGGGCGGCCGGCTGGGCCTGGACGGCGGGCACGGCGAGAACGAGCAGGATGGCGGCGGGTGCGAGATCGAAGGTTTTCATACGGCTCCTCCAGAATGCCCCGAAAGGCGTTGCTGGAACCGTTTACGCCCGGGCCGCCGATTCCGTCCAAGCCGGCGCGGATGGCAATCTCTGCCGTGATTCTTTGTACGAATGACTGTACGAATGACCCTGCCGAAGCGCCGCTGCCAGAGAGCCGCAGGGAAGCGCGGCGAGCCGGATCTCAGAAAAGCTCAACGGCACAAGAGTTGCTTGTTGGATCAACGAAATGTCCGTTCGCGACGTAAAAGCTTCCCGTGTGCCCCGAGGTGAGCCTCGGGGCGAGGATCCCGAGACTCCGTTGGAAGACTCGCTGACGTCGGACGAATGCGCCGCCATCCGCGCCGCCGCGGCGGCGGAGGGGTTCTCGGAGATGTTCGCGGACCTGCTCTGCCGGTTCGCGGAGCTGATCGGCGCCGAGCAGGTGCTCCTGGAATTGGGACAGTTGAAGGAGCTTCTCGAGGACGATCCCCCGCACTGAAGGCTTGAGCCCCGCCCCTACGAATTCTTCACCCGAATCAAGACCACCACCGCCCGGCCCGCCAGCGGCACCCCGCTGCCGGCCGTGTAGATCTCCTCTCCCGCCTCGGGGAAGGGCGCGTCGGTGTCGAGCACCTGGCGCCAGCGCTCTCCCCACTCGGAACGGGCGGGGAGGCGGAAGGAGAGCGGCTCGTAGTGGGCGTTGAAGAGGACGTAGAAGCTGTCGTCCGTCATCGGCTCGCCGCGCTCGTCGAGGCTCTCCATGGCGTCGCCGTTGAGGAAGACGCCGAGCGACTTGACGAAGCCGGTCCGCCAGTCCTCGTCGCTCATCAGCTCGCCGTCGGCCCGGAACCAGCCGAGGTCGCGCACCCCTGCGCCGTGGATGGCCTTGCCCTGGAACCAGCGGCGCCGGTGGAAGACCGGGTGCTCGCGGCGCAGCGCGATCAGGCGCGCGGCGAACTCGAGCAGGCCGTCGTCCAGGGTCTCCCAGTCGAACCAGGAGATCTCGTTGTCCTGGCAGTAGGCGTTGTTGTTGCCCTGCTGCGTGCGGCCCATCTCGTCGCCGCCCAGCAGCATGGGGATGCCCTGGGAGAGGAAGAGCGTGGCGAGGAAGTTGCGCTGTTGGCGGGCGCGCAGGCCGACGATCGCGGGGTCGTCCGTGGGACCCTCGGCGCCGCAGTTCCAGGAGCGGTTGTGGTTCTCGCCGTCGCGGTTGTCCTCGCCGTTGGCCTCGTTGTGCTTGTCGTTGTAGGAGACGAGGTCGCGCAGGGTGAAGCCGTCGTGGGCGGTGATGAAGTTGACGCTGGCCGAGGGCTTGCGGCCGGTGTTCTCGTAGAGGTCGGAGCTGCCGGTGAAGCGGTTGGCGAAGTCGCCGAGGGCCTGGTCCTCGCCGCGCCAGTAGTCGCGGACGCCGTCGCGGTACTTGCCGTTCCACTCGGACCACAGCGGCGGGAAGTTGCCCACCTGGTAGCCCCCCTCCCCCACGTCCCAGGGCTCGGCGATCAGCTTGACCTGGCTGATCACCGGGTCCTGCTGGATGACGTCGAAGAAGGCCGACAGGCGATCGACGTCGTGGAGCTCGCGGGCGAGAGTGGAGGCGAGGTCGAAGCGGAAGCCGTCCACGTGCATGTCGAGCACCCAGTAGCGCAGCGAGTCCATGATGAGCTGCAGCACGTGGGGATGGCGCATGTTGAGGCTGTTGCCGGTGCCCGTATAGTCCATGTAGTAGCGGGGCTCGTCCGGCATCACGCGGTAGTAGGCGGTATTGTCGAGCCCCTTGAAGGAGAGCACCGGCCCCAGGTGGTTCCCCTCCGCCGTGTGGTTGTAGACCACGTCGAGGATGACCTCGATCCCCTCCTGGTGGAGGATCTTCACCATCTGCTTGAACTCCTGCACCTGCTGACCCGTGGAGCCGCCGGCCGCGGCGTAGGCGTTGTGGGGCGCCAAGTAGGCGATCGAGTTGTAGCCCCAGTAGTTGCGCAGCCCGCGCTCGAGCAGCAGGTTGTCCTGGACGAACTGGTGGACGGGGAGCAGCTCGACGACCTTGATGCCCAGCCGCTTGAGGTGGGCGATGGCGGCCGGATGGGCCAGTCCCGCGTAGGTGCCCCGCAGCTCTTCGGGGATCTCCGGATGGCGCTGGGTGAACCCCTTGACGTGGACCTCGTAGATCACCGAGTCGTGCATCGGGATGCGCGGCGGCCGGTCGTTGCCCCAGTCGAAGAAGGGGTTGGTGACCACGCTCTTGGGCATGAATGGAGCGCTGTCGAGGTCGTTCTTCGAGTGGTCCGGATCGTCGAAGTGATAGGGGAAGACGGCCTGGTTCCACTTCACCTCCCCCTCGACCGCCTTGGCGTAGGGGTCGAGCAGGAGCTTGGCGGGATTGCAGCGCTGGCCGGCCTCGGGGTTCCACGGCCCGCGCACGCGGTAGCCGAAGCGCTGCCCGGGCACGACGTTGGGCAGATAGCCGTGCCAGCAGAAGGCGGTGACCTCGGGCAGCTCGATCCGCGTCTCGTGGCCCGCCTCGTCGAAGAGGCAGAGCTCGACCCGCTCGGCCATCTCGGAGAAGACGGAGAAATTCGTCCCGGAGCCGTCATAGGCGGCGCCCAGGGGATATGGATGTCCCGGATGGATTTTCATGTCTGACCCTCTCCCTCGCTCCGCGCCGCGGTGGCGCGGCCGTCGTCCCGGCGCCGGATCGGCGGCGTGGGAAGGTGCAATTCGCGTGCTATGGGCGGGCGGGGGCTCCTCCTCGTTTCCGGAAGCCGGCCTCGCGCTACAATCCGCCCCGTTCTCTTTCCTTGGAGGGGCTGCTCCATGACCACCTATGCGTACCGGGTGATCCACATCGTCGGAGTGCTGTTCGTCTTCGCTTCGCTGGGGGCTTTGATGCTCGCGTCGCGGGAGGGGATCGAGCGGGGGAACGGCCGCAAGCTCGCCGGCATCACGCACGGGATCGCGCTGCTGCTCGTGCTGGTGACGGGTTTCGGGGCGCTCGCCCGGCTCGGGCTCTCGAATCCGGGTGTCTGGCCGATGTGGGTGTGGCTGAAGGCGCTGATCTGGCTGGCGCTCGGCGGCGTCATCGTGCTGATCCGGCGGGCGCCGCAGCTCGGCACGCTGCTCTGGTGGCTGCTGCCGCTGCTGGGCGGCGCCGCCGCGTATCTCGCGATTTACAAGCCAGGATAGGCAAGCCGGGATAGGCGAGCCGGGCTACTCTTCGACGCCCTCGCGGGCGATTTCGATCTCCTCGAAGTAGTCCGGCTTGACCAGCACCTCGCGGGGCTTGCTGCCCTGAGCGGGGCCGAGGAGGCCCTCGCGCTCCATGATGTCGATCAGGCGGGCGGCGCGGGAGAAGCCGATCCGCATGCGGCGCTGGAGGAAGCTCGCCGAGGCCTGGCGCTCGGCCACCACGAGGCGGGAGGCCTCGTCGTAGAGCTCGTCGTCGTTGTCGCCGCCGTCCGTGCCGTGGACGCCGTCCCCTTCGGGCGCCTTGAGGACGTCGGGATCGAGCTCCGGCTTGCCCAGCTTCTTGAGCCAGCGGATGAGCGCCGCCGTCTCCTGCTCGGAGATGTAGGCGCCGTGCAGGCGCATCACCCGCGACGAGCCGGGGGGCATCATCAGCATGTCCCCCTTGCCGAGGAGCTTCTCGGAGCCCACCTGGTCGAGGATGGTGCGCGAGTCGTGGCGGCTGGCGGTGGCGAAGGAGATGCGGCAGGGGAAGTTCGCCTTGATGGTGCCGGTGAGCACGTCCACCGACGGCCGCTGGGTGGCCACGATCAGGTGGATGCCCACGGCGCGGGCCATCTGCGCCAGGCGGGCGATCGAGGTCTCGACCTCCGAGGAGGAGACCATCATCAGGTCGGCCAGCTCGTCGATCACCACCACGTAGTAGGGCAGCGGCTTGAGGTCCGCGGCGGTGAACAGGCCGGCGCCGCCTTCGGTTCCCTCAGACAGCGAGAGGCGCTGCTGCGTCTCGGGGTCCGAGATCGCGCGGTTGTAGTAGGCGATCGAGCGGACGTGGACCTCGGCCAGCAGCCGGTAGCGGCGCTCCATCTCGGCGACCGCCCAGCGCAGGGCGTTGGCCGCCTTCTTGGGATCGACCACCACCTCGCACTTGAGGTGCGGGATGTCGGCGTAGACGCCGAGCTCGATCCGCTTCGGGTCGATGAAGATGAACTGCACCTCGTCGCGCGTGGCCTTGTAGAGGATCGAGGTGATCATGCTC
>DASWRX010000063.1:0-2628 GCA_036402955.1 Thermoanaerobaculia bacterium
GGCGCAGGGCGCGGACGATCCGGCGGCGGCCTCGCGGCCGAAGGTGAAGATCGGCCTGGAGGCCAAGGGGAACTACCGCCGGAGCGACGAGAACCGCTTCACGGTCCCGTTCCACCCCGACTCGCTCCCTCCGGGGGCGAAGATCTTCGAGGAGACGGTCGACGCCGGCTCGCACTACGAGCTCTCGAACGTGACCCTGTTCGGGGACGCGGCCTGGGGCCGCCGGTTCACCGCCCACGTCAAGATCGATTTCATTGACCTCTACGACCGCAATCCGACCTCGACGGGCCAGAAGGTCGACGTCGACGAGGCCTGGATCCGCTTCGGCGCCGAGACCCTGCCCGCCACCCTGGCGCCGCGGAGCGGCGCCTATTTCAAGCTCGGCAAGTTCGCCAAGCTCGAGCGCCAGAACGACCGCCACCTCGAGAGCTACGGCCTGGTCTCGACCGCCTTCAACCGCTTCGAGGAGACCGGCGCCGAGTTGGGCGTCGACCTCGGCCGGCATCTCTATCTCAAGGTGCGGGCCGCCGCGGGCAATCCGGTGTTCATGCGGGACCCCAACGCGCTCGCCGGCGACAACGGCACGCCGGTGTTCCGGCAGCCCGATCCACACCCGGCGCTCCAGAGCGGCGTCCTGATCCTCTACAACGCCCACTACGCGAACCTCGACCTCGACGGCAAGCTCGAGACGGGCGCGGGGATCGGCTGGCGCGTCGCCGACGAGGAGGGGCGCAACGGCCTCGACCTGCTCGCCTGGGCCAACGAGCGCAAGCTCGCCGACACGGTGGAGATCCACGGCACCTTCTACGGCGGCGACCTCGACATCCTCAACGGGCCGCTCGCCAAATTTCCCTTCCCGATCAAGAACGACGAGAAGCGCGAGGCCGGCGGCAACGTCTGGCTCTACCTCGGCGGGCTCTCCTTCTTCGGGCAGTACGTGGACCAGGATCTGGCCGGTCTGCCGCGCAAGGGGCTCGAGGGCGAGGCCGCCTGGCGCTTCGACCTGCCGCTCGTCTGGGCCGTCGGCGGTCATCAGCTCTTCACCTTCATCGCGCCGGCCGTGCGCTACTCGCGGCTCGATAACAATTTCGTCAGCCCGCCGGTGACGCCGACCCCGAGCTGGGCCTGGGACTGGGAGAAGGTCGACGCCGGCCTGCGCCTGGGGCTCTTCTCCGGCGTCGACGTGACGGTGGAGCACGCGGACAACCAGTTCATCCTGAAGTCCGGGGCGAAGCGGCACAACAACGAGGTGCTGGCGACGCTGCGGTGGAGGATCCAGAGTTGAGGCAGTCCGCCGTCCCCCTTCTGCTGCTCCTTGCGGTGACCGCGGGAGCCGTCCGCGCGGAGGACCTCCACGGGCACGTCCAGCTCCTCGCCAAGGGGGGGAAAGCTCCGGCGCGGGGGAGCGACGCGCGGCAGGTGGTCCTCACCTTCGAGCCGGCGACGCCGCAGCCGGTGAAGCCGCCCGAGACGCCGTTCAGGATGGTGACCCGGCACAAGGAATTCGAGCCCCGGGTGCTGGTGGTCCCGCGCGGCAGCCGGGTGCAGTTCCCGAACGAGGATCCGATCCTGCACAACGTCTTTTCGGTCTCCACCCCGAACCAGTTCGACTTCGGCTTCTTCAAGGGAACGCCGGGCAAGGAGAAACGGTTCGATCACGCGGGCCTGGTGCGGGTCTACTGTAACGTCCACCACGACATGGTCGCCTACATCCTGGTGGTCGACACCCCATACTACGTCTCGCCGGACGCCAACGGCGAGTTCGCCCTCCATGGGCTCCCCCGCGGGCCGGGCAAGCTCACCGTCTGGCACGAGCAGGCGGACCCGCGGACGGTCGACGTCGAGCTGCCGCAGAAGGGGCCGCTCACGGTGGGGCTGGAGATCGTCCGGCCGCTGATCCCGCTGCACCTGGACAAGTCGGGGCAGTCCTATTTCCGGGCGCGAGGTGACCGCTACGACAACCCCTAGCCGCAGCCGCTCGGGCCTGTCGCTGGAGACCCGGATCTTCCTGGTCACCTCGCTGCTGATCGCCCTGCTGGTGGGGAGCGCGGTGGCGGTCACCTCGCTGATGCTGCGGCGGATCGCCCGTGACGCGGTGCTCGACTCGCTGCGCAACAGCGCGGCGGCGCAGGGAGCGTTCCAGGAGCAGCGCTACCGGCAGCTCCTGCTGGTGTCCCGCCTGTTCGCCGCCGACTCCGCCCTCAGCGCCTATCTCTCCGAGGCCGCGAACAGCCGGGACACCCACTCCATCCTCGACCTGCTCAGCGAGCGGCGGAACGATCTCCAGTACGACTTCGCGATCGTGCTCGACCCCCGGGGGAAGGTCGTCGCCCGCACCGACCAGCCCCAGGCCGCGGGCCAGGACCTCTCGAAGCGGCCGCTCGCCGCGGCGGCCCTGGCCGCCGACAACCGGGAGAGCCGGGGGGTCTGGCGCGAGGGGGACGACCTCTACTACGCCGTGGCGGTGCCGGTGGTGAAGGACTTCACCCCCTTCGCCTATCTGATCACCGGCTTCCAGATCACCGACCAGGCCGAGGGGGTGCGCCAGGTCCGCGAGGTGAGCGGCGCCGACGTCGCCTTCGTCTCCACTACGCCGAAGGGGCCGCGGATCGTCGCCACCACCCTGCA
>DASWRX010000064.1:0-22276 GCA_036402955.1 Thermoanaerobaculia bacterium
TCGCGGGGCTTGCCCAGCAGCTCGCCGTCGATCACCACCACCGTGTCCGCCGCCAGCACCAGCTCGCCGGGATGCGCCCGGGCCGCCGCCTTCTCCCGGGCCAAGCGCAGGACGGTCTCGTCCGGCCGCTCGCCCGGCCCCGGCGTCTCGTCGAGGTCCACGGCGCGCACGGTGAAGCGAAGCCCGAGCCCCCCCAGCAGCTCGCGGCGGCGGGGAGAGGCGGAGGCGAGGATGAGGGCGGGGAGAGAGGTCGCTGCCACGATCAGGGGTAATACCCTCGCACGGTCTTGGCCTCCAGGCCGGGCTTGGCGAGCTTGATCTCGACGGAACGGAACTTGTCGGGATCGCCGCCCTCCCGGGTGGATTGATAGGCCAGGAGATATTGCGAGCGCAGCTCCCGCTGGATGACGTCGTAGATCCCCTCCAGCTCCTTCGCCCGCTCGATGAAGAAGACGCGGCCGCCGGTCTCGTCGGCGAGGCGGCTGAGCTTCAGCCGCACGTCCGGCTCCTGCTTGGAGAGGTTGATCCCCACGGTGTAGATCGCCACCCCGCTCCGCCGCGCGTAGTCCAGGGCGTCGTTGAAGGTATAGCGGCTCCCCTCGTCCTTGCCGTCCGAGAGCAGGATGATCGCCCGCTTCCCCTTGATGCCGCCGAAATAGTAGAGGGCATAGATCAGGCTGTCGTAGAGCGTCGTGTTGCCGGTGGCGGTCAGGCCCGCCAGCCCGCCGGCGAGCACCTGCGGCTGGTTGGTGAAGCGCACCGCCAGGTTGGGCTGGTCGCTGAAGGTGATCACGGCCGCCCGGTCCTTGGGGGTGATCACCTTCTCGAAGAAGCCCAGCGCCCCCTTCACGGCCTGGTCGAGCTTGTCCCCCTCGCTCATCGAGGCCGAGGTGTCGAGCAGGATGCCGGCGTAGATCGGCACGTCGCGCACCAGCTCGAAGCGGCGGATCTCCTGCGGCTGGCCGTCCTCGGTCACCGCGAAGTCACTCTTCGCGAGGCCCTCGACCGGCCGCCCCCGCGAGTCCACCACCGAGGTGAAGAGCTCGACGAACTGGACGCTCACCTTCTGGCTGTAGCCCGGCGCGTTGACCAGCACCAGGTCCTCAGTCGAGGTGCCGCCGTCGAGATAGGCCACGGCGCGCACGTAGGTGATCTCCCTGCCCTTGGGGAGCAGGATCGGCTGGGTGAAGGGAGGCTGGTAGAGGGTCGCCACGCGGTCGTCGTTCAGGTAGAGCTCCACCCGCTCGAGCCGCTCCCCCTCGGGCACGTCGACCTGGGCCTCGGCGCGCAGGCTCGACTGGTAGACCTTGCCGGCCTGCGGCTCGGTCAGCCGCACGGCGAAGCGGTGCGGGCCGACGTTCAGCGGCAGCGCGTCCTCGACCAGCCGGCGGCCGTCCGCGTCCTGGGCGATCGCCCGCAGCAGATGGGTGCGGGGCTGGATGCCGAGGTTCAGCTCGACGCTGTAGGGCGGCCGTCCCTTGGTGAGCACGGGCTTGCCGTCGAGCTCGAAGCTCACCCGGGCGATGCCGGCGCCGGTGGTCAGGGCCTCGACGCGCAGCTTGCCGGTGACGAGACCCGGAGGCGGCGCCAGGATGCGGATCGTCTGGTCCCCCGAGCCGATCGCCGCGTTGGCCTCCGCCAGCGCCCCCGGCGAGGCCGCCGGGACGTTCGGAGCTGGTGCCGCGGCCGCTACCGCCGCCGTGGGTGCCGCCACGGGCGCGGCCTCGACGGTCGGCACCTCCAGCTCGCGCTGCTCGCGGAAGAAGCGCTTGTCGGCGGTGTCCTCGATCTTGACGATCAGCGAGTAGCTACCCGGCCGCAGATAGCGCTGGAAGACGACGGGGATCTCGCCGGTCGCCACCTCGCTCGCGGGCAGGGTGAACCGGTAGCGGAAGTGCTCGAACAGCTCGCCCTTGTAGAGCACCTCGCCGTCCACCAGGAAGCTGTAGAACGCCTCGGCGGCGCCCTCGATGCGCTCGGGCTTGACGACGTCGCGCGGCACGGAGACGAGCCCCTGCACCACGGTGCGGCTGCCGAAGCGGCTGGGGAAGCTGAGGTCGAGCCGGGCCGGGAACGGGGCGGCCCCCTCGGGCACGTCGGTCGAGTAGGCGGCGAAGGTCGAGAGCCACTCCTCGCCGGGATGGGGAATGGGCTTCAGGACGGCCTCCGCCTTGTCCCAGTCGAGGGCCTCGCCGAGCCGCGATGCCGTGTCCTCGCCGCGCGGGCAGAGCTCGGCGATGGCGGCGAGGCCCCGCTCCGGCTCCTGGATCTTGGCCCGCAGGTCGAGCGACAGCACCGATTCGATCCCCTCGTTGGGAGACCACAGCCGGTAGGGCCCCTGCGGCGAGCCGCCGCGGGAGATGAAGGCGAGGGTGTAGCCGCCGCGGATCCGGTCGGTCCCCGTGAAGGTCCAGAGCTCGAGCGGCAGCAGCACGTCGCAGCGGGCCTGGAAGGCCTCCTTGGGCTCGCCGTTGAGGAGGATCATGCGGGCGCGCTCGTCCGTCAGGTTGCCGAAGCGCTGGCGGGCGATCTCGGCCCGCCGGTCCCACCTTTCCTTGAACTCGTTGGCGGGCGTCTGGGGATAGGGATCGCGCACGTCCCAGAAGCGGCGGATGAAGGCGTCGCGCTGGTAGTCCTTCTGGAGCGCCAGGAACGCCGCGCGCTCCTTCGCGCTGATCAGCATCGACACCTCGTCGAGCCACGACTGGTATCTCGGGCCGAGGTCCGCGGGCGGCGGCGCCTGGGCGGCCGTGGCGGCGGCGATCGATACGAGGAGGGCGAGAGCGGCGAGCAGAACGAGGCGGAGCGGACGCGGCATCGGGGCGATCCTATTCGGTTCCACGGGTAATCTCACGGGTAATAACCCCGCATCGTCTTCGCCTCCAGGCCCGAGCGGTTCACCTTGAGGTCCACCGTCCTGAACCCCTGATCGGTGCGGGTGGTGGTGGACTGGTAGGCGATCAGGTACTGCGAGCGCAGCTCCTCCTCGATGGCGGCGTAGATGGCGGCGAGGTCGCCGGCCTGACGGGGGAAGAAGGCGCGGCCGCCGGTCTCCTCGGCGAGCCGGGAGAGCTTGCGCTTGTCCACCTCGTCCCCGAGGCCGATCGAGTAGACAGTGATGCCGGCGCGGCGGGCGAACTCGAGCGCCTCCTCGAAGCTGAAGCGGCTCCCCTCGTCCTTGCCGTCCGAGAGCAGCAGCAGGGCGCGCCGGCCGCGCAGGCCGTTGAAGGTGTAGAAGGAGAAGATCAGGCTGTCGTAGAGCGCCGTGCCGCGCTCCGCCTTGAGGCCGGCGAGCCCGCCGGACAGCTCCTTGAGGTCGCGGCTGAACCGCACCGCCAGCATCGGGTGGTCGTTGAACGTGATCACCTCGGCGCGGTCCTTGGCGTGCACCGTGCCCTGGAGGAATTGCAGGGCGGCGCCCTGCGCCTTCTCCAGATTGGGCGCCATCGAGGCCGAGACGTCGATCGCCACCGCGGCGTGGATCGGCAGGTCGGTGACCCGCTCGCAGCGGGCGATCGGCTGGCGGACGCCGTCCTCGGCGACCGTGAAGTCTTTCGCCGCCAGCCCCGCGGTGACCGGCCGGCCCTGGCGGTCGAGCACCGTGGCGTACAGCTCCACGAAGTCGACGTTGACCTGCGCCATCTCCTCGGGGGCGTTGACGAAGACCACGCTCTCGGTGGAATCGCCGCCGGCGAGATAGGCCACCGCCCGCACGTAGGAGAGCGGCTCGCCGGGACGCAGGACCACCGGGTGGACGTAGGGAGGCTGGTAGAGCGTGGCGATCCGCGCCTCGTCGAGGTAGAGCTCCACGCGCTCGACCGTCTCCCCCGTGGGGGCGTCGACCTCGGCGCGGGCGAGCAGGCTCGACTCGTAGCGCTTCCCCTTCTGCGGCTCGAGCAGCCGCACGCGGAAGCGGTTGCTGGTAGCGTTGATCTGCAGCTCGTCCGAGGAGAGGACGGCCCCCTTCGCGTCATAGGCGGCGACGCCGAGGGTGCGGGTGCGGGGCACGGAGCCGAGATCGAGCTCGACGCTGAACGGCAGCGCTTTCTTGGTCAACACCGGCTTGCCGTCGAGCGAGAAGGTCACCCGGTCGATGCCGGGGCCGGTGGTCAGCGTGTCGAAGCGCTGCAGGCCGGCCTGCAACTCGCCGGCGGGGGGAATGAGCTTGATCGTCGTCTCGCCGCTGCGCAGCGCGGCGTTGGCCTCGGCGAGGATGCGGGCGACCTCGGCCTCTTCGGGGTGGTTGGCGACGATCGTCAGAGGAGCAACGTTCTCCACCGCCGGCACCGTGAGCGGGCGTTCCTCGCGGTAGAAGCGGGAGCCGTTGACGTCCTCCAGCTTCACGATCAGCGTGTAGTCGCCCGGCCGCAGGGGCCGCTCGAAGGCGAGGGGGAGCGCCTGGGGAGTGTCGGTGGCGGCCGCCGGCAGGTCGAACTTGTAGCGGAAGCTGTCGAGGAGCTCGCCGTTGGCGAGCACCTCGCCGTTGAGGAGCAGGTTGTAGGAGCGGGCCTCGCCCAGCTTCGCCTGTCCCGCGGCGCCGGCCGGCACGGTCACCAGGCCCTGCACCAGGGTGCGGTTCTGGAGCCGGCCCGGGAAGGAGACCGCGAGCTTCGCCGCCAGCGTCGCGGCCCCCTCGGGCACCTCGGTCGAGTAGGAGTTGAAGGCGGAGACCCATTCGTCGCCCGGCCCGGCGGGGGCGGTGGCGATCTTCTGCTCGAACAGCGGCCAGATCCCCTTGCTGGCCACCAGCGCGATGGCGGCGACGATCATCTTCGCGTGGTCGTCGCCACCGCAGCCGCCACCGTCGAGGGGCGCGATCTCGGCCAGGGAATGCCCGGAGCTGCCGGCCGCGTTGCCGCCGCCCACGTGCCCGGCGCTGCCGGCGCCGGCGGGCCGCATGCCGGCGGGGGTGTCGCCGACCACCCCGCCCTGCTGGAGCACGCCGCTGGTGTTGAACAGGGCGTCGATGCCGTCATTGGGATCCCAGATCCGGAACGGCCCGCCTCCCCACTTGCGATAGAAGACGACGGCGAACGGCTCCTTCGCCCGCTCGCTCTCCGGATAGAACCAGGCTTCGAGCGGAACCAGGAGCTCGGAGCAGTTGGACTCCACCCGCTCGACGGGCGGGCCGTTGAGCATCAAGACCCGGGAGCGGGCGTCCGCCAGGTCGTGGAACATCGCGCGGGCCTGCTTGGCGTTGGCCTCCCAGCGCTCGCGGAAGGTCGGCCGGGCCGTCCGCCGGCGGGATTCCCGCGCCGCCCAGAAGCGCTGGATGAAGGCGTCGCGCTGGTAGTCCTTGTCGAGGGCGAGGAAGGTGGCCCGCTCCTCGTCGGAGAGCAGGATCTCGACCTCCGCGAACCAGGCCCGGTACGTCTCGGAAAGCCGGGCGATCGCCGCCCGCTGCTCCGCGGTGGGCGGCGAGGCCGTGGCCATCCCGGCGGTGGCAACGGAGAGGGCCAGAAGCAGCAGGACCACGCCCTTCTTCATGATCGACCCTCCCGGGAGGGGGGCGGACCACGGACGAGCACCGACGGCCACGGACGAACACAGACAGAAGGTGCCTGATCCCGGCGGCCTGTCCGTGCTCGTCCCTGTTCGTCCGTGCTCGTCCGTGGTCGTCCTCCCTCCCCTTCGCCCTACGGGTAATACCCCCGGATCGTCTTGGCTTCCAGCCCCGGCTTGTTCACCTTCAGGTCCACCGAGCGGAAGGTGTTGCCGCCGCTGGCGTTCGTCGACTGGTAGGCGATCAGGTACTGCGAGCGCAACTCGGCCTCGACGGTGGCGTAGATGCCGGCCAGCTCGTCGACGCTCTTGAGGAAGAAGGCGCGGCCGCCGGTCTCCCCGGAGATCTTCTCGAGCTTGCGCTTGTCCGGATCGTCGCCCAGGCCGATGGCGTAGATCGTCACGCCGGCCCGGCGGGCGTACTCCAGGGCGTCGTCGAAGGTGAAGCGGCTGCCCTCGTCCTTGCCGTCGGTGAGCAGCAGCAGGGCCCGCTGGCCCTTGACCCCGGTGAAGTAGTAGAGGGTGAAGATGATGCTGTCGTAGAGCGCCGTGCCGCGCTCCGCCTTCAGGCCGGCGAGGCCGGTGGCCAGCGCCGGGATGTCGTTGGTGAACTTCACGGCCAGGTTCGGATGGTCGTTGAAGGTGATGACGGCGGCCCGGTCCTTGGGGCGGATCGTCCCCTGGAGGAATTGCAGCGCCGCCTGCCGCGCCTTGTCGATGCTCTTGTCCATCGAGGCCGAGACGTCGATCGCCACCGCCGCGTGGATGGGCAGGTCGGTCACCCGCTCGAAGCGGGCGATCTCCTGCCTGGCGCCGTCCTCGCTGACCGCGAAGTCCTTCTGCGTCAGCCCCGCGGCGGGATGCCCCTGGCGGTCGAACACCGAGGTGTAGAGCTCGACGAAGTTGACGTTGAGCTCCGCCATGTTCTCCGGCGCGTTGACGAACACCAGGTTCTCCGTCGAGTTGCCGTCCGGCAGGAAGGCGACGGCGCGCACGTAGGAGATCTCCTGCCCCTTGGGCAGCAGAATCGGCTGCTGGTACGGCGGCTGGTAGACCGTGGCGACGCGGCTCTCGTTGAGGTAGAACTCCACGCGCTCGATCGTCTGGCCGTCCGGCACCTGCACGTCGGCGCGGGCGAGCAGGCTGTTCTCGTAGTGCTTGCCCCGCTGCGGCTCGGCCAGCCGCACCTGGAAGCGGTTGGCGGCCGAGTTGATCGTCATCTCGTCGCCGGCCACCTGGTTGCCGGCCAGGTCATAGGCCAGGGCGGTCAGCCGGCGCGGACGGGGCAGCGACCCGAGATCCAGCTCGACGCTGAACGGCGGCCGCTTCTTGGTGAGCACCGGCTTGCCGTCGAGCGAGAAGACCACGTTGCCGATGTTGGAGCCGGTGGTCAGGGTATCGAAGCGCTGCATGCCGGTCAGCAGCTCGCCGAACGGCTGCACCAGCTTGAGCGTCGTGTCGCCGGTCGAGATGGCGGCGTTGGCCTCCTCCAGCAGCCGGGCGCTGGCGGTGTCCGGATCGCTGCGCTGCGGCGCCGGGGCGATGCGGTCCACGGCCGGCACGGTGATCGTCCGCTCCTCACGGAAGGCCTTCTTGGAATTGATGTCCACCACCTTGACGATCAACAGGTACTCGCCCGGCCGCAGGAAGCGCTGGAAGATCAGCGGCAGGTTCGCGCTCTCCGGGTTCGTCTTGGCGGCCGCCGTCGCGGTCCCGGCGGTCGCCGCGGTTGCCGCGGCGGGCGCGGCCGGCGTGGGGAGGTCGTACTTGTAGCGGAAGCTGTCGAACAGCTCGCCGTTCTGGAGCACCTCGCCGTTGAGCAGCAGGTCGTAGGTGTGGGCGCCGGCGAGCGACGACTGGGTGGCGCCGGAGGTCGGCACGCTGACCAGCCCCTCCACGGCGGTGCGGTTCTGGTAGCGGCCGGGGAAGTCGATCGAGAGCTTGGCCGGCAGCGGCGGCGTGCCGCCGTCGAGGTCGGTCGAATAGGCGTTGAAGGAGGCCACCCACTCGCCGGTCTGGTCGTCGGGCTTCGACAGCATCTGCGCCTCCATCATGCTGTAGCCCATCCCCTGGTTGAGCACCCAACTGATGCCGCCGGCGATGCGGTCGCCGTCGCGGCAGCCGCTGGCGATGGCCGCGAGATCGTGGGTCCCGGAATCCGCGGCGCCGCCGGAGAAGAGCTCGCCCGCGCCGTCCTCGGCCGACCAGACCCGGAAGGGGCCGGCCCCCCACTTGCGGTAGAAGACCACGATCAGCTCGGAGCGGGTGCGCTCGGCGCGCGCGAAGTACCAGACCTCGATCGGCCACACGATGCTCGAGCAGTGCGCCTCCAGCCGGTCCGACGGCGGGCCGTTGAGCAGCAGCACGCGGGAGCGGTCGTCGTTGAGCGTGCCGAAGAGCGACATCGCCTGCTCGACGCTGGCCTCCCAGCGATCGCGGAACTCGTTGCGGGAGGTCGACCGGATGGGGTCCCGCTCGTCCCAGAACCGCTTGATGAAGGCGTCGCGCTGGTAGTCCTTGTCGAGCGAGAGGAAGGTCGTCAGCTCCTGGTCGCTGATCAGGAGCTCCACCACCTGCAACCACTGGCGGTACTTCTCGGGAAGCTTCTTGATCGCCTCCTTCTCCGCCCGGCGCTCCGACCACGACGGCTTCTTGGCCGCGGCGGCGGTCGCCGTCAACTGCGGAACCACGGGAGCTAGGAGGAACAGGAACAGGAACGGGAGAGCGGTCAGATGTCGCCGTGCGAGCATTCGTTTTACCTGCCAGAGAGAGACCGGGTAGCCAAGGCAATCCCGGGAACCATTCAACACCCGTGCCGGGGCTCGGGATTCCGCCTCCCGCCCCCCGCGTTACAATCCCAGTCGCCATGATGACGCCTGTCTATCTCGATCACAACGCCACCACGCCGCTCCACCCCCGGGCGCGGGAAGCCATGCTGCCCTGGCTGGGCGAGCGGCACGGCAATCCCTCCTCCATCCACCGCTTCGGACAGGCGGCGCGCGAGGCGGTCGAGGACGCGCGCGAGAAGGTGGCGGCGCTGGTCGGCGGCCGGCCGCCGGAGATGGTCTTCACCGCCTCCGGCACCGAGGCCAACAACGCCGTCCTGTTCCACGTCGCCCGGGAAGCCGGCCGGAAGGGACACCTGATCCTCTCGGCCATCGAGCATCCGTCCGTGCGCGAGGCCGCGGCGCGGCTGGCCGAGGAGGGGATGGAGGTGACACGGGTGTCCCCCCGCGGTGACGGCGTGGTCGCCGCCGAGGACGTGGTCCGCGCCCTGCGGCCGGACACCCGGCTGGTCGCCCTGATGCTCGCCAACAACGAGCTGGGCACCCTCCAGCCGGTGGCCGCCGTGGCCGCCGCCTGCCGCGAGCGCGGAGTGCCGGTGCTGTGCGACGCCGTGCAGGCGGCGGGCAAGATCCCCGTGGACGCCCCCGCCCTCGGCGTGGACTACCTCGTCGTCGGCGCGCACAAGCTCAACGGTCCCCTGGGAGCGGCGGCGGTGTGGGTGCGCAAGGGGGTGGAGCTCTCGGGCTATCTGATCGGCGGCAGCCAGGAGCGCCGCCGCCGCGCCGGCACCGAGAACGTGCCGGCCATCGCCGGCTTCGGCGCCGCCGCGGCCGCGGCGCGGGACGAGGGGGACCTGCGGACCGCCCACCTCGCCCGTCTGCGCGACCGCTTCGAGGCGGCGCTGCCGGGCCGCGTGCCCGGCGCGATCCTCCACTGCCAGGCCTCGCCGCGCCTGCCCAACACCTCGCACGTGGCCTTCACCGGCGTCGAGGGCGATTTTCTCGAAGGCGAATCGCTGCTGATCCGGCTCGACCTCGCCGGCTTCGCGGTCTCCACCGGCTCCGCCTGCTCCTCGGGGAGCGTCGAGCCCAGCAAGACGCTGCTGGCGGCGGGGATCTCGCGCGAGGAGGCGCTCGCCTCGCTGCGGGTGAGCTTCGGCATCACCAACCGGCTGGAGGAGGTGGACGCCTTCCTGGACGCGCTGGCGCACGAGGTGGCCGAGCTGCGGAGGGCGGTCGCGTGACGGATCTCAGGACGAATCCCGGGATGATCGCCGTGGCGATGAGCGGCGGCCTCGACTCCTCGGTCACCGCCTGGCTGCTGGCGCGGGAGGGGCGGCCGGTCGTGGGGCTCTCGATGCTCCTCTGGGACCAGTCCACGGTCGAGGCGCACGGCCGCTGCTGCGGCGCCCTCGACCTCGGGGACGCCCGGCGGGTGGCGCAGCAGGCGGGCATCCCCCACTACACCCTGCGCCTGGACCGCGAGTTCCGGGAGAAGGTGGTCGACCCCTTCGTGGAGGACTACCTGGCCGGCCGCACGCCCAGTCCGTGCGTGCGGTGCAACACCTGGATCAAGTTCGACCTCCTGCTCGAGCGGGCGCGGCGGCTCGGCGCCGGCCGGGTGGCGACCGGCCACTACGCCCGCATTCTGGAGGGTCCGGACGGCCCCGAGCTGCACGCGGCGCTCGACGCCGCGAAGGACCAGAGCTACTACCTCTTCGAGCTGACGGCCGAGCAGCTCGCCGCGTCGATGTTCCCGCTTGGGGACTTGACCAAGCGCGAGGTGCGGGAGCTCGCCCGCGAGGCGGGTCTGGTGGTGGCCGAGAAGGGGGAGAGCATGGAGGTCTGCTTCGTGGCCGGCGGCATCCGCGAGTTCGTGGAGGAGCAGGCCGCCGCCAACCCGGAGCGCTTCGGAGGCGCGGCCCGCGACGAGCCGGCGGTGCTGGTGGACACTCAGGGTCAGGAGCTGGGCACCGGCCAGCCCTATTACCGCTACACCGTGGGCCAGCGCCGCGGCCTGGGCCTCGCCGCCCCGAGCCCCCTCTACGTCCTCCAGATCGACCCCGAGCGCAACCGCGTCGTGGTGGGAGGCAACGCCGACCTCCTGGCCCCGGGCCTCCGCGGTGAGCGCCTCCACTGGATCGGCCCCGCTCCCAAGGGCGACGTCGAAGCAACCGTGAAGATCCGCTCCCGCCACCCCGGCGTGCCGGCCAGGATCCGCCCGATTGGCGAAGGCAAAGTTGAGATAGACTTCGCCGAGCCCCAGCGGGGCGTTACCCCGGGGCAGGCGGCGGTGTTTTATCGGGGGACGCGGGTGCTGGGGGGGTGTTGGATTGGGGGGCGATTATAGCTCATCCATCCCGGCCTGTTACAGGCGAGATCTAACAAGCTTTACTCGCCCAATTCTCCGCGTCCAAGTAGGCTAGATCAGTCACCTCCCGGAACCAGCCATCCGCATCCATGATCAGCTTCATCTCGTCTAACGGGATGCGAAGGCCGTTTGCTGATTTTGGATGCGTGATTCGGTCGCGGCATTTCAGGGCAAGCTGAAAGCTTGACCATTTTGGGCCGCCTACTCGGGCCTGCTTTTTATAGCCAAACTCCCTCGATCATATGTTCATGAGGCGGACAAGCTTTTCGTCGACGAGGAACTTCACATCTAGGCTCTCTCGATCCTCACCTGAGAGGACGAACTCCCCTCTCTCAGCCGAAGCCGAGATAAAGAAAGAGGCGATATGGATTGTGCCCTCGACTTCGGAAGAGAAGGTGCGTATCCAGTTTCGAAATCCAAATTGCCCGTGTGGTCCAAGGAAGCTATCGATACTCGTCGAGCTGGAGGTAAGTGCCATGGCCCGGCGGGTATCGCTCATGAGGACTCCGAAAGCCTGTTTTACATACTCCAAAGTTCGGAGGGAACCAGACCGTATGGTTTGATAGCCCTGGTCCGAGAACACCCTGGGTTCCCGTTCTGAGTGTTTGTAAGGAGACAGGTCCCCAAAGGGCCGAGTGTTAGTACCTAATCCGCCAACCTGCTGAGCACAGAGAGCGAGAAGATCTCCCAATCGAGAAAGTACCCACGTATAGCCAGGAATCCAATATTTGAAGAGATCTTTCGCGAGTAGATGCTCGAGGTTCTCGGGATGGGTTATGTCGTTTCTGATGTCCGCTAGAGCTAAGAAGGCTTTTCCGTGCTCGCCTCCCAAGCCCAGATCAAACTTCACTCCAAATAGGAGCGGGTAATGTTTGGCTGCGAGCTTCAGGCTCTCGACAGGACTCAAACGATCCTCGACCACCTTCCCTGTCCGTGTGATTCTCTTTTCCTGGAGCTTGAGCTTGTCTCGGTCGGAGAGTTCCACTCCCAACTCTTGGGCCATTTCGATTACCGTGCTTCTCATGGCGTAACCGACACCATCAACCAAGCCAAAGAGTGCCCGAACAGCCGTCTTACCCCAGAATGCCATGTCCCAGACGATTGGATCGTTTAGGCAAGCGTTATGCCGCGACTGTTAAATCGTCGATCAGAACTTTGCTCATCTCATTTACCTTCAGCCAAGCCTCTGAGCGCTTACGATCAATTCTCTTCACCTTGATTGTCCTCCTGCATCTGCGTCTGTGGCGCCAGATACGCCAATCGTGGCGATGGGACGTGGACTAGAGCGAAATTCGCTGTTCCTTGAGAGATGAGACCTGCGCGAGGAGAGAGAAATCGCGGTCATGGTGCAGCACTGGAATCCCTTGCCGTATGGCACAGGCGGCGATCAGGCAATCTACGCTGGAACGGATCGTCACGCCGGTCCGGCGAGCCGTGCGATAGAGCTGGACTGCCTCTTCAAAGACCCCGCGCGCCAAGGGCGCTTCAATTAGCGGAAGCGCGAACATGGCATCTCGCGCGATCCGGAAGGCCGGCTCCTCCAAGAATCCCTGTAGTACCTCCTGAATGACCGGAAGGCACGTGACGACCTCGTCAAAGCCAATCACAGAGGTGATGTCGAATCGGCTCGGCTTTCGAAAGGTCTCAATCCAGACGGAGGTGTCCACGAGGAACATGGATCACTTGTGTGGAGGGGCCTTTGGAGGAGAATCCCCCCGCATCTCCGAGAGATCCCCTTCCCACAGCCCGGAGCCCGCGAGCTCCAGGATGCGGCCGGCCCGGTGCCGCCGCAGGTAGTCCTCCATGGCCTTCGTCACGGCTCGCGAGTAGGTCCTTTCGCCGCTGGCCCGAGTCACTTCTTCCAAGAGGTGTTCGTCTAACACAAGGTTCGTGCGCTTCATGCGCCTAGTATACGGCTCCCCGACGCCCTGAAGGAAAAAAGCCGGAGAGGACGTCCCGCGTCCGTCCCCTCCGGCGAAGGTGAATCAGTTGTCAAAGAGCCTGCAACTTTCCGCGACTGCCGAGCCTACGAGTGGCTAGGCGTGGGCGGCGGGGTGGGGGTGGGCGGCTTGACCGTCGGCGGCTGGGCGGCCTTGCGGGCGCGGAGCGGCTTGAGGTCGAACTCGACCAGCTTCTCCGACCGGTTGCCGAAATGCTGCCGGACGCCGTTGCGCAGGAAGTTCGCCAGCTTGCGGCCGTCGACCAGCGTTCCCTGCAGGCGCTTGGTCGCGTCCTGCTTGCTGGCCGCCATCGCGGTCTGGTGGGCCGAGATCTCCCGCGCCGTCTCGAGCATCGCCTTGAGCTGCGCGCGGTAGGTCTCGAACTGCGGGAACTCCTGCGCGTTGGCCTCCAGCGAGGCCAGCAGCCGTTCCCAGCCATTGAGGGTCACTCCGTACTGTGGTTCTCTTGCCATGGTCCTTCTCCTTTTTGGGCTCTTTCCAGCCCGTTCATCCGCGCCGGAATGGCGACGGAAATCCAAATGATCTAAAATCCCCGGCCTCTCGCTGTTCCCGATTCAGCGTTCCCCTGAGAGGCGGAGGTTACGGCCTTGCGATGTGCATACTATGGACATCGTGGTCTGGCCTTGTCAAGCCCTCCGGCCAAGATTTCGAAAGATTCCCCCCGCTCAGAGTCTCGTTCACTCCAGCAAGAATCTCAGGGAGAGAGGGGAATGGCTCATTCCCTGGCGATCGACGGGTTTTTCCCACGGGGAATGAATGGGCACATACAATTCGAATAACAAAAAAACCCTGGAGATGGGTATTCCCCGGCGTGAGAGCGCCGTTCCCCCGGTGCCGGGGAGGGGACGGACGGGGAACGGCTCGCTCCGGGGCGTTGGCGATGGCTTCCCCGGAGACCGGGGAGCGTTCCCCGCGGGGAGAGCGCCGTAGAAGCGGGGGAAAGGCCGGAGCAGGGCGGGGAATGAGGGACGGAGGGGGCGCGGAATTCACACCCAGCCGTGATCGCGGGCGTAGATCGTCAGCTCGACGCGGCCCTCGACCCGCAGCTTCTCATAGATGTTGTGCAGGTGGACCTTCACCGTGCCCTCGGTGATGTGGAGGGTCTCGGCGATCTCGCGGTTGTGGTGGTTGGTGGCGGCGAGGCGGACGATCTCCATCTCGCGCGGGGAGAGCGGCTGCCGTCCCGGCCGGGCGACGCCGTCGCGGTCGAGGATGCCCTCGATGGCCCGGCTGAGGAAGTCCCCCTCCAGCCAGCGCCCGCCCCCGTGGACCGCGCGCAGGCAGCGGATCAGGAGCTCCGGCGCCATCTCCTTGAGGACGATGCCGCGGACGCCCAGACGCAGGGCGTCCATCAGCTCGTCCTGGTTGATGGAGCCGGCGAGCAGCACCGCGCGGGTGGCCAACCCCTCCCGCCGGAGCTGCTCCAGCACGTCGAGGCCGCTGCCGCCGGCCAGGCGCACGTCGAGGAGGAGGAGGTCCGGCTGGTGGGCGCGCACGGCTTCGAGGGCCTCGCCGGCGTTGACGCAGCGGGCCACGATCTCGAGGTCCCCTTCCAGACGGAAGAGCCGCTCGAGCCCTTCGAGGACGATCGGGTGATCGTCCACCACCACCAGACGGATCGGCGCCGGCGTCATCGCGCTCCTCCTTGGGCCGGCAGGTGCATCTCCAGCCGCGTCAGGCCGGGACCGGTGTCGATGGCGAGCGAGCCGCCGAGGGCGGCGATGCGCTCCTTGAGGCTCACCGGCCCGAGCTTCCGCCGGTTGAGCTCCTCGTGGCCGTAGCGGCCGGTGAACGGGAAGCCGCGGCCGTCGTCGGTCACGGTGATGCTCAACGCCCGGTCATCCGACGACACCTCGACGCGGACGCTGGAGGCCTGGGCGTGCCGGGCGACGTTGAACAGCGCCTCGCGCAGCAGCCGGTAGAGCTGGCGGGTGAGGGCTTCCGAGAGGCGGCCGTCCAGCTCCTCGAGGTGGACGTCGATGTTCAGGTCCCAGAGGCGCTTCAGCCGGTCCGACAGCTCCGCCAGCCGGGTCGCGAGGTCGTCCTGGCCGGCGATCGTCGTCGGCACCGGTTTCAGCTCCTCGATGAAGAAGCGGAGATCGCGCTGGTCGCCGGCGATGAGCCGCTGGATCTCCCGGAGCTGGGCCGGGGCCGACGGCGGGTCCTTGTCCAGCAATCCCGACAGGGCCTGGAGCTGGAGGGCCGTGCCGGTGAGCGACTGCAGCATGCCGTCGTGGAGGTCGCAGGCGAGCCGCACCCGCTCGTCGGTCACCGCGGCGGTCCGCAACTGCCGGGTGAGGTAGAACTGGTCCAGCTCGGCGGCGACGCGCTGGGCCACGATCTCGCCCAGCACGAGGTGGTCCCGCTCGAGATCGCGGCGGTCGAGGGCGAAGAGGCGTCCCTGGACGGTCTCACCGCGCACGGGCCAGGAGGCCACCCTGCCGATGGCGAAGCGGCGGCGCAGGGCCGGATCCAGGGGCTCGCCGCGCCAGCGCTCCACCCCTCCCGCCGCGCTGTGCCAGGTCTCCCCGGCGCCGTTCGACAGGAAGCTGGCCGCGGCGAGGGCGGCGGGCACCAGCGGCGTCTCGAGGGGGGCTTCCCGGGAGCGCTCCAGGCGACCTCCCGGCGCCGCCGACCACTGGGCCAGGTAGAGCCAGGGCTCGTCGGCCTCTTCCCAGGCGAGCAGGACGCGCGGCGCTTCGAGGATGCCGGCGACGCGGGCGAGGAGGTGGGCGAGCAGGGCGTCGGCGTCCTGGAGCGGACCGCGGGGCCAGGCCGCGATCTTCAGCATCTCGCGGCTGAGCCGCTGCTGGTAGGCGGAGACGGCGGTGAGGAGGACGGCGAGGAGCGCCAGGCAGGCGCCGCCCGCCAGCCAGCCGGCGGAGAGGCCCGCCTCCAGGGCCACGCCGACGCCCAGGTAGACGGCGAGCCCGGCCAGCGCCGTTCCCAGGGCGCCGCGCCACCGCCAGCGCAGGGCGCCCGCGAGGAGGAGGAAGGCGTAGAACACGAGCGCCACCGCGGCGGCGCCGCGGATGAGGACGCAGAGGACCGCGAACACGGCGAGGTCCAGGGCGTGGACGGCGAGGCGCGAGCGCAGCTCGATCCGGTCGTAGGCCCAGAACAGGCCCGCGAGCAGCAGGGCGTAGAGGGCGTAGACGCCCAGCAGCCAGAGGACGTCTCCGCCGTGGAGGGAGCGGAACGCCGGATCCAGCCGCAGCAGGGCGAGCAGCCCGAGGGCGGCCAGCGACCGGATGCTGGAGATCAGACGCTCGCCCCGGCTCTGCGCGGAGTGCTCGAAGTCCATGTCTCTCCCTGGGCGTCCCCGGCCCGGTCTATATCGAGAGGTATAAAGGAATTATAGCCATGGATAAGTGGATTTCACCGTCCCTTTCGCATAGGTTGCACCTTGCGCATGCGCGACGGCCATCCCTTGATCCTGCTCCTCGACGACGATCCCGACGATCGCACCCTCGCGCGGCTCGTGCTGGAGCGCGGGCTGCCCGGGTTCGCCGTCGAGGAGATCACCGACGCGGCGGCGTTCGCCCAGGCCTGCGGCCGGCGGAGCTTCGAGGTGGTGATCCTCGAGCTGAAGCTGCGGTGGGCGGACGGGCTGTCCCTGCTGGCGGTGCTGCGGGAGGACTGGCCCGAGGTGCCGGTGATCCTGCTCACCCGCTTCGGTGACGAGGACGCCGCCCTGCGGGCGCTGCGCCTGGGGGCCGGCGACTATCTGGTCAAGAAGCCCGCCGGCTTTCTCCGGCTGCCCCTGGCCGTAAGGGCGGCGCTCGACAGGCAGAGCCCCTCCCGCGAGGCCGCCGGCCCGGTTCCCGATCGCCCGCTCGAATCGCTCCTCGAGCGGGCGCAGATGGCGGTGTTCAGCGCCACGCCCGAGGGCCGCCTGCTGAACGCCAGCCCGGGATTCCTGCACCTGCTGGGCGTCAAGGACCTCGAGGCCGCCAACCGCCTCGACCTCGAGCCGTTCGTCGGCGCCGTGGCGGAGCAGGGCGCGGCGGACGGCACGCCGGCGGCGGGCGTCGCGCGGGAGGTGCGGCTGCGGCGGGCGGACGGGCGGCCGATCTGGCTGGAGGTGATCGGCACGGTGGTGCGGACCGGCGGCGCCACCCGGATCGACGGACTGGTCGAGGACGTCACCGCCCGCAAGGCCGCCGACGAGGAGGCGGCCCAGCGCTCGGCGCGGCTGCGGCGGTCGAACGAGGAGCTGCTGCAGTTCGCCTCGATGGCCTCGCACGAGCTGCAGGAGCCGGTCCGGATGATGGAGCGCTATACGCAGCTCCTCAAGGAGGACTACCGGGAGAAGCTCGGCGCGGACGGCGACGAGATGGTGGACTTCGTGATCGGCGCCGCGCGCCGGCTGCGCCTGCTGATCGAGGACCTGCTGGCGCTCTCGCGCGTCGAGAGCCGGGAGCGGCGGACAGAGGCCACCCGCCTGGAAGAGCTGCTCGAGCGGGCGCTCGGGAACCTGCGGGAGCCGATCGAGGAGAGCGGCGCCGCGGTCACCCGCTCGCCGCTGCCGGAGCTCGAGGTCGAGCCGACCCAGATCGCGCAGCTCTTCCAGAACCTTCTCCACAACGCGATCAAGTTCCGGGGCTCCGAGCCTCCCCGCGTCCACGTCGCGGCGCGGAAGGAGGGCGGCGAGTGGGTCTTCTCCGTGCGCGACAACGGCATCGGCATCGATCCCGCCGAGGCGGAGACGGTCTTCGTCATCTTCAAGCGCCTCCACCCCGACGTTCCGGGCACCGGGGTCGGTCTCGCGATCTGCCGCAAGATCGTGGAGCGGCACGGCGGGCGCATCTGGGTGGAGTCCGAGCCCGGCCGCGGCTCCACCTTCTTCTTCACCCTCCCCGCGACCCAGTAGGAAAATTCTTGCGAAACGTAATGTGTTATGATCCGCGGGATCTTGTAGTCGATTGGTTTCCACGGGCTTTTACGATCGCTTGCGCGGCCGGTCTACTGATGCGGCCGCGTCTGGTGGGGGAGTTCAGCAATGACACCCGGCGAACCGGTCACCATCCTCATGGTGGAGGACAACCCTGGGGATGCCCGTCTCATTCGCACGCTGCTCGGCCGGACCGCTCTCAAGCCGCTCCATCTCACGGCCGTGGACCGCGTGTCTCACGCCGTGGAGTTTCTCCGCAGCAATTTTCGCAATAACGGTAAACTGGATGTCGTCCTGCTGGACGTCTCCCTGCCCGACAGCCGGCACGGCACGCTCGATTCCCTGACGCGGATCAAGGCGGAGGCGCCGGACCTGCCGCTGATCCTGCTCACCGGCATCGACGACGAGGATCTGGCGGTGCGGGCGGTGCGCGAGGGAGCCCAGGACTATCTCGTCAAGCGGGAGATCGACGGCGGCCTGCTGGGCCGCGCGATCCGCTACGCCATCGAGCGCAAGCGGGCCGAGATGGCGCTGCGCGACAGCGAGGAGCGCTACGCGCTGGCGGTGGACGGCGCCAAGGACGGCCTCTGGGACTGGGACCTCCGGCGGGGCCGCATCTACTTCTCCTCGCGCTGGAAGGCGATGCTCGGCTTCCAGAACGGCGACATCGGCGACGATCCGGCGGAGTGGTTCAGCCGGATGCACCCGGACGACCAGCCGGTGGTCCAGCTCGCGCTCTCGGCGCACCTCGCCGGCCGCTCGCCGGACTTCGAGAGCGAGCACCGGATCCTCCACCGCGACGGCGGCTGGCGCTGGGTGCTGTCGCGGGGTCTGGCGGTGCGCAACGAGGCCGGCGAGGCCTACCGGATGGCGGGCTCGCAGTCGGACATCACCGCCCGCAAGGCGGCCGAGGAGCGGCTGCTGCACGACGCCTTCCACGATCCGCTCACCGGGCTGCCCAACCGCGCCCTGTTCATGGACCGCCTGGGCATGGCGATCGCCCACGCCAAGCGGCGGCTGAGCTACACCTATGCCGTGCTGTTCATCGATCTCGACCGCTTCAAGAACGTCAACGACAGCCTGGGCCACAGCGCCGGCGACGAACTGCTGGTGGCGGTGGCCCGCCGTCTCGAGTCCTGCCTGCGGCCGGGGGACACCGTGGCGCGGCTGGGCGGCGACGAGTTCACCATCCTGCTCGACGAGGTGGCCGACGTCGACCACGCCGTCCAGGTGGCCCAGCGGCTGCACCACGAGATGGCGCGGCCGTTCCGGGTCCACGGCCACGAGGTGTTCGTCACCCTGAGCCTGGGGATCACGGTGGGCGCGGGCGGCGACTACGACCGTCCCGAGGACGTGCTGCGCGACGCCGACACCGCCATGTACGGCGCCAAGGCCTCCGGCAAGTCGCGCGACGCCGTCTTCGACCGGGACATGCACGACCGGGCGGTGGCGCTGCTCGAGCTGGAGACCGACCTGCGGCGGGCGATCGACCGCTCGGAGTTCGAGATCTACTACCAGCCGATCGTCTCGCTCGATACCGGCAAGATCGACGCCTTCGAGGCCCTGCTGCGCTGGCGGCACCCGCGGCGCGGCCTCCTGCACCCCAACAGCTTCGTGCCGGTCGCCGAGGACACCGGGCTGATCGTCCCCATCGGCTGGTGGGTGCTGCACCAGGCCTGCAGCCAGCTCGCGGACTGGCAGGGCCTGGCCGCGGGGGGCGAGCGGCTCGCCGTCACCGTCAACCTGTCGAGCAAGCAGTTCATGCAGGCCGACCTGGTCCAGCGGCTCCAGGACATCCTGCGCAAGACGGGGATCCGGCCGGAGAGCCTGCGGCTGGAGATCACCGAGAGCACGATCATGGAGCAGGCCGAGGACGCGGTGGCCAAGCTGATGGCCCTGCGCAGCTTCGGGGTCAAGCTCTACATCGACGACTTCGGGACCGGCTACTCCTCCCTGAGCTACCTCCACCGCCTGCCGGTGGACGCCCTGAAGATCGACCGCTCGTTCATCAGCGAGATGGACAGCGGCGGCGAGCCCTCGGAGATCGTGGGGACCATCGTCACCCTCGCCCGCACCCTGCGGATGGACGTCGCCGCCGAAGGGATCGAGACCGCCGAGCAGGTCTCCCGGCTGCGCGCCCTGTCCTGCCACTTCGGGCAGGGCTACTTCTTCTCGGAACCCCTGGCGAGCCTGGCCGCGGGCGGGCTGATCCAGGGGGGCGTGAGCTGGTAGACGGCTGGACTTCCAGCCGGGGAGCCCTTACGCTCCCCGCTCCAGACCGCCGGACCTGCGGCGCTTCGCGAGGGAATCCATGAACATCCTCAAGGGACTGCTCGACTTCGTCCTGCATCTCGACAAGCATCTGAGCCCCATCATCCAGGAGTACGGCGCCTGGACGTACCTGCTGCTCGCCGCCATCGTCTTCTGCGAGACCGGGCTGGTGGTGACGCCCTTCCTGCCGGGCGACTCGCTGCTGTTCGCGGCGGGCGCCTTCGCCGCCGGCGGCTCGCTCTCCATCGTCACGCTGATCGGCGCGCTGATGGCGGCGGCCATCCTGGGCGACACGGCCAACTACTGGGTCGGCCACTTCCTGGGGCGCCGCCTGATCGCCTCGCGGCGGCGGCTGATCAGCCCCAAGCACCTCGCCTACACCCACGAGTTCTTCGAGACGTACGGCGGCAAGACGGTGATCATCGCCCGCTTCGTGCCCATCGTCCGCACCTTCGCGCCGTTCGTGGCCGGCCTCGGAGCCATGAGCTACGGCCGGTTCATGGCCTATAACGCCGTCGGCGGCGCGGCCTGGGTGCTGCTCTGCTCGCTGGCCGGCTACCTGTTCGGCAACCTGCCCTTCGTGCGGCAGAACTTCTCGCTGGTGGTGCTGGCGATCATCTTCCTGTCGCTGCTGCCGGCGGCCTGGGAGCTCCGGCAGGCCCGCAAGCGCAGCCGGGAGCTTGGCAACGGAGCACATTCATGAGATACTATGGATGCACCCGCCTCCTGGCGGGCATCTGATTGTGAAAGCGTGAAGCGGCTCAACTCGTGAGCCCGAGCGGCGGCCTCTCCGGCAAGCCCCCCGTTCCTCTACCCCTTCGCCGGAACATGACGTGGTGCGGCGCCCATACGCAGCGGTGCCCGCCCGGAAGGACTGCGACGACTTGAGCGATTTCCTGGAATTCGGCCTCAACCCCGACCTGCTCCGCGGCATCGAGACCCTGGGCTTCGAGCAGCCCACCCCCATTCAGCAGGACGCCATCCCCCCCGCGCTCGCCGGGCGGGACGTCCTCGCCTGCGCCATGACGGGCAGCGGCAAGACCGCGGCCTTCCTGCTGCCCATCCTGCACCGCCTGAAGGAGAAGCCCCGCGGCACCACCCGGGCGTTGATCCTCGCTCCCACCCGTGAGCTGGCGGCCCAGATCGTCGAGCACATGGAGGCTTTCGCCCGCTTCACCGATCTCAAGGGCGCGGCCGTCTTCGGCGGCGTCGCCATGGGACCCCAGGAGAAGGCCTTCCGCCAGGGCGTGGACGTCCTGGTGGCCACCCCGGGGCGGCTTCTCGACCATTTCCAGAACCCCTACGCCAAGCTCGACGGCCTGGAGATCCTGGTCCTCGACGAGGCGGACCGCATGCTCGACATGGGCTTCCTGCCGGACGTCCGAAAGGTGCTGAAGCACCTGCCGACCCCCGAGCAGACGCTGTTCTTCTCGGCCACCCTGCCGCCGCCGATCGTCGAGCTGGCGCGCGAGATGCTGAAGCAGCCGGCACGGCTCAACATCGAGCGCAAGGCGGCCCCGGCGACCGGCATCACCCAGGCAGTCTATCCGGTGAAGGAAGAGCTGAAGCCCTACCTTCTGGTGGAGCTGCTGCGGCGGGGCGAGATCAAGAACGTGCTCGTCTTCACCCGCACCAAGCACCGGGCGAACCGCCTCGCCGAGTTCCTGGAGAAGCACGGCGTGGCCTGCGATCGCATCCACGGCAACCGCAGCCAGGCCCAGCGCACCGAGGCCCTGGCCCGCTTCAAGAGCGGGGATCTGCTGGTGCTGGTGGCCACCGACATCGCGGCCCGCGGCATCGACGTCGAGGCCCTCTCGCACGTCATCAACTTCGACGTCCCCAACATCCCCGAGGACTACATCCACCGCGTCGGCCGCACCGCGCGGGCCGAGATGGTGGGCGACGCCTTCACCTTCGTCTCGGAGGAAGAGGCCGCCGAGCTCGCGGCCATCGAGCGCGCGGTCGGCTCCCGGCTGCCCCGCCTGACGGTGGAGGGCTTCGACTACCAGGCCAAGCCGGCGGAGCGTTTCGAGATCCCCATCCAGGAGCGCATCGCGTCGATCCGCGCCCGCCGGGCGGAGGAGCGGGCGAGGGCCCGGGAGAAGGCGGAGAAGAAGGCGCAGCGCGAGGCCGAGGAGAAGGCCCGCGTCGAGCAGAAGACGCGGCGCAAGGGCGACGGCCGCCAGCCCGTCCAGCAGCAGCCGGCGCAGCGCCAGCCCAAGCCGGCCCACACGGCCCGCGGGCAGCGGCCCGGAGAGGGCTCGTCGCAACGCCGTGACCGTGGTGACCAGCAGCCGCGGCAACCGCAACCGCAACAGCAGCAGCAACGCAAGGACCAGCGCCGCCGCTCCGCCGAGCCGCCGCACCGGCACGTCGAGCCGCCGACCCGGTCGCAGGTCGATCCCACGACCAAACCGACCGAGGAGCGGGTCGGGCAGATCCTGTCGGCCTTCTCGCCGGCCCGGTTCAACCGCTTCCGGCGGTAATCGGC
>DASWRX010000065.1:0-4406 GCA_036402955.1 Thermoanaerobaculia bacterium
CCGACGCCGACCGCCGAGATCAGCTCGACGCCGGGAAAGAACAGGGCGTAGTAGAAGATCGACCGCACGTTGACGTCGCGGTGCTCGGCGTTGATCCGCTCGAACTCCTCGTAGGACGCCCGCTCGCGGTTGAAGAGCTGCACCACCGGCATGCCGGTGATGTGCTCCTGGAGGAAGGCGTTGATGCGGGCGATCTTGACCCGCACCTCGCGGAAGCTCTGCCGCACCCGCAGGCGGAACCAGGAGGTCAGCGCGAACAGCAGGGGCACGATGGCGAAGGCCACCAGGGCGAGCCGCCAGTCGAGCCAGAAGAGCACCACCACGATGCCGAAGAGCACCATCAGGTCGCCGAAGATGGTGACGATGCCGGCCGTGAACATCTCGTTGAGGGCGTCCACGTCGGTGGTCACGCGGGTGACCAGACGGCCGATCGGGTTGCGGTCGTAGAAGCTCAGGGGGAGGCGCTGGAGGCGGCCGAAGATCTCCCGCCGCAGGTCGTTCATGATGTACTGCCCCATCAACTGCAGCACGTATCCTTGCGCGTAGAGGGCGCAGAAGGTGAGGGCGAGGACCACCATGTAGAGGATCGCCACCACCGTCAGCCCCTGCACGGCGACGTCCGCCGCCGCGATCCCTCGGGAGAGCAGGAGGTCGCGCACGAAGGCGCTGGGCGCCGAGATCTGCTCGGCCGCCCCGGCCGGGCGCACGAAGAGGTCGAGGGCCACCGCCGTCGCCAGCGGACCGAGGAGCTGCAGCAGGGAGGAGAAGAGAATCAGCAGCAGCGCCCCGAAGGCCATGTCCCCATAGGGGCGCACGTAGCCGAGCAGCCGGCGCATCAGGCGGGCGTCGTAGGCCTTCCCCAGGACCTCCTCTTCGTGTTGGGAGACCGGCTCGCTCATGCGGCTACGATAACGCAAAGCTCCGGACCGGCCCAAGACTGAAGGCCGGCCGGGCTTATGTCTTTTCATCTATTCCCTAACTGGTGTAGACTCCCGGTCAAGTCTTTCGTCCGTTTCAACTGTGATTGCCGGAGTCCGTGGTCATGCCGCCGACGCTGAACCAGTTATTGAAGTCGATGGTGGAACAGGGGGGGTCCGACCTCCACATCACCACCAATTCCGCGCCGCAGGTGCGGGTGGACGGCATTCTGAAGCAGCTCAGCCTGCCGCCGATGACGCCGTCCGAGACCAAGCAGCTCACCTACTCGATCCTGACCGACAACCAGAAGCACCGGCTGGAGGAGAACCTGGAGATCGACCTCTCCTTCGGGATCAAGGGGCTCGCCCGGTTCCGCGCCAACATCTTCCACCAGCGCGGCGCCATCGCCGCGGTGTTCCGGCAGATCCCCTACGAGATCAAGACCTTCCGCGAGCTGCTGCTGCCGACGGTCATCGAGCGGTTGTGCGAGAAGCCGCGCGGCCTGATCCTGGTCACCGGCCCCACCGGCTCGGGCAAGTCGACGACGCTCGCCGCGATGATCGACAAGATCAACCGCGAGCGCGCCGAGCACATCGTCACCATCGAGGACCCGGTCGAGTACCTGCACAGCCACAAGAAGTGCATCGTCAACCAGCGCGAGGTCCACGCCGACACCCACGGCTTCACGGCCGCCCTGCGCTCGGCGCTACGGCAGGACCCGGACGTGGTGCTGATCGGCGAGATGCGCGACCTGGAGACGGTGGAGTCGGCGCTGCGCATCGCCGAGACCGGCCACCTGACCTTCGCCACCCTGCACACCAACTCGGCGGCGCAGACGATCAACCGCATCATCGACGTCTTCCCCGCCCACCAGCAGGGGCAGATCCGCGCCCAGCTCTCGCTGGTGCTCGAGGGGATCATCTGCCAGGCGCTGCTGCCGAAGACCGGCGGCAAGGGGCGGGCGATGGCGATGGAGATCCTGATCCCCAGCTCCGCCATCCGCAACCTGATCCGCGAGGACAAGGTCCACCAGATCTACGGCATGATGCAGGCCGGCCAGGCCAAGCACGGGATGCAGACGTTCAACCAGTCGCTGGCCGCGCTCTACTTCAAGCGCATGATCACGCTGGAGACGGCGCTCGCCCGCTCGTCCTACCCGGACGAGCTGCAGGAGATCATCAACCGCGGTCCGTCCAGCCTGAACCCGAACCTGACCGTGTAGGAATCGCGTGGTATTCGCGTAGCAACGGCGCGCAGCAAGAGGAGCCCGAGGATGCCCAGTTTCGTGTGGAAAGGTCGTACCCGCACCGGTCAGACCCAGGAGGGACAGCTCCTGGCCGACTCGCGCGACGCCGCCGTGGCGGTCCTGCGGCGCCAGCAGATCCAGATCACCAGCATCCGCGAGAAGGGGCGGGAGATCAAGCTGATCCCGCGCTTCCCGCGCGGCGTCGGCTCGAAGCGGATCGCCATCTTCACCCGCCAGTTCTCGGTGATGCTCGACGCCGGCCTGCCGCTCGTCCAGTGCCTGGAGATCCTCGGCGACCAGGAGGAGAACCGCACCTTCCAGGCCATCATCCATCAGGTGAGGAGCGACGTCGAGTCCGGCTCCTCGCTGGCCGAGGCGATGCGCAAGCACCCCAAGGCGTTCGACAACCTCTACACCAACATGGTGGCGGCCGGCGAGTCGGGCGGCATCCTCGACATCATCCTGCAGCGCCTCTCGGTCTACATCGAGAAGGCGGTGAAGCTGAACAGCCAGGTCAAGTCGGCGCTGATCTACCCGGTGTCGATCGTGGTCATCGCCGCCCTGGTGGTGTTCATCATCCTGTGGAAGGTGATCCCGGTGTTCGCCCAGCTCTTCGCCGGCATGGGCGCCGAGATGCCGCTGCTGACCCGCACGGTGATCAACGCCAGCAACTTCGTGGCCGACTACTTCATCCTGATCCTGCTGGTGATCGTCGTCGGCTGCGTGGCGATCAACCGCTGGCACGGAACGCCGCACGGCCGGCGCATCCTCGACAGCCTGATGCTCAAGATCCCGGTCGTCGGCATGCTGCTGCGCAAGATCTCCGTCGCCCGCTTCTGCCGCACGCTCGGCACCCTGACCGCCTCGGGCGTGCCGATCCTGGACGGCCTCGAGATCACCGGCAAGACCGCCGGCAACGCCATCATCGAGGACGCCGTCATGGCCGTGCGCAAGAGCGTCGAGGAGGGCAAGACGATCAGCGAGCCGCTCGCCCAGACCAAGGTCTTCCCCAGCATGGTCGTGCAGATGATCAACGTCGGCGAGCAGACCGGCGCCCTCGATCAGATGCTGTCGAAGATCGCCGACTTCTACGAGGAGGAGGTCGACACCGCGGTCGCCGGCCTGATGAAGCTGATCGAGCCGGTGATGATCACCGTGCTCGGCGCCATCATCGGCACGATCGTGGCGGCGATGTACCTGCCGCTCTACTCGATCCTGAGCAAGATCGGCTGAGAAAGATCAGGGGCGGCCCACCGCCGCCCCGCCTGGATTCCTCGATGACTCCCCTGGCGCGTCAGCTCCGCTGGTACATCGCCATCCGCGTGGTGGCGATCGTCAGCGTTCTGCTCCCCCTCGGGCTGCTGCAGCTCTGGATGCTGCCGGCCAACCCGCAGGCGGCGTCCGAGCCGGGCTTCGTGGGCCCGCCGGCGCCGGGAGCGGGCGCCTCCCAGGTGGTGCCCGCCATCCCGCCCGAGCTCGAGCTGCTGCCGCGCAAGGTCTGGCTGCTCGGCGGCGCCACCTTCGGCGCCACCCTCATCTACATCGCTCTCCTGCGGCTGCTGCGGCGCCGGCCCACCACCCAGGCCTACATCCAGTTCTTCGGCGATCTGCTGCTGATCACCGGCCTGGTCTACTTCCTGGGCGGGGCCACCAGCCCGTTCTCGCTGCTCTACCTGATCGTCATCGCCGTCGCCTCGACGCTGCTGCGCCGGCGCGCCGGCGTCATCGTGGCCAGCGCCGCCTTCCTGCTCTACGGCGGCATGATCGTCGCCCTCTACTTCGGCTGGCTCAGGCCGGCGACCTCCGGCCAGGAAGTGATCTCCGGCTGGCAACTGGGCTACAACCTCGCCGTCCACGGCTTCGGCTTCTACGTGGTGGCGCTGCTCACCTACTACCTGGCGCACAACGTCACCCGCGCCGAGCGCGCCCTCGAAGAGAAGAGCGAGCACCTGGCCGACCTCCAGGTGGTGCACCGCGACGTCATCGAATCGATCAGCAGCGGCATTGTGACCACCGATCTGGACGGCACGATCACCAGCGTCAACCGGGCGGGTCTCGCGATCCTCGGCCGGATCGAGGGGGAGCTTCTGGGCTCGCCCATCCAGAGCTCCGGCTTCTTCTCGGTCGAGCGCTGGGGGGAGCTGACGGCGGCCTCCGAGCAGCGCGGGCGGCTGCGGGCCGAGGTCGAGGTCCGCCGCGGCACGGGGACCGCCTACCTCGGCTTCTCCATCTCCCAGCTGAC
>DASWRX010000066.1:0-23058 GCA_036402955.1 Thermoanaerobaculia bacterium
CCGTCGCACGGGCTTGCCCGGCTCGTTCTTCTGGCGGTCCCAGGTTGCCTGCTCGAAGCGGATTCCCTTGAATTCGTCGAGCAGGATCTCGTTCAAGGTCGTGATCGCCTTGCCTTTCTCACTTTCGATCTCGTCGCGCACCTCTCCCAGCCCCCGCGTATTGCCGATAAAGTGGCGGTATCGATCGATAAGTGCATTCTTCTCGCGGAGCACCTGCCGGAACGTCGGGCGAAGGAGGTTCATCTGCCCTCCTCCCTGTCGCCGGTCGAACTCCTCGTCCTCGACGTGGAGCAACCCAATGAGCGAGTTTCCCGAAAGGATGTTGAAGTCGATGTTGGGCAGCGGCTCCAGCTCTTCGACGCTCGTGGCGGAGGCCACGAGGGTGAGGAAGAGGCGGAGCTTGGCGATTTCGGTCGCCTCCTCCATGATGTCCACGCCGAAGAGGTTGTCGGTGACGATCCGCTTCTTGACCCAGTACTGGAGCGAGGGATGCTCGGCCTTGGCCTTCTTGAGATCCTCCCGGAGGCCGCGGTCGTTGACGAACTCGATCTTGCCGACCACCGCCGAGTAGACGTCGAGGAGCGTCTTCAAGGCCGCCACGAGGAACGCTCCCGAGCCGCAGGCCGGGTCGAGGATGGACAGGCTCGGCAAGACCACCTTGAACAGCTTGCGGCAGAGGCGCGCGTCAAGCCGCAGAAGCAGCTCTTCGATCGACTCGAAGCGCCGGTCTCCCTTCCCCGCATCCTCGTTGATCCGGTCCAGGATCAGGGCGTAGATCGTCTTCTCGCAGAGGTACCGGGTGATCTCCGGCCGCGTGTAGTAGGCGCCGAACTCCTTCTGGTTGATGTACTTCTCGAAGATGTAGCCCAGGACGTCGGGATTGATCTCGTCGTCCTGACCGCCGGGCGTGTCGTTCAGGTTCCAGGAGTACTTCTCGAACAGGTCGAGAATGCTCGCGAAGGCGGCGTCCGGGATCTGGAGGTCCGGATGATCGGTCTCGATCCGATGTTGCAGGAAGAGGCCGCCGTCGAGGTAGCAGATCTCTCCCAGCAGGAGCCGGGCCTCGGGGCTGCGCTCGGCGGCGGGCCGGGCGAAGCCCTCGAAAAAGAGGAGCGTCAGGAAGCCGCGGTAGTAGAGGTCAGTCCCCCTCTTCCGGCTCGCGTCGAGCTTACGGCGCAGATAGGTCTGATCCCCGCCGTCCAGAAAACCTTTCTTCTGGAGGAAGTAGACGAACATCAGGCGGTTGAGCAGGACGGAGGCATACCAGCGGCGGTCGCGTTCGCTCTCAATCCCTTCGATGCTTTCCAGGAAAAGCTCGTGCTGCCTCTGGAATTCATTGTAGAAGCGCTTGGTGACCCGTTCCACGTCGAGCGCTTCCCGCAGGCGGGAGGCGACCTCGGCGACCGCGGCGTCATCCCGGACGGCGAGATCGGCGAGATCAACGACCAGGGCGGACAGCTTGGAGAGGAAGAGGTCGCCCGGCTGGCCCTTGAAGAAGGAATGGCTGCGCGGGGTGAGCTTCTTGCCTTCGCGCTTGGCCCAGGAGAGCACGCTCTGGGTGCGGTCGCGGTCGACGAAGATCAGGACGTGCTCGTGATAGACCTTGGCGACCTCGCGATGGACATCGAGCCGCGCCTTGGCCTCCGGAACCGCGCCGTCATCGGCGGTGAGCTCGAGGACCACCACGCCTCCCAGGTTGGCGATCTCGCGTCCCGAGAGGGTCTGCCCCTTGGCGCTCCAGGGACGGCTCTTGGGGTCCGCCGGCTGCGACCAGCCCAGCTCCTCGACGAAGAGCCGCTGAAATTCGAACCGTTGCAGGATCTCGCGGGCACGCTGAGCGTTGAGCTTGGCCAAAGAAGTCACCTCGAAGGGGATGGATGGAGCCCGAGGGAGCAGATGATCCGCGGCTCCGGATCGGGCTCGTCTTCCCGCACGATGCAGAGCCGGTCCTCCTCGCGGAGGGCGAGCACGAGGCGGACGAGGTCGTCGTCGGAGATGCCGGCGCGGAGCTGGCGGTTGATCTGGTCCGTGGCCGCGGCCCGCAGGGGGAAGCGGTAGATCTCGTCGATCGCCCGGTGCAGCTCGGCGAGGTCGAAGAGCGTGCCCTTGACCGAGAGGACGTAGCTCTTCAGGCGCTCGTAGGTGCGGAACCGCGCCCCCGACGGGCGGCCGAGGGCGCCGGCGCCGGTCCGCTTGCGTTCCGCGATCAGCTCGATCCCTTGGCGGACCAGCTCGTGGTGGGCTTCCTGCCGGGGGAGAGCCGGTGTGCCCGGCTCGCACTGCGCGGCGTCCAGGATGGCGAGTTGCGACTGGGTGACGCTCCGGCCCTCTTCGTCCACCCAGGCGAGAAAGTCGTTGTCGTCCGTGGTCCGCAGATAGAGGAGCACACCGGGCGGGCCGGCGTGGGCCGGGGTATGGGAGCGGGTCGAGTAGACCACGTCGGGCAGCTCCGTCACCTTCTTCTCCAGGCTCGGATCCGCCTCGAGGGCATTGCGCCAGAGCTGATAGGCATGAGAGGCGAGGTCCACCTCGTTGTCCCCGTCGCCGTCCAGGAGACCCGACTTCTCGTTGTAGAGGTCGAACAGGAGGCCGTCGTCCTCATCGTCGTCGAAGAACCTCTCGTCCGTCCCCACCACCTCGGCGTTCTCGCGGAGGCGCTGGCGCACCCGGCTGCGCAGGCGGATGATCCGCTCGACCCCCTCGGCGGGAAGGAACGAGTAGCAGAGGAGGGTTTCGGCGCGCTGCCCGATGCGATCGATGCGCCCCACCCGCTGGATGAGCCGGATGATGGCCCAGGGCAGGTCGAAGTTGACCACCACCCGGCAGTCCTGCAGGTTCTGCCCCTCGCTCAGGACGTCGGTGGCGAGGAGGACACGGATCTCGTCCGCGGGCGCGATCTGCTTGCGTTTGCCGTTGCTCTCCGGGCTGAAGCGCCAGGCGAGGAGCGTGGGATCGGGGGAGGCTCCGGTGGCCGCCGCCACCACGTCGACGCCGCGGGCTCGGAGCTCCCGCTCCAGGTAGGCCACGGTGTCGGCGAACTGGGAGAAGAGGAGGACCTTCTCTCCGCCATGGACCTCGGCGACGATCCGCACCAGGGCTTCCAGCTTGTGGTCCCGCGTCGGGTCCCAGGGGCCGCACTCATGGAGAACCGAGAGCAGGCGCCGGCTGTCGGCGAGGAGGTCCGTGGCCAACCCGGCGACGAAACGGTCGGCCCGCAGCCACTTGAAGCGGTGCCGCTCGCGGGTTTCGTACTGGCGGTAGACCTCGCCCGCCCGCCGCCGGAAGTCCTCCTCCGTCAGCAGGCCGTTCAGCCCGACCTCTCCGGCATCGCCCGGCGGGGCTCCCTCGCCGTTCCCGTTCCCATTTCCATCGAAGAGCTCGGCCTGCGCCGCGAGCTCGGGGTCGGTGTCGGAGAAGCGGGAATCCAGGGCGGCGCTGTCCTGGGTGCCGATCGGCACGGGGAGCCCGGACTCGATGGCATGGAGGAAGACGAAATTGCGCAGCACGTGGCGCTCGACCGATTGGAGGAACGACCAGCCGCTGCTCTCCAGCCGCTTGAACAGGTTGGTCCGGCAGAACCCCATGAGACGCCGGCCGGCGCGGGAGAGGTCGGCGAGAGTCCGGGCCTCCGCCGGGGTGGGAGGCTCCCTCCGGGCGGAGGCCACGTAGTTGCCCAGCCCGTAGCGCGGGAGGGACAGGGAATTGATCACATCCACGACGGCGTCCGAGAAGAGGCGGGCGTACGGATCGTCGGGATTCCCCTCGGAGATCGTGAAGCGCACCGTCCGCGGCACCCGGGCCGGGAAATAGGAGCGGGTTCCGTCCTCGAACGTCAGGTACCGGCGTCCGGTCTCGGCATCCGTCTCGGCGTAGTTCTCCTGGATGAAGGTCCGGGTGCGGCGGACGAGGTAGAGACGCATCAGCTCACGCCAGTCGTCCGCATGCTCACTCTTCTCGAAGGCGGCGAGCGAGTCGGGGCTGCACTGATGGCGGCGGACGAATTCGGGCTCCCCGAGCTCGCGCAGCAGCCGCTCGGGCCGGAGGCCGAGCCGGGCGTCCTCCGGCACGAAGAGGCGGAGCTGGCTCGATAGATCGAGATAGGTCTTGTTGTAGGGCGTCGCCGAGAGCAGGATGACCTTGCTCTCATTCTCCTCGATGTACTCGCGGATGGCGCGGTAGCGCTTGCCCTCGCGGTTGCGCAGGTTGTGGCTCTCGTCGATCAGCACCAGCCGGTAGCGGCGCAGGTCCGGCAACTCCTGCGCGACCCGGGTGATGGGCAGCACGCGGGCGCGCAGGCGATATCGATCGCGGTAGTCCTCCCACATGCGGACCAGGTTGCGAGGGCAGAGGATCAGGGTTTCGAGCCCATGGTCATCCTCGAAGATCCGCGCCAGAGCCGTGGCCATGAGCGTCTTGCCCAACCCCACGACGTCGCCCAGGAGCACCCCGCCGCGCTTGTTGAGGTGATGGGCGGCGATCTTGACCGCGGCGGTCTGAAAGGCGAGGAGCCTGCCACCGAAGTCCTTCGGGATGCGGAACTCGGCGAGACCGGCCCGGGCCTCGCGAGCGAGGTGGTAGACCATCTTCAGGTAGATGAGGTAGGGCGGGACCTCTGCGAGGGCCCAGCTCTGGTCTATCGCTTCAAGAAGCTCGGCCGAGATGTCGAGGCAGAAGCGGTCGCCCCAACGGTCCTCGAACCACTTGGCCAGCTTGATGCAGGCGTCGTGGTCCAGCACGTCCACGTTGAGCTCGCCCTGCTGGGCGAGGCCCGCGAAAGTGAGATTGCTGCTGCCGAGGAAGCCGACGATCGGGTTGATCGGGTCGGAGCGGAACAGGAGGTAGAGCTTGGCGTGCAGGGGGTGACGCAGGAAGAGCTTGACCACGAGCTTGCCGGCTCGAAGCTGTGCGGCCAGACGCCGCAGACCTGCCTCATCCTCAGCGGTCGGCGCGCCCAGGGTGAGCTGCTCCCGGAATTCCTCGGCAAGGCGCCGCTTGAGACGGACCGCCGTCTGGAGGTCGATGCCTTCAACCCGAGGCAGGAGACTCAAAGACTCCCGCAGCTCATCCTGGGGAAGCCGTTGCATCCCGACGAGGAGCCGGCAGCAGCTCCCCTCACCTCCCGACCAGCGTTCGACCCAGCCGTCGATGGCCTTCCAGCCGCGCAGGTTGAAATAGCCGACACAGAAGTCCGCGCGATCGGACAGTGCGAGCCCGTCCCGCAGCGCGGGCAACAGGGAACGCTCAATATTGTCGAAGATACGCGGCATCGCAATCCGCTCTAGGGCTCCAACCTTCCCGATCCCTGAATCCGGATCGAGCCGAACCTGGGGAGCTTAGGCAGCGGATTGTATGGCAGGACCGGGGGATGCCGCACGCTGCCATGGCGGACTCGTCGCAGGCGGCTTGCCGCTCGGCACTGTCGATCTCCCCCTGATCCGCGAGGGCATTGCCGATCGCTCCCAGCCCCCAGACGATGCCGCGGCGGTCGTTGATCTCGCGGCTCAGTGGAAGCGCAGCCCGATGTCCGTCCAGCAGATGCTACGACTACGCCGGCGTCCACCCGCCGGCGGGGGTGAAGTAGGAGCCGGGCGGCCACACAGGGCCGCCCCTACAAAGATCACCCTGAGCGCCAACGATCCGTCAGGACCCGGCCGAGCGACGTCACCGCTTTTCTGGGATACCATCAAGGATCAGATCGAGGAGACGGCGATGAGCTCAAGGAAGCGAAACATGGTGGCTGGGGTCTTTGCGCTAATGAGTCTCCTCGGGCTCTCGGCAGCCGCCGCCGGGCTCGCGGGACCGGATGTCGACCACGACCGGTGGATCGCGCTCTTCCCGGGCGACCGGGAACCGGTCCTGCGGGATGCCTCCGTTCCCATCTGGGGCCGCGAGGAGGGCGTGGTCGTCGCCGGGCCTTCCGGGGCCCAGCTCGACGGGCTGCGCGCGCGGGGCGTCGAGCCGGTGTTCAGCGCCCGCGATCACGGCGAGGGGATCCACGTCCTCAGCCACGACCGCCATCTCATCCCGCCCGTCCTCGCCGGCCTCAATCGCTTCCGGATCAGCGACCGGGCGATGCTCTATCTCATCCCCGCGGGCCTGGAGATGGAGCTGCCGCGGATCAAGCTGCACGCCCTGTTCCACGGCGTGCCTCGCGTCGCGCTGCCGCCGGTCCGCGTCCATCCCGCGGACATCGACCATGCCTCTGGCGCCGGCGCGCGGCGGTCCGTGCCCAACCGGCTGGTGCGGCAGATCGTCGACGCCACCCGCCAGGAGAGCTGGTTCCAGGACGTCCGCGACCTGTCCGGCGACAGCGACGTGACCATCCCCGGCTTCTGCACCGGCTGCCGCATCCGCACCCGCGCCTCCAACTACATGTTCCCGCCCAACAACACCGGGTCCCCGCCCGGCAATCCGTTCGCGACCGAGTACCTGGAGGACAGGGCCGCGGGCTGGGGCTTCGCCGGGCCGAACGCGGTGCGCGAGAGCTATACCTCGGACAGCTCGGGCTGCACCGCCGCGCAGGGCTCGCAGACCTGGCAGAACCTCGTCTTCACGCTGCCCGCCCAAGTGGACTACACGGAGAGCCAGCAGGTCATCTTCCTCGTCCACTACGACACCATTTCGGAGAGCTCCGCCGACGACGCCGACAACGCGCCGGGCGCGGACGACGCGATCTCGGGCGGCGCGGCGCTGCTCGAGGCGATGCGGCTCTTCAAGGATTACGCCTGGCGCTACCCGGTGAAGTTCCTGTTCGTCAGCGGCGAGGAGGTCGGGCTGTGCGGCTCCATGGCCTACACCCGCATGCACCCGACCGGCTCGATGTGGCGCGTGCTCAACATGGATCAGACCGCGTTCGACGGCAACAAGGACGGCCTGATGAACCTGTTCAACTGGGACCCCGCGGACTGCCCCGGGTGCGTGGCCTTCGGCGACGACTTCGTCCGGGCCAACTCCACGTACGGCAACATCATCGATCCCGCCAGGATCGTGCGCAACCCGACCTTCATGTGCCAGACCGATCACTGCCCGTTCTGGAGCGCCGGCGTGACCGCGATCGATCTCAACGAGGACGCCACCAACGACGACCTCTGTCCGTGCTTCGATCAGCTTCAGAACCCGGCCTGCCGCGACACCGTCACCCAGGCGTATCCCGTCGGCGGCACGACGCTGATGTTCGATCAGGACTATTCGTGGCCGACCGAGAAGGCGGCCATCGCGCTCATCGCCAGCACCGCCCAGCCGCTCTACGCCTGCCCGGCTGCGGGCGCGAGGCTGAGCGCCACGGCGAACGCGCGGCAGGTGAGGCTCACCTGGTCCGCCGTGCGGCCGGTGACCAGCTACGTGGTGGAGCGGGCGGACGGCGGCTGCGGCGGCACCTTCGCCGGCATCGCCTCGACCGTCAGAGGCTCCTATACGGACACCCACGTCACCGCCGGCGCCACCTACGGGTACCGCGTCCGCACCTGCCCGTTCCAGGTGAGCAACTGCGTGGAGAAGACCTTCCAGCCGTGAAGGTGACGGCCCAGGCGGCCCCACATCGGTGCGTCACAAGCCCATATTGGCGCGTCAGGATCTTACATTGTTGCAACATCGCCTTGCGGCGGCGCGACGTCCCGAGACATCGAATCGATATCTCTCTACATTGACGCGACGTCAGTCTGAGGTGCGCCTCCATGGATCCGCCATGGCGACACATTGCACCTTAACGTCGCGAGATGAAGCTACATCGGGCCGATGTCTCTCCAATTTGATTCAATATCGGTCCACATCGCCTTCTAGGCAGAACAGGATGGCACGAGATAGATCCATCTCTCGTCTTCATGGGAACGCCACTCAACAATCTGAATCGACATTGCACCTAAATGAAGGCGCCTCACGCCTTTCCATGTCTACCATCCACCGATAAGACGCCATCTTGCGGCTTTTCCAATCCAGTTCGCGTTACAGCGCCTCTGTCATACGACGAAATGGGCTCACGGTGGCGCGAGATTTCTCGATCTCGGGCCCGTGGCAGGTTGTGACGCACCACTTCCGTGGTATAACCTCCCGGCGAGATCCCGGTTGCAACATTCCCGTGGGCCGTTGGCGCGACATGCACGGCCTCTGAGGAGATGAAGATGAGCACGGCGCTTTCGGTAGCGGAGATCCTGGCGAAGCTGGAGGCGAGGATCGCGCATCACGAGGAGCAGGTGGCGTTCCACCAGCAGCAGGAGGTCCATCATCGCGAGCAGAGCGCCGCGCACGCCGCCGAGCTCGAGACGATCCGGCGGCACTTCGAGGCATTCCGGGCGACCGCTCTGCCGGCGGCGGATCTGGCCGGGGTGCCGGTGGCTCCGTCGCGGGCCGCGGACGAGACGCCGGAGGACTACCGGGAGTTCGTCGGCAAGCGGATCATGACGAGCAAGCTGATCGCGCGGGTGATCCACCGCCTCGGCGAGGACGAGACGTTCGGGGCCAGCCGGGTGGCCGCGGAGACCAACCGGCGCCATCACGACAAGCTGAGGCGGCCGGTGGACGCGCGCCGGGTCTCGGCCGTCCTCCGCCGCCTGCGCGACGCCGGCGAGCTCCACCAGGTCCAGCCCGGCGGCGCCGCCCACGAGGCGCTCTACACCAAGCGGCGCCCGGGGTAAGGACGCCAGCACCTCGTCACAGAGGAGTTGTATAGGCGGCCCTCAAAACTCGGACGGCCGATCGCGCAGCGTTGGTGGCCCACCCTCGCCGCGAAGGCGCCACAGCGTGCGCGGTTCCTTCTCTACGGATCGTGAAGACAAAACGTTGGGCTGAGGCGAGAACGTCCGGAGGCCGGCGCTCGGTTCGAGCTCCGAAGATCAGCGGGATCAAGGTTTTCATCGCCGGGCTCGCATTTGTACCGACGAAGGTTATGCCCGTACGCATCGGTGAGCCTTCCAGGTCTGCGCGAGCGCCCGCGGGATCTCCTCGCGCGGCGACTCAACAAAGCCGGCCGGCGGGTGTCTGAGAGACGAGTGCGATTCGAAGACTTCGTTCTCCAGTTCGACGCCAGCGCCCGCGGCGGATTCCGCGCCAGGGTGCTCAAATCCCCCTTCGGCGAGGGGGTCGTCGGGTTCTCCCTCCCCTCGCTCGCCGGCGCGCAACCGGCCTTGCCCGGCGATCCCGGCATCTCCCGCGGCCTGGAGGGCCCTGTTGCCAGCCAGGCCGCCGGCGATCTCTCCCCGGCCTCGTTCCGCGACCTTGGCCTCGCCGGAGCGGCCGCGGGGCTTGGCCACCGGCCGCCGGCCGAGATCGGGGCCGACCTCTACCGTTCGGTCTTCCAGGGGCAGGTCCGCTCGCTGCTCGACAAGAGCCGCGGCCAGCTCGAGAAGTCGACGGACCTCGGGATCCGCCTCAAGATCAAGCTCGATCCCAACGACGAGGAGACGGGCGCGCTCGCCGACCTCCCCTGGGAGCTGCTCTGCGACAGTGAGACGGAGGACTTCTTCGCGCTCTCCCGCCAGACATCGCTGGTGCGCTACCTCGACGTCCCGCGCTCCTCGCAGCCGATCCTGTTCACGCCGCCGCTGCGGATCCTCGCCGTGGGCGCCAGCCCGCACGGTCTGCCGCCGCTCGATCTCGCGGCGGAGGAGCGCGATCTCCAGGAGCTGGACCGCAGCTCGTCCGGGGTCGAGGTGCGCTTCCTCGGCCATGCCTCCGCCGGCGCCGTGCGCACCGCGCTGGCCGGGGACACCTACAACGTCCTCCACTTCATGGGGCACGGCACTTTCGACCGCGCGAGCGGCGAAGGGATGCTGGTCTTCGAAGGCGAGGACGGCGCGCCGGATCTGGTGAGCGGCAGGGCCTTCGCCACCAAGCTCAGGGACCTGCGCTCGCTCGGCGTCGTGGTGCTCAATGCCTGCAATACGGCGCGCGCCGGCCAGCAGGGCGGGGGAAACCCGTTCCGTGGCGTCGCCACCGCCCTCGTGCAGGGGGGCGTCCCCGCCGTGGTCGCCATGCAGCGGCCGATCTCCGACCGCGCCGCCATCAGCTTCAGCACCGCGCTCTACCGGCACCTGGCGCGCGGGGACTCGATCGACGAGGCCCTCACCGAGGGGCGGCAGGCCATCCACTCGGCCAAGCCCGATTCGTTCGAGTGGGCGACGCCCGTGCTCTTCCTCCGGATCCCCGAGGGGAACGTCTTCGTGGCGAGACCGGCGGCCCCGGCCGAGGAGCCGAAGCCGGAGGCGCCGCCGGTCGTCTCCGGGCCCGTCCCGGTCTCCAACCGTCGCGGCTGGGCCATCAAGATCGCGGTCGGAGCGGCCGGCGCGGTGCTGGTGATCTTCGTCCTCTACACCAAGCTCCACAGCCCCGCGAGCGGGCCGGTCCAGCCGGCCGGCGGACCTGAGACCCAGACGACGGCGCAGCCCGTCCAGCCGCAGACAAAAGAGACGGCGAAGACGTCGCCCAGGACGAACACGGTGATCAGACCGGATGCCGCTCGATCGACCGGCCCGGGCGGCGATTCCAAAGGGGTGGCGAAGCCTCCCGTTTCGATCACCCCGCAGGGCTCCTCCGCGGCACCGGCGCCGGCTCCAACCCAGGCCTCCAAACCCGCGGAGCCGCCACCGGCCGCCACCGCCGACCTCTCCAGACTGGAAGCCCAGGCGGTCTCGATCGCCCAGCGCTCCGGAGGCGGGCTGCGGGTTACCGTGCAGTTCAGGAACTCCGGCGACCGTCCCCTGTCGGTGGTGCTCGACGCCGACAATTCCGTTCTCAATGATGACAAGGGGGGGAGCAACGGGATCATGGGCTCCAACCTGCCGAAGCGGGATTCCAACCCGCGGCTCGACCTCGCCGCCGGCGCCTCCGTCACGAGCACGTTCGATTTCCCGATGCCTCTGCGCGGCAGCAGGACGTTCTACCTCAACCTCCTGTCCGTGTCCGGCGCGTCGATCCAGGTCGGAGGCTCGCCCATGACGCTCCCGGGCTCGTCGTAGGGCCGTTCCTCGTCCCAAACGCGAAAACCCCGCAGGGTGGCGGCAGACCCGATCGCGGGGGTCTGCTGCCGCTCTCTCCGGAGTTTCGACAGATGGAGCAGGCTTCAGACGGACGCGCTGGTGTCCAGCGCGTCGCACGCGGGGATCCGCTGCGGCGGTACCGGGTCGGTCGCGAGCTCGACGCGGTCTCCCTTTTTCAATCCCTTGCATCCCTCCTTCTTCCGCGCGATGGAGAAACCGGGCTGCACGGCGATGACCTTCAGCGTGCCGATGCCGTGCAGGTCCTCGCCGAGGATCGTGTGATTCTCGGGGTCTGTGATGAGGCCCCGGACGGCTTGCACCGCGAGCAGGCTGTCCGGCGCCATCCCCTGCTGGCTGCCGGCGTTGACGAAGATGTCGGCCCCTTTGATCTGGACCACCGACCCCTTCCACTTGCGGGTGCGCAGGAACGTGGCGATCTTGAAGGCCGCCTTGTTGGCGCAGGCGCGGAAGGCGTAGTTAACCGGCGTCTTCTCGACCTTGCCGGTGCTCTCCCCGCCGGGAGCTCCCCAGTTGACGCTCCACTCCCCCAGCCGCGCCCGCTCGGAGGTGGTGAAGAGGATCTGGCCGTTGGCGACGTCCGTCAACGAGAACGTGACGGCGACCTCGGCTTCCTGCTTGGTGCCGCCGATCGACCCGCTGGAGCCGCCGAGCATCCGGTTGATGCCGCCGTGGAAGAGCTTGCTGGTCACGCCGTTGAGCGCGCTCCCAGACCCCATGTGGCGCCCCCCGCGGTTGGGGTCCCACTCGTTGACCGTGCCGTAGACCAGGTACTGCGCGCCCAGCACCTTGCCCACGTTCATGATCGAGTTCGGGCTGGGCTCCTGGACGTCCTTGCGCTTCTGCTCCCTCTCGACCTCTTGGATCCGCTTCTCCTCGATGACGTCGAAACGCTTGGTGTCGTACAGCGAAACCGTCAGCATCTCCACGATCCCCGAGACCGGGACCACGATCCTGCCGCCGCCCTGGTCCTCCGACTCGGGGGACTTGTTGATCACCTTGAGCACGCCCAGGCGGATGCGCGGCCCGTCGTAGTCGGTGAAGCGCAGGTTGATCCAGTCCTTGTCGCGGTCGGTGTTCTGGGTGTCGCGGACCGGCGCCAGCGCTCCCCCGTCGTCGTGGAAATAGGCCATCAAGGCCTTCTGCCGGACGCACTCGGCGATCTGCGCCTGATTCTGGCTCCCACCTCGGTGCGGCAGCTCCTTGAGTCCCGCGCACGACAGCAGGGGAGCTCCGAGAACTCCGGCCGAGCCCAAGATTGTGATCCACCCACGATGTCTCATCGTTTACCCCTCCCGAGGGCCGATGGCGGAGCGTCCCTCCCCCGGCCCCACGCCGGGGGCGGCGCTCAGACCCAGGCTCTCGTGTTCTCTGCGGGGAGACACTTTTAAGGGCGGTTTGTTGAGCTGTCAGATCGTCGGCCGAGCGGGCTCCACGCCAAGGACGGGTCCCTGGCAGCGCGATTCTGCTTCGTTCCTACACCTATCCCTGTAGGGGCTTGCTCCTGCCTGCCCCTTCTGGCCTGTTGTAGAAAGGAGAACCGACCATGAAGATCTCACGACTTTCGCTCTTGGGTGGCTTACTGCTCCTGCTCGCCTCGACCGCCGTGATCGCCGCGCCTTTGCCTCCCGCCTTCCTGGCGAGCCTGTCCGGCGTCGACGCGGGATCGAATTCCCCCAACTTCACGCCCGCCCTGCCGGCGGCCTCGAATGCCGACACCTGCGGCATTCCCGCCTATAGCTGCCAGCCCTGCCCCGAGTCGAGCGCGCCCCTGAAACTCTGCTCGACAACCAACTGCGGCACCTATGTGATCGTCCACTGTAACGCCTGCGCCCAGGGCTGCCGCCTGCCCCCGGGCTGAGAGGCTGACCTTCGGGACTCGGACGAACGAAACGCAGGGAGGCTCCGAGAACGGCGCGATCAATCCCGCAATGCACGGACCGGATCGATCCGCGGCGCGCGCCAGGCGGGCAGGAAACACGCTGCCAACGAGGCGATCGTCATCACCACGAAGGCCGATGCGAACGCCAGTGGGTCCCGTGGGCTCACCTTGTAGAGGATGTACCCGAGCAGCCGTGTCAGGCCCAGCGCCGCCGCTACGCCCAGGACGACGCCGCCTGCGGTCAGCGCCAGACCGTGCGACATGACGAGCCGCAACAGGTCTGAGGCGCTCGCGCCGAGCGCCATGCGTAGCCCGAGCTCGCGCCTCCTCTGCGAGACCATGTAGGACATCACGCCGTAGAGTCCGACGACGGCGAGCACCAGCGCCAGTCCACTGAAAAGACTGAGCACCGTCATCGCGATCCTTTGCGCCGACGTCGAGCGCTCGATGTGCTCTCGCATCGTAATCACCTCTTGCGGCGCCAAGCTTCCATCGAGCGCGTGGATCTCGCCCGCCAATGCCGCCGCGATCGTCTCGGGAGCCGCCGAGGTGCGGATATGCAGGACCGCCCGGAGGGAGAAATTCTGGCGCAGAGGCACGTAGAAAAACGGCTTCGGCGTCTCCAGGAACGTCCAGTACATCGAATTCCTGGCGACTGCGATCACCTGCATCCATCGGCCGTTGACCTGCAGGCGCTTGCCGACCGGATCCTCGCCGTGCCAGTACTTCTCGACCATGGTTTCATTCACCACGGCGACGAGTGGAGCCGCTTCGGTGTCGGTAGTGGCGAAATCATGGCCGGACACCAGCGGGATTCCCAGGGTCGCGAAGTAGGCGGGGTCCACTTCGTTGTACTCCACGGCAGGCTGCTCGTCGGGCGCGGCTTGATAGCCATCGACGAGGATCGAAGCCGTGGAATAGGGAAGATAACTGAACGGCCTGACTCTCGCGAAAGCGATCGACTTGACGCCGGGGAGCGCCCGGACCCGCTCGCTCAGCTCATCTTGAAAATTCTTTGCATGCTGCGCATCGTATCCCGCCGAGAACAGGTCGAGCCCCGTCGTCAGCACATCCTCTGTCGCAAAGCCCGGGCTGGCGGTGCGCATTTCCTGTACGCTGCGGATGAGCAGGCCCGCTCCGACCAGCAGGACGAAACCCAGCGACACCTGGAGCAGAATCAGGAGCGAGCGAACGCGAGACCTGCCGCGGCCACCGACGACACTCCCCGATTCGAATTTCAGCGCCGCGGCCAGATCGACCTTGGCGGTCTGGAGCGCGGGAATCAGTCCGAACAGCAGCGTTGAGACCAGACAAACGCCGGCGCCGAAGGCGAGCACGCGCCAATCGAGCTCGCCGCGTAGATTCAATGCGACGCCGTTCGGCGCCGGGAAAAACATCGCGAGCACGTTGCGGCACCCGTAGGCAACGGCGAGGCCGCCGGCCGCGGCGAACATCGACAGGACCAGACCCTCCGTGAAAAGCTGCTTCAACAGTTGACCGCGCCCGCAGCCGACAGCCAGCCGAATGGTCATCTCACGCTGTCGCGCGAGCGACCTGACGAGCATCAGATTGCTGACGTTGGCACACGCAATCAGGAGCACCAGGGACGCCATCGCGAGCGTGATGCCGAGAGTTGGCAGCAGCTCGCTCGCTTTGTTGAAAGGGGTCTGCCACAACGGCAGCAACCTGATGCCCCGGCCGCGATTGGTCGCCGGATAAGCGGCCGCCAGTCGCTTCGCCACCGCCGAGATCTCCTCCTGTGCCTGCTCACGGGTCACGCCGGGCTTGAGCTTCGCGAAACCCTCGATCCAGCGGGCGCCGCGATCTTCCAGCTTGTAGCCGCCGGCATCGAATCTCTCCTGCATCGACGTCGGGACCCAGAACTGCATCGCGTAGCCTACGAAGGTCCCATAAAACCCTTGCGGCGCGACCCCGATGATCGTATAGGGCAGACCGTTGAGGACCTGTGTCTTGCCAATGATTCCCGGATCGCCATTGAAGCGCTCTTGCCACGTCCAGTAGCTGATCACGGTCACGGGATGGGCGTTGCGGCCCGTGCCTTCGTCGGCTGTGAAACCGCGGCCGAGAACCGGATGGATCCCGAGCGCCGCGAAATAGTTGGGCGACACGATGCTGCCGCTCGCTCGCTCGGCGCGGTCGCCGATGCTGAGCGTGGTTCCCATGATTTTGTCCTCGATCAGATCGATCTGGGTGCAGGCCCGCTGGAAATCGACGAAATCAGGCCAGGAGAGATCGGTCGAGTCCTGCGTGCCACGAGCCGTTCCGCTGAGGGCGAGCAGCCTTTCCTGGTGGACGACGGCCGGGAACGGACGGAACAGGATGCCTTCGATCCAACTGAAAACAGCGATATTGGCGCCGATCCCCAACGTCAGGCAAAGAATCGCCGAGAGAGAAAAGCCCGGGCTGCGCCGGAGCAGCCGGCAGCCGAAGCGGAGGTCTCGCAGCGTGGTCTCGATCACGGGTAGCCCTCTCTGACTGCGATAGATTTCTTTGATCCGATCGACGCCCCCGAAGCGGCGCAGCGCCTCACGGCGGGCGTCCTCAGCGGTCATTCCCCGGCGCAGGTTCAGCTCGACGGCCATCTCCAGGTGCGAGCGCAGCTCGGCATCCAGGTCGTCGTCGAGATGACGGCGGTGGAAGAGTGCGACGAGACGGTGGATGAATACGAGGCAAAGGTCGCGCATCGGCTCGCTAGCTCGTCTTGAGGAGCCGGTTGATCATGGCCGACATGCGCTCCCAGCTTTCCACTTCCTCGCGGAGCTGCTTGCGCCCGGCGCGGGTCAGCGAGTAGTACTTGGCCTTGCGGTTGTTCTCTGAAACGCCCCACTTGGACGCGATCCAGCCGCGCTGTTCGAGGCGCAACAGGGCGGGGTAGAGAGTTCCCTGGTTCAACTGCAGCAGCTCTTCGGAGACCTGTTCGATGCGCTGGGCGATGCCGAAGCCGTGCACCGGTCCCATGGAGTCGAGTGTCTTCAGCACCAGCAGGTCAAGCGTTCCCTGGAGGACTTCGGCTCTGGACGGCGGCATGATCTCTCTCCTCTAGAAGATCAACAAGAGCAGGGTACCTGCATTACATGTTGGTCGTCAACAGGTGGAGAATGGGCCTCCTGCTGGGCCCTGCCGCGCCGCCCAGCGGAGAATCCGCCGCGCCACCTCCGTTTCCGCCGAGGAACTGGACGAGCGCCTTCGGGGACCGACGAGCGAGATCTCCGTTGCGCGGGTGAGGGGAGCCGGGGGGACGAAGCGTTGTGTACCTGGCAGGGCGAACAGCCCGTTTTCGACGCGATCCCGCATAGCGCGCCGATCGCTTCCCCAGGATCTCATCGCAGCCGAGGAGAAATCATGTCGCAGAGCAACGTTCAAACCGAGCCGGTCGCCCAGGACACCGCCCCGCGCAGCCGGGAGCACTACGCCGATCTCGTCTCCAAGTACTTCCGGTACGCGCACAGCAACCGTCTGAAGGAGGTCGTCGCGATGTTCACCGACGATGCCTTCGCCACCTTCGTGGTCGCGCCGGAGCCGTTCTACGGCAAGGAGGCCATCCGCGGCTTCTACGCCCAGCTCTTCCAGGACTTCCCGCAGATCGAGCCCGAGATGCTCTCGGTGGTGATCGAGGGCAACCGCGCGATCACCGAGCAGCGGATGACCATCGTCCGGCCCGACGGCACCCGCGTGGTCATGCCCTTCAACACCAACCACTTCCTCTTCCAGGGCGATCTCATCAAGACCCTGCGGGTGATGGGCAGCCCTGCCTGAGTCCCCAGCGGAGCCCCACCTCCTCGTGAGCGGCCCCTGGTCTCGCGAGGAGGTGGGGCCTGCGAACCACTAAAAAGAGCCACCTGCACCTCGCTCGGCAAGCTTTCATAGCGTCCCGGCACGGACGCCGATCGCTCCTCGAGGACCGGGCTCAGGTCGGCAGGATGGCGATCCCGTAGGCGCGAAACGCGGGGTCCCGGGTGACCACGGTCAGGCCTTCCACTTGCGCCTGGGCGATCAGCATACGGTCGAAGGGGTCTTCGTGGTGGCGGGGCAAGGTGGCGGCGGCGAGGGAGTGCCGGGCCGTCATCGGGAGCTCGACGAAGTCATTCTCCTCGATCTCCTCCAACAGGTCGGCGCCGTTGAGATCCAGCTTCCCGAGAGAAGCCTTGATCGCCAGCTCCCAGACACTTGCGGCGCTGACATGGACGATCGACAAGGGGTCGGCGACCGCCTCCCGGGCTCCGGCGCTGAGCTTCGTGTCCTCGGCGAGCCACCAGAGAAAGGCATGACTGTCCAGGAGGAGCTTCACTCCCTTTCCCCGCGGAAGGCGGCCAGGATCTCGTCGGGAAGAGGCTCGTCGAAGTCGGGGCCGATCCGAATCCGCCCCTTCAGCCGCCCCGGCCTGCGGGGCTCGACCGCCACTCGGACCAGCTTGGCGACCGGCCGGCCACTCTTCGCGATGATGATCTCTTCTCCCCCGGCCACTCGCTCGAGAAGACGGGAGAGGTGGGTCTTGGCTTCGTGAACGTTGTAGACTCCCATGAGACCTCCCGGACTAAGTTAGTCTACTCCGTGGCGGCCCGGGTGTCGAGCGCCGGGCTCACGTCGGGCAGGCCCATCGGGCGGGCTTTCGCCTCCGAGCCCGAGCCTGTTCTCAGGTGCGCCGGGCGCCTTGATCCGCGTAACTGTTCGGATGGCACTTCGTTCCGTTCGGGCGGCACCTCGCGACGGGGCGCTCCGAAAGTAGGACAGAGCCTTTCAGTACAGACCTGGGACGACCGCACGGCCACCCCCTCTCGTGAGCGCCGCGATTCCCTCGGACCTAACCATGGCCCGGGTGGGGTGTGGTGATGCAGTCGCCCCGGTCGGCCGGTCAGTGCGTACAGCAGACCCAGCAGCCGTTGCTCGCCCGGCAGTAGGGGCCGTCGCACTGCGGCAGGACGCAGAGCAGAGAGGGAGTGCTCACGAGGCTGGATACTGCGCCGACCTGCGTCGCGCCGACCTGCGGAGCGGCGGCAACCGCCACCAGGAGGACCGTCGCCAGTTGGAGGAATCTGCGCATGACATGCTCCTTTCTCGTCCGTTTTCGTTCGGCCGCCGTGGAGGAAGCCCACGACGCCCCTACATTCAAGGTGCGCGCCGCTCCTTGCTCCGGTACAAGCGGGCCGAGGCCCTTCAGTGGAGAAGCCTGTCCTCAGCAGCAGTGCAGCAGCACGCAGCTATGAAGCCGGGTACACGCCGACCCTACGCAGCCGCTGCACGTGGTGAGAAAGAGCGATGTGCCGTCGATCGCCTGCAAGGTCTGCGGCGATGAGGGCTGAGCGGGGAGGCCGGCCCAGACCGGCAGGGCCGTGGCGGCGGGGGCGGGCTCGCTCCCCGTGGCGTTCGCGGTGCCGGCGACAGCGGCGACCGCTGCGGTTGGGGCGCAACCCGGCGCGTCGGCGGCGCGGAGGGCTCCGGGAAGCAACGTCAGGACCAGGATCGAGGCCACCAACATCCAGCGTGTACGCATAGTTATTCTCCTTTTTCCAATACAGCCATGATGCTCCAGGCCGGAACGGAACTCAACCCATCCCGCCGAGCGCTCGATGGTCGTCGCGGTGCGGCGCTCTATCGGCTCCATCTTCCGGCTCGATCGCCCTACCGGGGCACCTTTCGCCCCCAACTAAACGCCTGGGGCGAGCCCTACGGCTTGGTGAAGAAGGTCACCGTCCCGGTGCCGATGTTGCCGGTGCTCTTCTGCACCGCGGTGATGGCCGCCCGGTAGAAGCCCGGAGCCTTCATCTCGAACGACCCTTGGAAGATGCTGGGGTCCTGGAGCAGGCTGAAGCCGACGGGCGCCGGGGGTGCTCCCGACCCGATCCGCTCGACGGCGGCGGTCACAGCGAAATCGTCGGGGATCCAGGCCAGACCTTTGCCGATCGGACAGCCGCACATCATGGTGACATTGACGACGAACGACACGGACCCGGGTACTGTTGAATATTCCAGATGGATGGGCGGCTGTTGGACCTGGACGATGAGCCCGGGGAGCTCGACGACGAAGCCGGGTCCCTGCGTGATGGGCTGGCCCGGGACGGCCCAGGTGTACGTCACCACCCGCTGCGCGGACTGAAGGCCGCCCAGCGGTCCGTAGACTTCGACCTCGAGCAGCGTGGGTTGGGTGATGGGGAGGTGGACGGTGAGGCCGGAGGTCGTGGGTCCCGGCACCAACCACTGCACGAGCGGCGGAGCACCGGGCGTCACGATCGCCGACCGGGAAGCGCTCGGGACATAGCTCTGTTGCAACGTGCCGGAGTCCGGCCCCTCGGCCCGGCCGCCATCCAGCCAACGGCCGGTGCGCGCGTCGCGGACCGTCACCTCCGCGCCGCCGATGTCGTCGGCCAGAAACTTCCCGCCGTTCGCCTGCACCCGAATCATTATGGGCGCGGTCGCGGCCGTCCCAAGGGCCAGCCATCGAGCTTCTCTAAGTATCTTTGTTGGAGTGAGTTAAGTGGTGCCCAGGGACGGCATTGAACCGCCGACACCGTGATTTTCAGTGGGATCTGAATGCGGTTCTGGGACATACCGGAACATAGCGGCACAGCTCCTGTTCTGGGGAGGCACCGGCATGAACCCGAGCCCCAGGCTCCAGACGAGCAAACCCAGAGCAAACACCCAGCGGCAGGTCCCGCATGCGTGCCCCGACAGTAACGACCTGCCACCCTCCGCCTTCTGTCGGCTTCGAAGTCAGCCTCAATGAGCCCAAGCGGACCGTTTTAGGCAACAGATACCGATACGACTCCCGACGCATGCCCCTCGGCCTTGGGCCGGATGATGATCTCGACGTCGCGATCGAGGAGAGTGACGAAGCGTAGCAGCCGTTCGGAGGAGAACCGGCTCAGCTTGTAGTGCTTGAGGTCCGAGACGTGAGGCTGCGGAATGCCGAAGAGCTGTGCCGCACCCACTTGGGTCAGACGGCGTGCCGCGATCAGCTCGTTGAGCCGCATCGCGAGTTGCACGCGGAGCCTCCGCTCATCAGCGTCCGGGAAGCCAAGATCCACCAGAACGTCACCACTTCCCGCCTCGACCGTCTCCATTTCAGTCTTCTTTTCTTTCATAGCGTACCTCGTAGTCTCTTTGGGCCGCTTTCAGGCGCTCACGGATCAGGCCGACATCCTGATGGGCCGTGCGCACGCCCGAGGGCGACTTCTTCTGGAAGCAGTGCAGGACATAGACCGCTTTCTCAAAGCGCACCGTGTACAGAGCCCTGAACGCATCGCCACGATACTCCTCGACCAGCTCGAACACTCCCGGCCCCTCACCCTTCCATGGCTTGGCAGAGGGTGGCACGCCGCCGTGTTGGACAACGCTCAAGGCATACCCGAGATCGTTCACGACATCGCCCGGAAACGCCAGTAAGTCCTTCTTCGAGGAGCCAACCCAGTGCAGCGGCCTTTCCGTAGTCGTCGAGAGCCGAGCCATTTCGCATTATACCTCTTTGGGTATGTCCAGCAACGGTGTCCGGAGGCGTCACTCCCCCTCCGCGAAGTACCGGACCGCCTCCTCGTCATACTCCACCGTCCGCTCCCGAATCCCCTCCGCCCCATCTACCACCGCCTCCCCTCGTACGTACCCGATGGCTTGGTACGTCCGCAGCCGCCGCTCGAACATCCGTGCCAGCACAGGCACCTCACGATCCACATAGTCGAAGATCCGCACCTCTGACTTCCTCGGGTGGAGCCGGTGCAGACGCCCCGTATATTGCACCAGCGTCCCCTTCCACGACACCGGCATGGCCAACATCAACGTATCCAACCTCCGATCATCGAACCCTTCGCCTATGTAGCGCCCGGTCGCGAGAACAAGCCGCTCCTCCTCGTCGGGCACCGCCGCCAGCCGGGCACCCAGCTCACGCCGCTCCTTCGCCGCCATGCCCCCTTGAAGGACCACCAAATGGCGAACGAATCCACGCAACTGCTCCGCGAAGTATCCGAGGTGGTCCCTTCGTTCCGTCAGAAGGACGGGCGAGCGGCCTTCCTCCAACGCGTGGAGCACATCGTCCAGAATCAAGCGGTTCCGCGCCTCATCTGCGGCCAGCGCCGCATAGATTCCCTGAATCCCCGAGTCCGCGCCACCCTCCAGCCGAAACGAGGTCTCGCGGACGATCAGCCGGTGGTCAAACGGCCGGCGTGCCGCCTGTCCCTTGGGATCGACAGCAAAGCGAACCGGCCCCAATTGCATCTCCAGAATCGGATGATGCCCATCCCGGCGGTATGGCGTGGCGGTCAAGCCAACCACATACCGAGCCTTGACCTCCGAGAGCACGCGCTCGAACGAAACCGCTGGAACGTGGTGGCACTCGTCCACGATCACATGGCCATACGTCTCGATCAGGTCCTCGACGCGATCTTGCCGGACCAAGCTCTGGATCATAGCCACGTCAAGGCGCCCGTTCGGCTTGCGCTTGCCTCCGCCGATCTGGCCGATCTCCTTCTCGTCGAGGCCAAGAAACATTGAGAGCTGTGCCACCCACTGATCCAGCAGAGGTTGCCGATGGACAAGCACGAGAGTGCTCCGCGCCCGCTTCGCCACGAGATATGTCCCCAATACCGTCTTCCCGACTCCAGGCGGCGCGATAAACGAGCCAATGTCATGCTGAAGAAGAGCCTCCGCCGCCGCCTGCTGCACCGTCGTGAGCTCGCCCTTGAACTCGACCTGCAGAGCCTCGCCCTCCTGGCGCTGATCCTCTATCTGAAGCTCCACTCCATGCACCTGGAAAAGCTCTTCTAAATCGCCGAGACACCCTCTCGGCAGCGCAATGTGCTGCGCAAGCTCCTCGGCACAGGCGATCACCCGCGGTGTCATCGCCGTCGAGAGCCGCAAGCTCTGCTTCTTGTAGAACTCGGGATTCTGAAACGCGGCGAGGCGTTTGATCTTGTTTAGATGTGGCGGAGAGAGGCCTGCCTTCTCGACGAAGAGACGCTGCGCGAGTACGGCACGCACCTCACGCGGCAGGGGACCCGGGATCGGCACCTGCCGAGAATGGCCCGAAGGCCTGCGCCTCCACGGAGTTGACTCTTCGTCGTCCGCCAGATCCGCGAGACGGACCCCGATCACGAGCCCGCGTTGCGTCGCCTCCGCCGCGAGGTCCTCCATGAAGGAAGGAGAGATCCGCGACCGAGAGGCGAGGTAGCTCCACTGGTCATCGTAGGGCTGGAACGACGTGTCTACGAACACGGTGTTCCCCTGCTGCCGCGGCTCGTGCTGAAGCGGCAGCGCGATCAGGTTCCCGAAGCCGCCGCGCGGCATGGTGTCCTGGTTGGGGAAGAGCCGGTCGTACGACCCCATGCTGAGTTGGTGGCGTTGGGACATCGTCTCCGTAAGGAGGTAGCACCCCATCTTTCGGGCGAGGCTCGCCGTCACCGGAACCTCGAAGAAGAACCAGACGTGAGCACCGTTGCCGGACCGGGAACGTTCAACGGCCACCGGGACGTCAATTGCCCGGCAGGTCTCGACGAATGCTCCAACGTCCTCCTGCCAGGAGGACTTGTCGAAGTCGATGGCGAGGAACCAGCATGTCTCATCCTCCAGCAGTGGGTAGACCCCCATCACGTGACGGCCTCGCAGGTGGTCGAGGACCACCCGGTCGTCCACCGGTGTGAAAGCCTGGTTCGGGCACTCGCTGCACTTGATCCTCGGGAGGTCGCAGACCCCGCGAACGAACTTACTCGCACAGGCAGGCGCATAGCCAGCCTTCCCGGTTTTCCTGTTCAGGAACCGCGTAGGAAAGATCTCGTCGCGTCCCCTGAACAGAGTCCGAAAAAGCCGGACCTTCAATGCGGGCGTCGTCGGTGCTGGAAAGGCCGCTGCGACTGGAAAGGCAGAATGGGGCGGCTCCTCCGGAGCGAGGGTTGCCAACTCTACCCGTAGAGCCGCCATCCGGGATCGCGCCGCTTCGTGCTGCCGAGCGAGCTCAGTCAGACGGACTTCCTCCCGGGCAATTTCGGCGAGAAGTTCCTGTTTGTCTGCCGCCATCGAAGCTTCCGAACAAAGACTACAAAGCGTCTGAAAGACCCTCTTGTCGGGCACAGTGGCATGCCTGGCGGCAAATGGTACCGCAATTGGGAACCCGGGGAGGTCGGGCCAGGGGAGATTCAGGTTCCTGCCGTTCCCTGGTATGAGAAAACGACCATAGCCGGCGGCTAA
>DASWRX010000067.1:0-6148 GCA_036402955.1 Thermoanaerobaculia bacterium
GGCTTTACGGGTGGCTCACCACCTCGATCCCCTTCTCCAGCACCTCATCGCGGCCCGCGATCACACCGGCGAGGGTGCGGCCGACCGGGACGGTGGGCTTGATCCCCACTCCGTGGTGGGGCGAGCCATCCTTCTTCCTGACGTCCATGCCGGTAAAGCGCAACGTGTGACCGCCGGCCACCGGGACCGGGTCGATGCCGCCGTTGGTACCCCCGGTGGGCCCGCCCACGAGAGCGCCGAGGTGTTCGGCCTCGACGATCCCCATCAGGCTCTCGGCGTAGGAAAGGACCCGGCCGTCGATCAGGAAGGCGATGCGGCCGGTGAACCGGGGCGCCAGCGGCGACTGGAACCAGTACTCTGACCGCCAATCCCAGCCCTGACGGTCGGGCCGGGTGACGATCGGGATGTTGAACCAGTTCGAGGTCACCGGCTTGTCGATCAGGTGGCTGAGCACGTCTGGCGAGAGGAGGAAGGGGTAGCCCCGCATGTCGAAGACGACGCCGTCGGCCGCGGCGAGCTGGCCGATGGCGCCATTGAGATCGTCGTCGCTGATCCGGGAGAGGTCGACGTAGAAGATCCCCGGCCGCACCTGGGCGATCTGCTCCGGCCGCGGCTCTACCGGGCTCCCGAAGCCGCCGACGCCGACGGTGCTGCCGACCGGCGCGGTATAGGCGGCGGTCACGGTGCGGACCGGCCCGCCGGCGTGCGGCTGGACGGTCAGCGTCGCCGTGCCGCCCGGCAGGCCGGCGGCCAGCTCGAGCAGAGCCCTGTAGCGGCGCCACTGTGGGGTGGCCGCCGAGGTCAGGCTCTCGATCTCGGCGAGCGCGGCCGCGGCCGGCTGGCCGTTGATGGTGAGGATGCGGTCCCCCGCCGTCATGCCGTGCGTCGCACCCGCCTCGACCGAGGTGATCACCAACTGGTTTTCGATCCAGTCCCAGGTGAAGGCGAAGCGCACCGGCAGGGTGACGGGGAGGACCCGGGCGTGGCCGTCCTCCAGCTCGGCCACCAGGCGGCGCAGGGTGCGGAGGTAAGAGGCCTCGTCGGGATCGACCGCGGCGGAGGCCAGGGCACGGCGGAGGGCGGCGGGCCAGTCGGCGCCGACCTGTTCGAAATACGGGTAGAAGTGCTGTAAGACGCCCCAGCCCACCACCGCCCCGGCGAGCCGGGTGGTGCGGTCGAGGCCGCTCGGCACGAAACCGGCCGGCTTGTCCGGCACCGGCGGCACCGGCGGCTGGGATAGATGCGGGAAAGTCCCCTGGTCGTCGGCCGGCAGCGCCATCGGCACCACGGCCGAAACCCCGCCGCCGAGGTCGGCCACGAGCGGCAGCCCCACCGGCCGCACGTGCGAGGCGAGCTCGGCGGCCCAATGGCCGGCGGCCGCGCCGGTGACCGAGCTCAAGCCGTACTCGGCGCCGAACGGCGTGTGGGTCAGCAGCCAGCCGCGGGGCGGCAGGCCGGGGACCACCTCTTCCACGTCCGGATTGATCAACTGGCCGGTGACGTCGAGGCCGTCGGCGGTCGCCCTCACGTCGTCGAAGGTCAGCCGGCCGGTGCCCGTGAGGTCGAAGCTCAACCTCAGCAGGGTGGCGTCGCCGGTCACCTGGGCGTCGATTTCCACCCGCCGCCAGCCGCTGCCGGTGATGGACGGAATAATGGGCTGGCTCCAGGCCGCGGAGCCGCTGCCAGAGGCGGTGGAGGCGTGGAGGTTGAGCGCCGCGCTGCCCGCCGTCCCGGCGGTGAAGCGCACCGCGGCGGAGAGCCGGACCCGATGGCCCCGCAGCCGCTCGACGTCGAGGTCCTGGGCAACGCTGGCGCTCGCCCCGTCCGGCACCCGGCCGACTTCCACGCGCTCGCTTTCGTAGGAGGTGACAGCCCCTGTGTGGAGCTCGACGCCCTCATGGCGCCACGCGAGCCAGCGGACCGCGCCGCCGTGGCCCTCGGCCCGGGGAAGCTGGACCGCCGACTCGGCGAACGGAGAAAACGGCAGCACCCGGACGGTCGGAGCGATCCCTTCGAAAAGGGTGGAGAGAGCGGCGGCGAGCTCGGCCGGGTTGCGGGCCGCCTCGACCCTCTCAACGCCGGCCATCGCCAGGGCGTCCCAATCGGCGTTGGCAAGCCCGGCGGCCTGGTCGCTGGGGTGGAAGAAACGGACGTAGCCGATCAGGCGGGTGAGCGCGGTCAGATTGGTGAGGCCCTGTTCCGTCAGCGGGCGGGGTGACACATCGCCCGCCGCCGCGGACGCGGGGACGACGGGGCCGAGCAACAGCCATCCGAGGAGGATGGCGAGGGTAAATAGTTTTTTCATGACGTCTCCTTCGCAAGGACGCCCGGCAGATTGCAACGGGCGCAAGGGGTCTATTTCCAAGATCGTAAAGTCGACCGCAAAGACCACATGCGGCCCCCGGACTGAGGACCTCTTATGGAATCGTCTGGAACCTTCTTGGGCTCCCGCGGCTTCCGGTACGACCGAGGAGAGGAACGAACCCGGGGACCGTTTCCCCTCACCTCCGGGAGGCATGCCTGGCCACCCGGCCACCCGATGGAATCCTCTGGCACCTTCTTGGACCGGACCGCGGGGTCAGACGATTCGCGCAGGGTAACTTTCACGCTTTCAAAATTGCCTGCCGAGTGCCGCTCCCCTCCCCCTCGCAAACCCAAGCCCGGCGGGCCTCGATAAGTTTGGGGACCGGTTTTCCGTTTATGGGGGAATGCGAAGACTACGTTTCGTCCCCGAAGGCGGGGCCCTCGTCGAGGTCACCTGCCGGACCGTCCATGGCCGCCATCTCCTGCGGCCCAGCTCGGCGCTGAACGACATCATCATCGGCGTCCTTGGAAGAGCGCTCAGACTGTATTCCGTCCCGATCTGCGCCTACACATTTCTCTCTTCCCACTACCACCTGCTGCTGGACGTCAATGACGTCCGCCAACTGTCCAACTTCATGCGCTATCTGAACTCCAACCTGGCGCGGGAGGTGGGCCGGCTCGTCGACTGGCCTGACGGGATCTGGTCGAGGCGGTACCAAGCCGTCGTCGTCAGCCAAGAGGAGGCCGCCCAGATCGAGCGCCTTCGGTACGTGCTCAGCAACGGCTGCAAGGAAGACCTCGTCGGGATACCCAAAGAATGGCCGGGAGTCCATGCGGTTCGAGCCCTGGTCGAAGATGAGATAGTCGAGGGGCACTGGTTCAGCCGGACCCTGGAGTATGCCGCCCGGCGGCGCGGAGAGGATTTCGACCGGCTCCGGTATGCGACGCGCGAGACCGTCACCCTCGTTCCCCTGCCCTGCTGGAAGGACCTCTCCATGGAGGCCTGGAAACGACGTGTCGCCGGCCTGGTCGGCGAGATCGAAGCCGAAGCCGCGGCCCGGCGGAAGAGAACGGGAAGCCAGCCTTTGGGCCTGGAGGCGATCCTCAGCCGGCATCCTCATCATCGTCCCGCACGCCTGAAGAAATCGCCCGCACCCTTGTTCCACGCGATCTGGAAAAGCGTGCGCAAGGAACTCTATGACCTCTACGCCGAGTTCGTCGCCGCCTTCCGCCAAGCCTCCGAAAGGCTCCGAGCCGGAGACCGCAATGTCGCGTTCCCGATCGGCAGCTTCCCACCAGCGCTGCCCTTCGTGGGCGGATGACGGCTGGCCTGCGACTGTGCCCACAGATTTACCAGGATGAAGGACTTTCTGGGGAGACGTGTATTCAGACGCCCGGATTTGGGACGAGTCCGTCTCGATGGCGCCGCATTTGAGCGTCTTCCTCCTGCCTCAGAACAGCTCAAGAACACTCGACGCAGCCGAAATAGGGGATTCGGGCGGGTCGGCGATTGTTGAAGGTCGAAGGGATGCCGATCCTTTCACTGATCACCTGACACCCCTCTTGGCACCCCTCTTGGCACTCGTGCGCGGGCTGGACCGCATTCTGTAAAGGTCCCGCATGCTAGGATGCCAACGTCGCGGTCGCATCGTCGTTCCTGGGGAGAAGCGACTGCCAGGTGCGGGTGCGAGAGCTCAGGATCGACAGCGTCAAGGAACCGGCTCCGTGAAGACTGTCCTTCTATCCACTTGAAGAGGTGATCGCCATGAAGATCAGCGCACGCAATATCTTGCAAGGACGCATCAAGCAGCTCACGGCGGGAGCGGTGAACACGGAGGTCGTGGTGGAGTTGGCCGGGGGAGCGCAGGTCGTCTCCATCACTACGAAGAGCAGCGCAGAGAAATTGGGCCTGGAGGAAGGCAAGGAGGTCCATGCCATCATCAAGGCTTCTGATGTGATGATTGCTGTTGAGTAGTCTCGGCATCAACGATCACAAGCCCACTGCACTCCGAAAGGGCGGCCATGAATAACCCTGTGAACTGGTTCGAGATCTACGTCCAAAACATGGAACGAGCGAAGGCGTTCTATGAAGCCGTGCTCGGCGTTCAGCTCTCGAAGCTCGACTCTTCAGACATCGAGATGTGGGCCTTTCCCATGCGCCAGGATGGATCCGGCGCGTCCGGCTCTTTGGTCAGGATGCCGGGCTTTCCGTCCGGCGGCAATAGCGTGCTGGTCTACTTCGGCTGCGCTGATTGCGCTGCGGAGGCCGCGAAGGCGGCGAGGGCTGGCGGACGAATTCAGAAAGAGAAGATGTCGATCGGTCAGTACGGGCATATCGCACTCGTCATCGACACCGAAGGCAACATGATTGGATTGCATTCCATGCAGTAACGAAGGCGATGATCCAGGGACTTCTGGAAAGGGTTACCTCGGCGGCGGCAAGCGGTTGTGCGCCTCAGCGATCGCTTCCGCTTCGCAGTAGAAGATCGGAAGCCATATGTGGAGCTCTCCGGTCGCGCCCTCTTGAAGCTTGAGCCACGCCTGATGGTAGCGGCGCGCCGCTGCGTCGGACTTTATGGGTCTCTGCCCCTTGTCCAGGCGCTTCTGACGAAGCTCTTCCAGGCGTCCGAGCACCAGAAGCGAGGTCGGTCCAAAGTCGCTCTTCCTGGCCCATCTGCCAGCTTCGTCCTGGTCTCCCCGCCTGAGAGCGAGGAGTGCCAGCCGGGCGAATGCGTCCTCAGACCGCGTGCTTTCATAAACCGCCTGAGCCGCCTTGAGATCTCCTTTCTTCTCCAGAAGCAGCCCGCGAGTGCCGTTGATGACCTCCTGCCATCCCGGCTCGATGAGGTGGTACTTGAATTCGGGATGAGCTGCTGCATATTGCTCGGCCTGTTCGAAGACTTGTTCGGCCTCCCTGTCATGTTTCTGCAAAGCCAGCAGTTGTGCCTTGGCACAGAGGTAGTATCCGACCTGGTAGATGTTCATGGCGGTCCAGGAGCTCTTGGGGTCGGGATTGGACGCGACCGTTTGCTTGGATTGCGAGATGAGTTGGTCTGCGACAACCAAGGCTTGGGCCAGGTTGCCGGCAACGACCAGGCGGACTAGCGTCTTCCCCTCGGCCTCGGCCGCACTGAGGGGCACCGAAACGAACACGAAGAGGGCATTCACCAGGCAGAGAAGTCGCAACATGGAAGCCTCCTTCACAAAGGGGCCGGGACAAGGCGGCCGGGCTCATAACCGGCCTCATCACCGGGATGATAACGGCCGGCCCCCCTACCGCCCCCCCGGCACCCCGCTCACCGTCCGCGCCGTGAGGCCCTTCCGCCCCTTCACCTCGACCTCGATCTTGGTCCAGGCCGGGGGTGGCGCGGTGTCTTTCGGGTAGAAGGCCACGGTGTACTGGCTGCGCAGCTCGGAGAGGATCTGGCCGTAGACGCCGGCGAGGTCCTCGTTCGGGTGGATGAAGTAGACCTGGCCGCCGCCGGCCTCGGCCAGGCGCTGGAACTTCGCGGCGGCGGGCTCGCTCAGGAAGCCGCCGTCCTCCCCCCGCTCCTCGCGCGGGTTCGACACGATCAGGTAGATGGGGACGCCGCTCTCCCGCGCCGCCCGCAGGCAGCCCGGGAAGGAGAGGCGCTCCGCCTCGTCGATGCCGTCCGAGTAGACCACCAGCGCCTTGCGCCCCGAGATATTGTGGAGCTGCGCCAGGGAGAAGGTGATGGCATCCCACAGCGCCGTGCCGCCGTCCGGCTGGAGTTGCTCCAGCGCCGCCGCCACGGCCGCGAGGTCGCGGGTCACCGGCCGGATCAGCTTCGGCTTGGAGTCGAAGTCGATCAGCATCGCCCGG
>DASWRX010000068.1:0-2067 GCA_036402955.1 Thermoanaerobaculia bacterium
TTGCAATGGTGAAGGCGGCGGCGAACGAGAGGAATCCGCCCGCCGTGCCTTTGCGGTACTTCCGGGCCGCTTCCTGCCACGCGATCCGTTGGGCATAGGTCGCCTTGACCGTGATGGTGTGAACGGCTCCCGAGGGATAGACCGGTTTCGCGTTCCAGGACATCAGCGCGCCCCTTCCAACTCGTCCTCGATCCATCCGGCCAGCTTGCCGAGCTGTGGAGCGAGCTTCGCGGCGAGACGGGACAGGAAGGCATCCTCCGCGTCGAGGGAGGACAGGCGGCGCTCGTGTCCTACGCTCCGCAGGAATCCCTGGAGGTGACGCAGGTCCGCGACGGCGGCCCGCAGCTCAACCCGAGTGCTGCTCTCGGGCCAACCGGGCCACGAAGCGGGCGTTTCGAGAAGCAGGGAGTACAGCATCTCCCCGGCCTTGCGGATGGCGGCGGCGTAGCCGGGTGGGGTGATGTACATCAGGAACGTCTCGCGGAAGGCGGGGAAGTCCTCCCAGGTGGCGGGGTCGATCGCGGGAGGCACGGCGGGCGGACTGCTAGAATCCGGTGTCAGCTCGGGCATGGGTCAAGGCTCCTGCTCGGGTTAGGTCCGGCGGCGTGTGTCACCACCCGTCGGGCCGCTTGCTTTGGGAATGGGAAAGGACCGTCCTCTCCCCTCAAGAGGACGGTAGCGCAACTCGGGCGGGAGCGAGCGGGTCAAGGGGGGAGGATTTCAAAATAGGACACTGCCAGCCAGAGGGCAGCGTTGCAGAGCCAATGGGCAGAGGCGCAGAGCCAATGGGCAGAGGCGCGCAACCAGGGGCAGAGTCCTATTTTGAGAAGCGGCGGTACGCCCCCAGGTGCCACGCCAGGGGCAAGGAGTGCCCCGCTTTGGCCCGGACCCGCAGATAGTCATCCGCCGCCCCGCGAGCCATGTACCGGCGGAACGGTGTTCCTCTGCTTCCGCCGCCCGCTTCCAGCGGGCGGACTGCTCGGCCGCGGCCGACTCTCGGTCCGCCTGTTACAATGACTGGGATATGAACCTCGATCTGACGATTTACCTGACGAAGGAAGGCCGTCACTACGTGGCGCACGCCATGCCTCTCGACGTGGTCAGCAGCGGTCCGACCCCGGAAGCTGCGAGGGAGGCCGTTTATGAGGCCGTCCGCGCCTTTCTCCTCACGGCCGCCGACGAGGGAACGCTGGAGGAAGTTCTGGAAGAGTGCGGCTACCAATGGCAGGGAGGCCGCTGGGTCTGCCCCGATTTCATCGCTCTGGAGAAGCACGAGCTCGCGGTAGCCGTCTAAAGATGCCGAGGCTGACTCCTCTGCCTTGGCGGACGGTGGAGAAGATCTTCCTGGCGGCCGGCTTCCAGTTCCGCTAATACCGCAGCAGCGCCGCCACCTCTCCGGCCTCGGACAACCCCTGGATGGGATCGACGAAGTCCGCCTCGGCGCTGGTGAGCGCCAGCAGCTCCACCAGCTCGTTCACCAGGTCGACGGGGAAGACGTCCGCCGAGCCGCAGATCTTGCACTTGGCGAGCTCGCCGGCGGCGAGGTTCTCGCAGTCGCGGCAGCGGGTGCCGGCGAGCTTGGCGTCGCGGGTGACGGCGATCTTCTCCACCCGGCCCACGGCGGCGGCCTTGAGCACCTCCTCGGGCCCGGTCACGGCGAGGCCGCCCCGGCAGACCTCGTCCTTGATCTTCTCCCAGAGCTTCGCCTCGGCCTCGCGCTCGGCCGTGAAGAAGAGGTCGAAGGCGGTGTCGAAGATCTGGTCGTCGCCGGCGCTGAAGTCCACGTTCTGCTTGCCGGCGAGCGGCGGGGTGAGGGCGCTCTCGATCTGCAGCATGGTCTCCTGCGAGCCGACCAGGAAGAGGCGGTCGAACTTCTCTCTCTGGTCCATCTCGGTCAGGACGTCCACGATCTCTTTGGAGTAGTGCACCAGATCGTTGACCCGCCGCCGCTCGTAGCGCTTCTGCGACCACCCCCCCTTCTTGACGTTGTTCTTGATGTCCCCCTTGATGCGGGCGTCCTGGTCCGCCCGCGCCGAGGTGACGAAGAAGATGCGCGAGGCGGTGTTG
>DASWRX010000069.1:0-70260 GCA_036402955.1 Thermoanaerobaculia bacterium
GTACCCGGAGGCTGCGTAATGCGGCCGCACGAGAGACCACCGGTAAGCCGTGTGCGGGAAATCCGCATGCACGGTTTGAAAGGGGGTCTTGACTTCCAACGCTGCGGCAACGCGGACAAGGAGTAAGGATCTACCAATGCAAAGCCTGAAAGCGCCGCGCGTCGAAGGACCGGGCAGGGAGCGCTGGGTACTGGTGGCCACCATCCTCGGCTCCAGCATGACGTTCATTGACGGTACGGCGGTGAACGTGGCCCTGCCGGCTCTCCAGGCGGACCTCGGAGCGACCGTGTCCGAGGTCCAGTGGGTGATCGAGGCCTACGCCCTCTTCCTCTCGGCCCTGCTGCTGGTGGGCGGGTCGCTCGGCGACCGCTACGGCCGGCGGCGGATCTTCCTCCTGGGCGTCGCCGCTTTCGCCGTGGCCTCGGCGGCGTGCGGTCTCGCGGCGAACACGGGGCAGCTCATCGCCGCGCGGGCCGTGCAGGGCATCGCGGCGGCCCTCCTGGTGCCGGGGAGCCTGGCCCTCCTCTCCGCGTCGTTCGACGAGACGCGGCGGGGAAAGGCGGTCGGCGCCTGGTCCGGCTTCAGCGCCATCACCGCGGCCGTCGGTCCCCTGCTCGGCGGCTGGCTGGTCGACCGGGCGTCCTGGCGCTGGGTGTTCTTCATCAATCTGCCGCTGGCTCTGGCGGTGGTGGCCATCGCCCTGTGCTGGGTGCCGGAGAGCCGTGACGAGGAGGACACGGGACGGCCCGATCTCGCCGGCGCCCTCCTCGCCACTGTGGGGCTGGGAGGGCTGACCTTCAGCCTGATCGAATCGTCGCACCTGGGCTGGGGCCATCCGCTGGTCTGGGGCGCTCTGCTGGCCGGCGTCGCCTCGCTCGTGGGGTTCCTCGCGGTGGAATCCCGGGCGGCGAGCCCGATGATGCCGCTCTCCCTCTTCCGCTCGCGGACCTTCGCCGGCGCCAACCTGCTGACCCTCTGGCTCTACGCCGCGCTGGGAGGCGCCCTGTTCTTCCTTCCCTTCGACCTGATCCAGATGCACGGCTACTCGGCCACGGCGGCCGGGGCCGCCCTGCTGCCGTTCATCCTGATGATGTTCCTGCTTTCCCGCTGGGCCGGCGCGCTGGCGGACCGCTTCGGCCCGCGCCTCCCCTTGACCCTCGGACCCGCCGTGGCCGCCGCCGGCTACGTTCTGCTCGCCGTGCCGGGATTGGGGGGCCGCTACTGGACGACGTTCTTCCCCGCCATCCTGGTCCTGGGCCTGGGCATGGCGATCTGCGTGGCGCCGCTGACCACGGCGGTGCTGGGCGCGGCGGAGAGGCGGCACGCCGGCATCGCCTCGGGGATCAACACCGCCGTCTCGCGGAGCGCCGGTCTCCTCGCCATCGCCGTGCTGGGCGTCGTGATGCTCGGCATCTTCAGCCGGGGGCTGGACCGGCGGCTGGCCGGCAGCGCGTTGCCGGCGGCGGCCCGGCAGGAGATGGGCGCTCAGCGGGAGAAGCTGGCCGCGCTGCCGATTCCCGCGGGCCTCCCCGAGCCGGCGCGGCAACAGGCCCGGTCCGCGGTGGGCCGGGCCTTCCTGGCGGGCTTCCGCGGCGTCATGCTGACCGCGGCCGGCCTCGCGCTGCTGGCCTCGCTCAGCGCGTGGCGGATGATTGGGACAGAGCTGGAAAAAAAATAATCCTTCGAGCAGGAAATCCCCTTCCCGCATCCGTCTACCTTGTGGAAAGGAGACGGAAAAATGGCATCGCAAGATCCTTTGGTCCCTGTTCGGGGGAGTGAGCGTGCTCCTCTCCCCAACGCCCAAGCCGCCGGGCCCTCGGCGCAGAAGGAACGTTTGGAGGTGACCGTGCGGGTCCGCCCTCGAAATTCACTGCAACCGCTCGCAGCGTCCAACGCTCTAGCCGACACGCCGATCACACAACGCCGCTATCTGACCCGCGAGGAATACGCCGACCAACACGGAGCCGATCCCCAGGATCTCGCCGCGGTCGAGGAGTTTGCGAAAGCTCACGGTCTGAAGGTCGTGGACTCCAGCGTCCCTCGGCGGAGTGTTATCATGTCGGGTACCGTGGAAGAGTTCAATAAGGCCTTCGACACCTATCTGGAGCAGTATCAAACCCCGGACGGCAGCTACCGAGGCCGCAAGGGCCCGGTCAAAGTACCCGCCACGTTGAAGGACGTCGTGGAAGGCGTTTTCGGACTGGATGACCGCCCCCAGGCCAAGCCCCATTTCACGTTCAGGAACGCAGCCCAAGGGATACAGGCTCATACTGTCGCCTCGTCGTTCACGCCACCTCAACTGGCCAAGCTGTACAACTTTCCGGCAAATCTCGACGGTGACGGTCAGTGTATCGCCATCATCGAGCTCGGCGGCGCGTTCCGGACCGCTGATCTTCAGGCGTACTTCACCCGGCTCGGTTTGCCGGTTCCCAACGTGAAGGCAGTCCTGGTGGACCACGCCCACATGCATCCGGACGACTCCGATGGAGAGGTCATGCTGGACATCGAGGTCGCGGCTGCAATCGCTCCGAAGGCGCGAATCGTGGTCTATTTCGCGCCCAATACCTCGCAAGGATTTCTCGACGCAATCACGAAAGCCATTCATGACGACCAGAACACGCCCGACGTGATCTCGATCAGTTGGGGCAATCCTGAGAAAACCTGGACTCAGCAGGCTCTGGAGCAGTTCGACCAGGCCTTCCAGGTCGCCGCCTCCCTTGGCGTCACCATCTGCTGCGCCTCGGGCGACGCGGGATCGGGTGACGAGAACCCAGATCGCGGAGTGGCGCCGGACGGGCTCGCACATGTGGATTTCCCTTCTTCCAGCCCGTTCGCTCTCGCCTGTGGCGGCACGAAGCTGGTCGCGTCAAACGGGTCGATCACCGGCGAGACCGTCTGGAATGAAGATCCGCTGAGGAGCGCTACCGGGGGCGGCGTCAGTGCCGTGTTTGCCCTGCCGAGCTACCAGAACAATGCGCAGGTTCCAGTTTCCGTCAATCCGGGCGGGAAGCCGGGGAGAGGCGTACCGGACGTAGCGGGAGATGCGGACCCGGCCACTGGTTATCAGGTCCGGGTCGACGGCCAAGATACTGTCATCGGCGGGACCAGTGCCGTGGCGCCCCTCTTGGCGGGCTTGGTCGCCCTGTTGAACCAGGGACTCGGCCACCCCGTCGGCTTTCTCAACCCGCTTCTCTACGGCTCGCTCGCCGGTTCTCCTGCGATCCGCGACATCGTCCAGGGTGACAACGGAGCCTACCAGGCTGGCCAGGGTTGGGATGCTTGCACCGGACTGGGTGTTCCGGATGGGACCCAGTTGTTGCAGGCGTTGGGTGGGTGACAGGGTAAAGCTTCCAGCAGGGTGGTGAGGAGGAGTTCCTCCCCACCACCCGATCAGGCTCTCCTGCTGGATGCATGGTACCTCAGCCGAGATTGGCGGTCTCGCAGGTCTTCCAGAAGGTCGGCCCGCAGAGCGGGGAGTAGCAGGCCGCTTCCTGGGTGTCCTGGACGATCACGCCGCCGCCTCCCTTCAGCTTCCGCAGGGACATCTCATCGAGGCGCAGGAGGGTTTCGCGGTTCAGGGTGAGGCGGCGCGCAGTCTTTTTCATCGGGATCTCTCCTTTCAGACGTTCGACGTCCGGGCCGGCGACGGCTGGCCCCTCCCAAGAAGAGTGCCGGCGGAGCCGGCCATCGAGACCCTGGGCAGTTACGGGGACGCCGGAGTGGATTGGCGGGGCTCGGCCGCTGCCGGAGGGGTGAGCTTGCCCAGGGTGTCGTTGAACGAGCGGACGAAACGGGTGTCCGGGTAGTAGTAGAAGTTGGCGATCGGGCAGTTGCCGTGGGGGCCGCAGATGGCCTCGACCGTCTTGTCGCGCTCCGGATCGTACTCCCAGCTCGCGCCCTCGCGGAGGACGCGGGAGAGCTCGGAGCGGAAGCGGTTGAAGGCCTCGCCGTGCCAGACCTCGCGGATCGACTGCTTGTAGACGTTGCCCAGCTCCTTGCCCTGCAGGATGCAGCAGGGGGCCACGACGCCGGTCGCGCGCACCAGCATCGAGTGCCAGCCGATCACGCAGTGGCTGGCGAGGCCGGCGTTGGCCTTGAGCACCCGCTCGCGCTCGCGCCGCTTGCGGACGTGCTCGACCTTCTCGCCGAGCGAGAAGTCGTCGCGCAGCAGCAGGTGGGCCATCCGCTGGATGGGGTTCATCTCGTTGCGCGCGGTGCCGACCTTGACGCCGATCCGCGCCACCCGCTGCGAGATGTCCTGCTCGAAGCTGTTGATGGCGTCGATCTTGCGGTACTCGTCGATCCGCAGGACCCCCTCGTAGAGCCCCATCATCTCTTCCGTCTCGGCCTCGTTCATCTGCTGGTCCGGCCGCAGGTAGGCGAGGCCGTTGAACAGGATCGAGTCGACCCCGGCCTCGCAGGCGAGCCGGTACATGTCGGGGATCGACTTGTAGTTCTCCTTCCAGACGAGGAACTGGAGCTTGACGTGCGGGTTCCGTGTGCCCCGCGCGCGCTTGGCCTTGACCAGGCCGCTCATGTTGTCCACCACGCGCTGGAAGTTGCGGACGTTGGTCTGCATCATCGAGGCGTAGGTCGTCTCGTCCGCCGTGTTGAGGCTCACCGTGACCTGCTCGCAGGTGCCCACCAGCAACTCCGCGATGTCGGGGCGGAGCAGGACGCCGTTGGTGGTGAGGTTCTCGATCGGCAGGCCGCTCGCCTTGACCAGCGCCAGGAAGTCGCGGATGTTGCGGTGGAACAGCGGCTCGCCGCCGCCCGACAGGCGGATCGCCTTGGTGCCCATCTCCTTGAGCTCCGCGAGGATCTCCTCGAAGCGGGGCATCGGGATCTCGTCCTTGGCGCGCATCGAGGCGGTGGAGCAGAAGAAGCAATCGACGTTGCAGCGGTCCTGGGGATGGAACTCGACGTGATAAGGCCCGCCATAGGCGACCCCGTCCTCGATCCCCTTCAGGATGGCTTCCTTGTCCTCGCGCGTCAGGTGATCCCAGGCCAATTGACTCATGCAGGCGTTTCCTCCGGAGATGCTGGCGCAGCATCTCGCCGAAGTGTCTCATAGAATGGGGTCAGAGCGGCGCGATCAGGGCCGCTTCGTCGCTCGCCGGCTGGAACAGCGACACGGCGACGACCCCCGGGCCGGCGTGAGTGCCGACCACGGGGCCCACCTCGGCCTGGATCAGCTCGCTCACCGGGAGGGACTCGCGCAGCAGGCTCTCCAGGCGGTCCGCCCAGGCGGGCGCGTTGCCGTGGCTCACCCCGGCGATCACCGGCCGGCCGGGATCGATCCGACCTTTCAGGATCTCCAGGATGCGCGGATGGGCCGCCCGGCCGCCGCGGACGCGGTCCACCGGCGCGACCTCCCCGTCGATCACCCCCAGGATGGGCTTGATCCCCAGCAGGCCGCCGAGCAGCGCCCGCGCCCGGCCGATGCGGCCGCCGCGGGCCAGGTATTCCAGGGTGTCCACCACGAACAGGGTATGGACGCGCGGCGCCATCACGAGCAGGCGCCGGCGGATCTCGGCGGCGCTCTCGTTGCGGGCGGCCATGCGGGCGGCGAAGAGGGCGAGCAGGCCGAGGCCCAGGCTCACCTGGCCGGAGTCGACCACGGCCACCGAGGGGACCGCGCCGCCGCCGCGCTCCCTGGCGAGCGCCGACAGGGCCGCCGCGGCGCCGGCGCCCGCGTTCTCCAGCGTCTTCGAGAGCCGCGCCGAGAGGTGGACCGACACCACGTCGTGGCCGCCGGCGAGCCACTCGCCGTAGCGGCGGGCGAGCTCGTCGGCCGCCGGCGGGCTCGACGCCGGGTGGACCTTCCGCGTCCGCAGCAGGTCGTAGAACGGTCCCGGCTGGAGGTCCACGCGGTCGCGGAAGCTCTCCGCGCCGAAGGAGACGGTGAGCGGCACCACGGCGATGCCGTGGGCCGCGGCCACGTCCGGCGGCAGGTCGGCGGTCGAGTCGGTGACGATCTGCACCGCGGGCTCGCGCCGCACCAGGAATCCCCGTCCCTCCAAGGCCAGCACCTCCGCCACGATCTCGCCGTCGCGGTCCGGCAGGCCGTCGAGGATCTGCCGCAGGGTGGCGCCGTGCTGCGCGGCGCCCAGGATGCGCTGCTGGAGCGGCGAGAACGGGGCCGCGAAGAAGCTCGGCCCCAGCTCGACCTCCAGGCGGGCGCTGGGATCCGGGAACTCGCCGAGGGTGTCCTCGATGGCGGCGAGCACCAGGGCGTCGAGATCCTCCTCGATCTCCCGCCGCGCCGGCAGCTCGCCGGGCACGAACCGGAACGGCCCCTCGTGCAGGCGGCCCAGCCGGCAGAATGCCTTGAGCCCGCGGGCCGGCCCCGCGGCGGCGGCGATCACCTGGCCGTGGTGGAGGAGGAGCGAGCCGCCCCGCAGGTCGATCCGGCCGCTGGCGGCCAAGGCATTGAGCCCGCGCAGCAGCTCGATCAGCGGCATCTGCGAGAGATCGCCCACCAGGGAGGCGAGGTTGGCGTCCGGCGCCGCGCCCAGCTCGCGGCCGAGCAGCACCAGGAGCAGGCGGCGGGCCACCTCCGCGGGCTCCAGGCCGCCCACGGCCAGGAAGGCGACGTTCTCCGGCAACGCCTCCTCCTCCGTAGGATGGCCGCCGAGCACCACCAGGGTGCGCCCCTCCGATCCGGCGAGCAGCGCCGTGGGATCGATGCCCGCGGCGAGGGCGGCGGCGGTGGTGACGATCACGGCTGTGACGAACCCCTCGGCGAAGCGTCGCGCGCGGACGGCGTCCGCTACCGGCACGACCTCGTAGCCCTCGGCGGCGAGGCGGTTGCCGAGGTCCCGCAGGCGGTCGGCCTGGGGATCGATCAGCAGGACGGTGGGTCGGGCCGGCACGGTCAGGTCGTGGTCTGGATCGATTCCTGGATCGATCCCGTCAGCCGGCGTCCGGGTGGAGGAGCCGGAGCAGCCCGAGCAGGCTCTGCGGCTCGTGCGGCGTGCTGCGCCAGCGCGAGGTCCCGCGGGCGAGCGGCGCGGCCTCGCGGACGGCCGCCTCGGCGCCGGCCACGATGATGCCCGCCGCGCCGCGCGGCCCGCTCGAATCCAGCCGCTGCACCACGGCGCGCACGCTGTCCAGCGACTCCGTGCCACGCACCCAGACGAGGATCCCGGCACAGCCGGGGACGATGGCGTTGACCTGCGGCTGCACCGTGCCGGCGAGCGCCTGGACGTGCAGCGAGAGCTTGCCGCGGCGGCCCGAGAAGGTGGCGCTCCCCGCTTTGCGCAGCTCCACCTGCTCGACCAGCCGGCGCAGCCCCTCGTTCTGCCGGAACCCCGGGGAGGCCTCGATCAGCCGCCGCAGCGCGGGCCAGACCTCCGGCTCCACCAGCAGCAGGTAGGGGAGGGCCGAGGAGGCGAACCCCGCTCCGGCGGCCGCCTCGATCAGGTCCTCGATCGCCACCTCGAAGAGGATGGCGCTGGAGATCTCTCGGGTGTTCTGGAGCTCCGCCCGCGTCTCGTCCGACTGCGGGGCGATCGCCCCGTGCTCGATCAGCAGGGCAGTGGCGAGCCGGGCCGAGATCGGCGCCTCGGTCCCGTCGGCGATCAGGTCGAAGAGGCGGATCCCCGGCCGCTGGAGCACGCGCTCGAAGACCCGCCGGAGGGGTAAGGAATGGAATCCCCCCTCGATCTGCGGCAGGTTGGGGCTCAGGGCCTGGAGCGGCTGGCCGGTGGCGGGGAGGTGATGGCGGCGCTTGCCGATCTCGTCCTTGAGCCAGGCGGATTCCATCAGCAGCTTCTGGAGAGGGAGGACCGGGGCCGGCGGCGCGGGCGGGCCGGGCGGCGCCGGATCGAAGCGGAACCCGCCTTCCTCCAGGGAGAGCAGGGCGAGCAGCGCCGCGTGTCCCGTGAGGCCCTGCCAGCGGGCCTCGGCGGGCTCGCCGTCGCACATCTCGATGGTGCCCGCGCCGGTCTCCCCCTTCACCCGCAGGATGCCGGTCTTGCGCACCTGGCCGAGATACTGGAGCAGGGCCCAGAGGGGATGGTTCGCGAGGTCCCCCTGGAGCACCTGGAGAGCGGCGGTGCGGTTGGCGAGCAGGCGGTCGAGCCGCAGCAGCAGCTCCTCGAGATCGCAGGGACGGGCGAGATAGTCGTCGGCGCCGGCCCGCAGGGCGGCCACGCGGTCGGCGGGAGCGCTCTGGCCGGAGAGCATGAGGATGGGCACGGCCCGCGTCGCGCCCTGTCCCCGCAGGGCCTCCACCACGGGCAGCCCGGCGTTGGGCGAGTCGCCGAGCACCACCAGGTCCACCTGCTGGTCCTGGGCCATGGCGGCGGCGCGGGCGCCATCGCTCAGGCGCCGCACCTCGTGGCCGGCCACGTGGAGCCGGTCCGCGAGCACGGCCGCGAACACGGAATCGCTGTCGACGACGAGAACCTTGGCCAAGACGCCTCTCCTGAAGCCGGACCGAACTGCTAAAGCCGGGATCGGGGACCATTCTATGCCGGGAACGTCAGAAAACCTCCCCCGTCCGCGAAGACCTTTCTGCCGGGAGCTGACGTCGAGACCTGCGGTCACGACCGGCTCTCGTGGTTTGAACCAGAAAGGAGAAAACGATGGGAATGTCGCGTCTCAACATCTGGATCACGGATCTGGGAAACCCCTGCCGGATGGCCCAGCGGGACTGGGTGGTGGCGGTCTCCAACTGCGAGGGGCAGGTGCTCGAGTGGTGCGGGAAGAGATATGACAGCGTTCCTGCAAAGTGCGGACACGTGGAGCTGGAGTTGCCGCCGGGCTGTTATGTGATCCGCGCCTCCGCCCACACCTGGTGGTCGCAGGGTCACCTGTACGGCAACTGGGCCACCGACCGGGCGGTTGTCCAGGCCTGCTGTGACGAGCGCCACTGCGTCACGCTGTACGCTCCCAGCGTGCAGGCCTGCTGGATCCCGCTCTTCTGGTTCGTCCTTCCGACTCTGATCCAAAACGGCACCCTGCCGCGCGAGCTGGAGCAGCACCTGCAGCCGCTCCGGGACGCGGTCGAGAAGCTGCCGATCACGGATTTCGAGAAGGCGGAAGGGGCGAGATTGCAGGAGCTGTTCAAGCGGCTGGGCGAGGGTCAGGAGGGGCCGAAGTAGAGCTCGCCGTGAAGGACCGGCCGGCGGACCGGGCTGTCCGGTCGCCGGCCGCGCTCCATCTCACCTCGCCACCTTTTTCGCTTCCTCTTTGACCACCACCCCGCCTTTCATCACGAAACGCACCCGCTCCAGCTCCGTGACGTCGGTCAGCGGATCGCCGTCGACGGCGATCAGGTCGGCGTAGCGGCCGGGGGCCAGGCTGCCGACGCGGTCGCTCCAGCCCAGGAGGTCGGCGGCGTTGGTGGTCGCCATCTGGATCGTCTGCGCGGGCGACAGGCCCAGATCCAGGAGCGAATGGAACTGGTGGGCGTTCTGGCCGTGGGGGTAGACCCCGGCGTCGGTGCCGAAGGCGAGCTTGACGCCGGCCGCGATGGCGCGCTTCCAGTTGGCGAGCTGGTGCTTGCGCAGCTCCTTCTCCTTCTCGATCATCTCCGGCGGCAGCCCCAGGTGGTCCGCCTCGGCGAGGATGTACTCGTCCGTGTAGATGTCCGGCACGAGATAGATGCCCTTCGCCTTGAGCAACTGGATGCCCTCGTCGTCGATCATCCCGCCGTGCTCGATCGAGGAGACCCCCGCCCGCGCCGCGCGCTTGATCCCCTCCGTGCCATGAGCATGGGCCGCCACCTTCTTGCCCCACATGGCAGCCTCCGCGACCACGGCGTCCATCTCCTCCTGCGAGTACTGGGGCGCTCCCACCGAGGCCTCCTCGGAGAGCACGCCGGCGGTCGCCATCACCTTGATCAGGTCGGCGCCGTTCTTGACCTCGAAGCGCACCAGCTTGCGGATCTCAGCCGGGCCGTCCGCGATGCCAGAAAAGTGATCGAAGCGCAGGTACGGAGAGAAACCCGAGAGGTCGTTGTGCCCACCCGTGGAGCCCACCGCGAGCGTCGCCACCTGCATGCGCGGACCCACCACGTCGCCGCGGTCGATGGCGTTGCGGAGCGCCACGTCGATGAACTCGCTCGCTCCCACGTCGCGGACGGTGGTGAAGCCTGCCTCGAGCGTGCGGCGGGCGTAGACGTGGGCGACGACCGCAAGATCGATGGGGCTGCGCCGGAACAGATTCTCGTAATAGTCGCCGGACTGGCTGGTGAGATGGGTGTGGCAGTCGATGAGGCCCGGGAGCACCGTCTTGCGGGAGAGATCGATGACCTCGGCGCCCGCCGGGAGCGCGAGCCCTGAGCCGACCGCGGTGATCCGGTCCCCCTGGATGAGGATCACGGCGTCGCGGACGGGAGCCCCGCCGCGGCCGTCGATCAGGCGTCCGGCGCGGACGGCGACGATCCGTGGCGGCTTGGCCGGCTCCGGTGCCGCGGCGCTGCGACCAGGGGACGGGAGAACGGCCAGCGCGAGAACGGCGAGACTCCATGCGGCACGCTTCATCGGGCACCTCGTGTTGGGTTGGCGATCCAGAGGCGCCTATCCTAAACGACTTCGCGATTGACTTCGCTATACTGAGCGCACCATGAAAATCCTGCTCTTCGGCGCCACGGGCTCCGCGGGAGGGAGCGTCCTCCGCGTCTGTCTCTCCTCGCCGGCGGTCGAGGAGGTGCGGGCGATCGCGCGCCGTCCTCTGAAGCCCGGGCACGACAAGCTCCGCGTGTTCGTCCACGACGATTTTCTGGAGTACGGAGCGGTCGCGGCGGCTTTCGCCGGCGTCGACGCCTGCCTGTTCTGTCTGGGGATCTCCGCCTCGCAGGTGGCGGGCGAGGCGGAATATCGCGCGATCACCCACGACTTCGCCCTGGCCGCCGCCGGCGCGCTCAAGCTCCAGAGCCCCGATGCGGTCTTCCATTTCATCAGCGGGCAGGGCGCGCGCCTGGACAGCCGCATGATGTGGGCCCGCGTGAAGGCCGAGACGGAGCGGGACCTGATCGCTCGGGTGGACGCGGTGTGCTGGCGCCCGGCGTTCATCGACGGGGAGGCCTCGCAGAGCGGGCCGCGGCTCTACCAGGCCCTGCGCCCGCTGTCCCGCCTGTTCAAGGGGTTCCGCAGCCTGTATGTCGCGGGGGAGGACATCGGGCGCGCGATGCTCCAGGCGACGGCCGAGGGGATGCGCGGGCGGATCATCGAGAACGCCGAGATGCGGGACATCGCATCCCGCTGGAGCCGATGAGCCACCCGCGCTTGTGCATTAGGGGAAGAACCCGGCGTTGAACAGGTCCGCCAGATCGTTGCTGGAAGACACCGTCGACAGGATCGGCAGGCCCAGGATGCGCTCCACGGATTTGATGATCGAGCCGTGGGTGTAGGACACCGCGCCCGCGTAGTTCGCCTTGACGCCGGGACCGATGGCCAGGAAGGGCATCTTCCCCGTCGAGCTGCCCTCGTCCCAGGTGATGAAGATGGTCCCGGAGTGGGTGGTGGCCCAGTTGATGATGCGGGGCAGCTCCGCCTTCAGCCAGTCGTCCCCGGAGCGGATCGAGTTGCTGTTCGGGCAACCGGTCGCCCCGTGCATGTCGTTGCACAGGTTCGGCGTGATGAAGACGTAGGAGGCCACGTTGTTCGCCGCCAGATCGGTCGCGAACGAGCTGTAGGGCTTGCTGTGCGCCACGCAGTAGGCGTTGGTCTTCGACGGCGGATTGCCGGAGACGTCCTGGAAGAAGATGAAGGGATCGTGCTTCGGCGCGTAGAAGCCGCTGCCGGCGATGGGGCAGGCGCCGGTCGTGGAGTTCTGTCCTTCCTGGTAGGTCATCCAGGTGACACCGCTCGTGGCGTTCTTGATCTGCGTCACCAGGTGGGCGGTGCTGCTCGTGCTGTTCGAGCTCGACGGATTGTTGTCGGTGGTGAAGGTGTGATCGGAAAAGGCGTTGGTGCCCGCTTCCATCCAGACGTAGTGCGGCTCGCTGGGGATCGAGAGGGCGAGCGTGTCGTTGAAGTTCGTGGCGTGGGCATAGCTCGGGATCAGGGTGTTGTTGATGTACGGCGCGTCGGTCGTATTGCCGTAGATCTGCGTGGAGTCGTGGTTTTCCATCGCGATCACGAACACGTGCTGGATGACGGATGCGGCCCGCAGCGCTTCGTCGTCCGCCTGTCCGCTCGCGGGGTCCACGCGCTCCAATGGAGCCGCGGGCGAGCGGGTGGACAGACTGAGAGCTCCCGCGAAAATGAGCGCGATACCGACACCGTTTCGGGTCAACCTCGTCATGCTGTTCTCTCCCTCGGCCTCTCGGAGGGCCACGATGGCAGTCCAGGCAGGGCCGTTTGAGCGCTACCTTAGAAACGCGCCATCAATTGTCAAGCAACAGTTGCATGAAGAGCGGGTGACGATCCCGCGCCGGGCGGGCGACATAGAATCCCGCCATGACCGACCTCGCATCCCTCTTCGGGCCGCTCGACGTCTACCTGTTCGACCAGCTTCTCCGGGGCCGCATCCGACCCGACATGACCGTGCTCGACGCGGGGTGCGGAGGCGGGCGCAACCTCGTCTTCCTGCTGCGCGAGGGCTATGAGGTCTTCGCCCTGGATGCCGACCCGGAGGCGGTCGGGTCGGTGCGGTCCCTGGTGGCGCGACTGGCCCCGCGGCTCCCCGACGGGAACTTCCGCGCCGAAGCCCTCGAATCGAGCAGCTTTCCGGACGGCTGCGCCGACGTGGTGATCAGCAGCGCCGTCCTCCATTTCGCCCGCGACGAGGCGCAGTTCCGCGCCATGCTGCTGGGTTCCTGGCGTTTGTTGAAGCCCCATGGCCTGTTCTTCTGCCGCCTCGCGTCGTCGATCGGCATGGAGCGCCGCGTGACGCCGCGGGGTGGGCGGCGCTTCCGCCTGCCCGACGGCAGCGAGCGCTTCCTGGTCGACGAGCCGTACCTGCTCGAGCTCACCGCGGATCTCGGCGGCGCGCTGCTCGATCCCCTGAAGACCACGGTCGTGCAGGACCAGCGGTGCATGACGACCTGGGTGCTCAGGAAGTGAGGCCGCCGGCCGGGGCGATCGAAAGCTGTTTCGTGGCGGTGGGAGGTCTCAGGGTGCACGTCCGGGCCTCGGCCGGACCGGCGGCGGGAGGGGTGCCAGTGGTGCTGGTGCACGGCCTCGGGGTGTCCTCGCGGTACATGCTCCGGCTCGCCGAAGTCCTCGCCGTGAGCCGTCCGGTCTATGCGCCGGACATCCCCGGTTTCGGCCGGAGCGAGAAGCCCCGGCGGCCGCTCGACGTCCACGCCCAGGCGGAATTCCTGGCTGCCTGGATGCCTGTCGCGGGGCTCGGGCGGGCGGCGTTCCTGGGCCACTCGCTGGGCAGCCAGGTGGTGGCCGACCTCGCGGCTCACCACCCGCAGCTCGTGGCGCGCCTGGTGCTGGCCGCGCCGACCGTCGACGACGCCGGACGCAGCGTTCCCCGGGAGCTCCTGCGCCTGCTGCGCGACGTGCCGCGGGAGCCCTTGTCGCTGGCCCCGATCGTGGCGGCCGACTACTTGTGGGCCGGCCTTGGGCGGGTGCTCCGCACCCTGCGGTACGCGCTGGCCGACCGCATCGAGGAGAAGCTCCCGGCCCTCGACATGCCGGCGCTGGTCGTGCGCGGCGGGCGCGACCCGGTGGTCTCCGAGGGCTGGGCGGAGAAGGTCTGCGGCCTGCTGCCGCGCGGCCGCCTCGCCGTCGTTCCACGGGCGGCGCACGCTCTCCAGCACAGCGTTCCTCGGGAGCTCGCCACCCTGCTGACTCCTTTCCTCGACGAGAGCTGAGCCGGAATCCGAGCCTCCTGGCCTGTGGCCTGCCTCTTGCAGTAAAAGGTGAGGATGTCGGTACTTTAACGACCCTCGAGAAAGAGGTCCATCATGAAAGCGCGCAACCTCGTCTTCGCAACCTTGCTGGCGGCCCTGGGCTCAGCCTGGGCCGTCCAGTCGCAGTCGTATCCGTCGTATCCGCCCCCGCCGCCTCCCACCGGAGGGAATGGGAACTACGGCGCCCCGCAGCAGCCTCCCTATGACCCGCAGGGGGGGTATGACAACCAGGGATATAACAACCAGGGCTACGACAATCAGGGGTATGACAACCAGGCCCCCTACTACGATCCGCAGCCGGACTCCGCGTATCAGGACCAGGGGTCCTACAACGATCCGGGCGCCTACGATCAGGGTTCCTATGACGCGGGACAGGGCCCTGTCGACGAGAGCGTCTTCTATGGCGAGCTCTCTCCCTACGGCCGCTGGATCCAGCGCAGCGGCTACGGCTGGGTCTGGGAGCCGACGCGGGTCGCGGTCGGCTGGCGCCCTTACACCCTCGGCCACTGGGTCGATACGGATTACGGCTGGACCTGGATCTCGCAGGAGCCCTGGGGCTGGGCCACCTATCATTACGGCCGCTGGCTGCTCGATCAGGAGTACGGCTGGCTGTGGGTGCCCGGGACCGAGTGGGGTCCGGCGTGGGTCTCCTTCCAGCAGGGTGGCGGCTACGTCGGCTGGGCGCCCCTGCCGCCTTCGGTCGGTTTCCAGGCGGGCATCGGCATCCAGATCGGGGGCCTGAGCCTGAGCGCCTCGATCGATCCCTACGCCTACTCCTTCGTGCCGGAGCGCTCCTTTCTCGACGAGCGGCTGCCGTCCGTCATCCTGCCGCCGGCCCGCAATGTGACCTTCATCCGCAGCACGAACAACATCACCAATATTCGGGTCGTCAACAACCGGGTCGTCAACCAGAGCCTCGATCCGCGTCGCGTCGAGCAGGTGACCGGCCAGCCGGTGAGGCGCTACCAGCTCCAGGAGGTCAGGAACCCGGCGCAGGGCCGCGTGGCGCGGATCCAGGGCAACCAGATCTCGCTGTTCCGGCCGGCCACCACCCTGCGGCAGCCACGGGCGGACATGACCCCGCCGGTGGCGCTCCAGCAGCGCCAGCAGCGGCTGCAACAGCGGCAGCCGGGCCAGCAGCCGCAGCCGGGCCAGCCGTCCCGGGGCCAGCAGCCGCGGTTGCAGACGGGTCAGCAGCCGCAGCCGGGCCAGCCGGCGCCGAATGCCCCGCGGGCGCTCGCTCCGGCCGACCTGGAGCGCAAGCACCAGGCCGAGCAGCAGCAGCTTCAGTCCCGCCAGGAGGCTGAGCGCAACCGGCTCCAGCAGATGCACCAGAGCGAATCGCAGGCCCAGGGGACCGCCGCGGCGGTCGCGGCTCAGCACCAGGCCGAGCAGCGCGCCCTCCAGCAGCAGCAGCAGCGCGAGCAGCAGATGTTGCAGGCCCGCCACCAGCGGGAGCAGCAGGCCGCCCAGGCCCGTCCTCAGCAACAGAATCAGAATCAGCAGCAGAGACGGGAAGACCGGCAGCAGCAGCGCGAGCGCAAGCCCGCGCCACCGCCTCCGCCGCCGGTCTAGCCGGCTCGCCGGTTTCCGTCAGCGATCGAGACCCAGGCGCCGCCAGCCCTCGTGGCCGAGGCGGCGCAGGGTCTCAATGTTTTTCTGGTAGATCTTCGCGGCGTCCGGAAACGCCGCCACCGCACGCTCCACGCTCGTCTCGCGCAGCAGGTGGAGCATCGGGTGGGGCGAGCGGTTGGTGTAGTTCTCGACGTCGTCCGGCGCGGTGCCGGCGAACTGGTAGCGCGGATGGAAGCTGGCGATCTGGAGGACCCCGGCGAGGCCGAGGTCGGCGACGGCGGCGTCGGCCGCGCCGAGGAAATCGTTGTAATCCAGGAAGTCGCCGAGCACCCGCGGGTGGATCAGCAGGGTGGTCTCGGTCCGCTCCGGAGCCACCGCCACCAGGGCTTGGAGCTCGTCGAGGAGATCGGCCAGCAGGGCCTCGGGGGTCTCCGCCGCGCTGACCACGTAGCGGATCTGGTCGTTGACGTATACCGCCCGGGCGAACGGGCAGAGATTGAGGCCGATGACGGCCTTCTCGAGCCAGCGCTTCGTCGCCTCGACGATCTCGTCGTCCGTCCCGTTCATCCCATCCATCCTATCGCCCTTGCCTCGGAGGTCCTCCGCGCCTAGAGTGTCACGACACTCCGCGGAGGCCGCCCATGAAGAGGTTGGTCCGTAGCCTTTACGTCCAGGTCCTGGCGGCGGTCGCTTTCGGGGCCCTGCTCGGGTTCCTCGACCCGGCGCTCGGCGCGGCCATGAAGCCGCTCGGCGATGGGTTCATCAAGCTGGTCAAAATGCTGATCGCGCCCATCGTCTTCACGACGGTGGTGACGGGCATCGCCAAGATGGGCGATCTGAAGCGGGTGGGGCGGATCGGCCTCAAGGGGCTCGTCTACTTCGAGGTCCTGACCACCTTCGCGCTCGCCCTCGGCCTGCTGGTCGGCAAGCTCCTGCGGCCGGGCGCCGGGATGAACGTCAATCCGGCGGCGCTCGACACCAAGGCCATCGCGGGCTACACCACGTCGGGCCACGCGCTCAGCACCACGGAGTTTCTCCTCAACATCATCCCCAAGGATGTGGCGGACGCGTTCGCGCGCGGCGACATCCTGCAGGTGCTGCTGTTCTCGATCCTCTTCGGCGTGGCCCTGGCGGGCCTCAGGGCGCGCGGCGAGCTCGTGCTGCGCTTCGTCGAGGAGCTCTCGCACGTCCTCTTCCGCATCGTTGCGGTCGTCATGAGGGTAGCCCCGCTCGGGGCCTTCGGCACGGTGGCGTTCACGGTCGGCAAGTACGGGATCGGCAGCCTGCTCCAACTCGGCGGGCTGATGGCGACCTTCTACGCCACCAGCCTGCTGTTCGTGCTGGTCGTCCTCGGGCTGGTGATGCGCGCCGCGGGCCTCGGCATCCTGAGGTTCCTGCGCTATCTGCGCGAGGAGATCCTGATCGTGCTCGGCACCTCGTCATCGGAGTCGGCGCTGCCGCTCCTGATGCGCAAGCTGGAGCGGCTCGGCTGCCCGGAGTCGGTGGTGGGCCTGCTGGTGCCGATGGGCTACTCGTTCAATCTCGACGGCACCTCGATCTACCTGACGCTCGCCACCCTGTTCATCGCCCAGGCCACCAACACGCACGTCACGTTGGCGCAGGAGCTGGAGATCCTGGCGGTGCTGCTGCTCACCTCGAAGGGGGCGGCGGCGGTGACGGGCGGCGGCTTCATCACGCTGGCGGCGACGCTGTCGGCGGTAGGAAACATCCCGGTCGCCGGTCTCGCCCTGCTGCTGGGCATCGACCGTTTCATGTCCGAGGCGCGCGCCATCACCAACCTCATCGGCAACGGCGTGGCCACGGTCGTCGTGTCGCGCTGGGAGGGGGGGAGCTCGACGTCGACCGTGCCCGCCGAATCCTGGCGGACGTGGTAGAAGTTGAGGAGGAAGAGCACGGGGAGGGCCACGTCGATGCGCGGCCCGGCGGCGTGGAAGCCCTGGAGAGCTGAGGAGCCTAGCGCCTGGCGCGCGAAGCGGCGGGCTGGGCGGACGGCGACGTGGCGCTCCGTCCGGAGGACGACGTCCGGGTCCGGTTCGTCGCCCGGGCCACGCGGGTCATGCGGGTGCTCGCGGCCGGCCGGCGGTGCAGGTGCACGGACGCGGGGGAGTACGAGGCCCGGGCCACGGCCGGCTGAGCGGGCGCGCTGCCGGAGCCGGCGTAGGAATAGACGAAGGTCCCGCCCTTGATGGTGTCGATCACCGGCTTGACGTCTTCCACCGGCAGCGCCGGGCAGCCCCAGCTCCGGCCGATCATGCCGAACTGCCGGGCGTGGTCGGCGCTGACGTACCAGGCGCCGTGCATCACGATGTTGCGCTTCTCGGCGAGATCGTTGAGGCCGGCATCGAGGCCCCGGAGCTTGAGCGAGTAGCCCTTGCCGCCCTCGTAGGTGTCGCCGGTGAGGAACAGGCCGAGGCTGGACTGCCGGCTCTCGTTGACGTTCGAGAAATGGGTGGCGTAGAGATCGCCGCTGCCGGCTCCGTGCGCCACCAGCTCGTGGAAGAGCACCTTGCCCTGCGCGAGGTCGAGGACCCACAGGCGCGGCGTGGTCGAGGGCAGGGAGTAATCGATGACCGTCAGCCGGTCGCTGCGGCCGGAGACGCCGCGGGCGCGAGCGGAGGAGACCGCGTCGAGCGCCATCGCGAGCACCTTCGGGGAGAGCCCCTGAGCGTTCTGGGAGAAGATGGCCGGGGCGGCCGCCGGGGCCGAGGCATAGATCGCGGCCGGCAGGGACTCTGGCACGGAAGCGGCATTTGCCGTCTGTGGCCCCGCGAAGTTGGCGTGAAGACCCACGACGGCGAGGGCCAGCAGGATCGAGGGAAGCCGGAGCTCCCGCAGGAGGGTGCGCGGCCGCCAGCCACGCGCATCAGGAGTCGGAGCGCCGCAACGATTCGATGTTGATCCGAGCATCACGCGAAGTATAACCTCCCAAGATGAATCCGTCTCGCGCCCTGTTTTACAAGGCGCGTCGGAGCGCGTCGGTTTTTCGTCTCGCCTCGAATGAAAACCCCTCCCCGCGCCGGTAAATTTCCCGGGCGGCGTCCTTTTCGGCTTTGTAAGAAGGAGCTGAAGCTTGCCGAGGACGCCGGCGTCCTCTCGCGAGGAATCCCGCCGCTCCGGAGCTTCGCCCACCCTCTCGCAAAACATTGATTCGAGAAGAATTATACGGGAAGGCGGAGTTTATTCCCTCCCGGCATCCTCCTTGCTCTGGCCCCTGCCGTCACTGTGGTTTGATATCCCAGGAGGTGGATCATGAAGCTCCGCACTCTCGTCATAGGGGCAATCCTGCTGGCGGGGAGCCTGCCGCTTTTGGCGCAGCAGGAGCCGGGGACGCAGCAGGTGCCGGCCTTCGGCGAGTCGATCGACGTCCGGGTGGTCAACGTCGAGGCGGTGGTCACGGACGTCAAGGGCGGGCGCGTCCGCGGGCTCTCGGCGGGGGATTTCCGGCTGCTGGTGGACGGCCGCGAGGTGCCGGTCGAGTATTTCACCGAGGTCGAGGAGGGGAAGGCCGCCGCCGCGACCCCCGCGACCGCCGCCGGAGCCCAGGCGCCGGTGGCGGCGGGAGAGGAGGTGGGGCGGAACTACCTGATCTACGTCGACGACTCCTTCTCGCTCGGCAACATCCGCAACGAGGCGCTGGCGAAGCTCGAGCGCGACCTGACGCTGCTCAAGCCCGCCGACCGGATGGCTGTGCTGGCCTTCGACGGCTCGCGGATCGACGTCGTGAGCGGCTGGACGGGCGACGCCGCCGCGCTGACCGCGGCCCTGGAGCGGGCCCGCCAGCGTCCGGCTCAGGGGAGCCGGCAGCTCATGCACCAGCGGGCGCTGCAGCGGGACGTGGACTGGGTTCTTGAAAGCGGCCTGGAAGGGGATCAGATCGCGGCGGTCGTCGACGACGCCTCGAACCGGGTCAGCCCGGAGGCGCGCACGCAGCTCGGCCGGACGGCCGCCGCCGCGGCCGGCGCGCTGCGCGGCTTCACGGCGCCGCCGGGCCGCAAGGTGATGCTGCTGCTCTCGGGCGCCTGGACGCTGAGCGTGGCGCCGCGGCTCTACGGGCCGATGATCGAGGCCGCCAACCGGCTCGGCTATACGATCTATCCCGTGGACGTGGCCCAGTCGGACGTCCGCGAGGTCTCGGCGCTGGGCGCGCTCGCCGGGAGGACGGGCGGCCGGGTGGTGGTCACCGCCAACCTGGACGCCTTCCGCGAGGTGGTGGCCGATACCGGCTTCTACTACTGGCTCGGCTTCACGCCCACCTGGAAGGCCGACGATCGCGGGCACCGGGTGACGGTCGAGCCGCGGCGGGCGGACCTCAAGGTGCGGGCGCGCGGCGGCTTCTCCGACCTGTCGAAGCGGACGGAGAGCGCCATGAAGGCCGAGAGCGTGATGCTGTTCGGCGGCGCCGAGGGGGACCGGCGGCTGATCGTCCAGCTCGGCGCGCCGAGGCCGGCGGGGCGCGGGCAGATGGAGATCCCGGTGACGCTGGGCGTGCCGGTGGAGTCGCTGGCGCTGACGCCCAAAGGGAAGGGCTATATCGCCGAGACGCCGCTGGCCATCGTGGCGATGGACGACAAGGGGGGGCGCGCGGACCTGCCGCCCTCGCATCTGAAGGTGGATCTGAAGACCTTGCCGCGCAAGGGCACCTATGCCCGTTTCCAGACCGCGGTCCGCGTCCGCGACGTCGGCCAGAAGTTGGTGTTCTCGGTCCAGGATCCGGTCAACGGCACCGCGATCTGGGGCGAGGCGAAGTGGGCGCCCCAGATCCAGCACGCCCGCAACGAGAGAGGTCGCCGGTGAGGGCGCTCGGACGGCGCGGCGCCGCTCTCCTGTTCATGGCTTCGGCGGCGGCAGTGGCGGCGCAGCAGGCCAGCCCGCAACCGCCACCGGAGGTGTTCGGCGAGTCGATCGACGTCCGGGTGGTCAACGTCGAGGCGGAGGTCACGGACGCCAAGGGTGAGCGCGTTCACGGGCTGTCGGCGGGAGATCTCCGACTGCTGGTGGACGGCCGGGAGACGCCGATCGAATATTTCACCGAGGTCGAGCAGGGCAAGGCCTCTACCGCGGGACCCCAGGCCCCGGTGGCGGCGGGAGAGGGGGTGGGTCGCAACTACCTGCTCTATATCGACGAGTCGTTCGCCGTCGCCCGACTCCGGGACTCCTTCCTGGACAAGCTCGAGCGCGATCTCCCCCGCCTTGCTCCCGGCGACCGGATGGCGGTGCTGGCTTCCGACGGCACCCGCCTCGACGTTCTGTGCGGCTGGACCGGCGACGCCGCCACGCTCGCCGCGGCCCTGGAGCGGGCCCACCGGCGGCCGACCGGAGGCAACCAGCAGATCGCGCACCAGCGGTCGCTCAAGGCCGACGTCGACCTCCTGCTCGAGAACAGCATCGGCGACGGCGATCCCAGCCCCTACGGCAACATCATGGCGACGGAGATGGCGGCCCTCTCGGGACGCAGCAGCCCGGAGGCCAGGAGCCGGCTCGGCAAGACGGCGCCTTCCGTCGCCACCGCGCTGCGGGGCTTCGAGGCACCGCCTGGACGCAAGGTCCTGCTGTTCGTCTCCGCCGCTTGGTCGCTGCGGGTCGAGGCCGGGCTCTACCGCCCGATGATCGAGGCGGCCAACCAGCTCGGCTACACGGTCTATCCCGTGGACACCGCCCAGGCGGATCCTTACGAGATCATCGCCCTCGACCATCTCGCCGCGGCGACCGGCGGCCGGGCGGTGCTCTCCTCCGCCCTCGAGCCTTTCCGCGAGGTGGTGGACGACTCGGGCTCATACTACTGGCTCGGCTTCACGCCGGTCTGGAAGGCGGACGACCGCAGGCACCGGGTGACGGTCGAGACCCGGCGGCCGGGCCTCACGGTGCGGGCGCGCGCCGGCTTCGCCGATACCTCGAAGCAGACACGGAACGCCTTGAAGGCCGAGAGCGTGCTCCTCTTCGGCTCGGCGGGGAGCGACCGGCGGCTCGCCGTCAGATTCGGCGAGGCAAGGCGGGTCGGCCGCGGCGAGGTGGAGGTCCCGCTGACGCTGGACATCCCCTTCGAGTCCCTGACGCTGGTGCCCACCGGCGGGGGCTATGCCGCCGAGGTGTTCCTCGCCATGATCTGCAAGGACGAGAACGGGGAGCGCGCGGAGCAGCCCAGAGCCCGTATGAGGACGACCGTGCCGGCCGTTCCGACCGCCGGCGCCACCGCCCGCTTCCACGTCACGGTCCGGCTCCGCAACATCCGCCAGCGGCTGGCGATCACGGTCCAGGACCCCGCCAGCGGCAACTCGCTGTGGGGCGAGGCCGACTACCCGCCCCGCGGCGCCGCGGACGGGAGAGAATGAACCGCCGATCCCGGTTGTTGTGCAGAGGCAGAACCGCGTGGGCGGCCCGGGTCGCCCATGTTCAGTCCTACGGTTTTGTCCTACGGAGAATTTCCATGCAAACGTTTCGTTCCATCGGGTTGGCCCTTCCGGCCCTGCTCGCGTCCCTGCTGCCGGCCGCGGCTCAGCAGCCTCCGGCGCCGGCGGCCGGGGCGCCGCAGAGCATCTTCGGCGAGCAGATCGAGGTGCGGGTGGTCAACGTCGAGGCGGTGGTCACCGATCGCCAGGGCAACCGGATCTCCGGGCTGACCCCGGGCGATTTTCGCCTGGAGGTCGACGGCAAGCCCGTGCCCATCGAGTTCTTCAACGAGGTTCGCGGCGGCCAGGCGATCGCTCCCGCGGCGGGGGCCGAGAGCTCGCCGGTCAAGGGCCTGCCGAGCCTGGCCCCGGGCAGCCCGGTCGGCACCAGCTACCTGGTGTTCATCGACGACTTCTTCTCGGTCACCCCGCGGCGCGACCAGTTGCTGCAGAACCTCAAGACCCAGATCTCGCGGCTGGGCCCCGAGGACCGCATGGCGATCGTCGCCTGGGACGGCTCCCGGATCGACATGCTGTCGAGCTGGTCGAATTCCGAGCGGCAGCTCGGGGCGGCGATCCAGAAGGCGATCGGCCTGCGGGCGAACGGGGTGGCGCGGATGGCCGAGCTGCGCACCTTCCAGGAGGGCCGGCGCCTCTCCGGCGCCACCTACGAGCCCGGCCCGCGGGCGTCGTTCGCCCGCCAACTCGATCTCCAGGAGATCGAGTTCGCTGCCCGCGTGGCGGGGCAGACCGAGCGCGCCGTCGACGCGGCGGTCAGCGCGCTGCGCGGCTTCGCCTCCCCGCCGGGACGCAAGGTGATGCTGCTGCTGGCCGGCGGCTGGCCGTTCTCGGCCACCGACTACGTGGTGAACAACCCGAACCGGCCGATCAGCGAGCGCGAGGTGCCGCCGGGCGAGGAGATCTTCCGGCCGCTGGTCGACACCGCCAACCGCCTCGGCTACACCCTCTATCCGGTGGACGTGCCCGGCATCGAGGGGGCCTCGGTCGACGCCTCGCTCGCCGGTCCGGCGCCGGCGGGGATCAACCTGCGCGAGCAGGAGCACGAGGCCTCGCTCCTCTACGTCGCCGAGCAGACGGGGGGCCGGGCGCTGCTCAACTCGGCGAGCGCCGAGCTGCTGCAGGCGGTCGAGGCCGACACCCGCTCCTACTACTGGTTCGGCTTCACCCCCGCCTGGAAGGGCAACGACAAGCGCCACAGGGTGACGGTGGCGGTGCTGCCCAAGGGGCTCAAGGTCCGCGCCCGCAACGACTTCCTGGACCTGTCGCGGAAGGCCGAGACGTCGATGATCGTCGAGAGCGCCATGCTCTTCGGCAACTCGCCGGACACCCGGGCGATCCCGGTCAAGCTCGGCACGCCGGTCGACTCCGGCCGCCGGGAGATGGAGGTGCCGGTGGCGCTGGCCATCCCGGTGGACGCGATCACCTTCGTGCCGATCGCGGGCAAGTACAAGTCGGAGCTCGAGCTGCGGGTCTCCGTCCAGGACGCGGGGGGCAACCGGGCGCCGGTGCCGGTCATCCCGGTGGTGCTCAGCGCCGACGAGGCGCCCAAGACGGGGACCTTCGTCCGCTACGAGACCCGGCTCAAGCTGCGCCGCACGCCGCACCACCTGATGCTGGCGATCTTCGATCCGCTGAGCGGCAAGATCCTCACCGCCCAGGCCGACGTGGCGCCGCCGGGGAAGTGAGGGTTCACCCCGCAAGGCCGGGCCCGTCCCGTATAATCGGCGCGGACTCAGTCTGGAAAGACCAGAAAGAAGAGGTTTATGAGGTCATCGCAGCGTGTTTTGACGGCGTTCTGGCTGCTCCTCGCCCTGGGGCTCATGGGCCAGGCGGGCGCGCAGGGAAAGGCCGCTCCGGGGAAAGGGAAGTCGCCGGCGGCCGCCGCGCCGGCGGATCCCGGAGCGTTCATCGAGACGGTCAACGTCAGCGTCGTCAACGTCGACGTCTACGTCACCGATAAGAAGGGCAATCCCGTCAACGGCCTGACCAAGAACGACTTCCAGCTCTTCGAGAACGGCCGGCCGCTGGAGATCACCAACTTCTACGCCGTCAACAACGGCAAGGCCACGACGCCCGCCGCCGAGCTGGCCGCGCAGCCGGCGCCCGCCGCTCCGGTGCCGGGCGTCCCGCCGCAGGACCTCGAGAAGGTGCAGACGCCGGAGGACCAGCGGCTGCGGCTGATCGTCTACATCGACAACTACAACCTCACGCCGTTCAACCGCAATCGCGTCATGCGCGAGCTGCGGGCCTTCATCGGCCGGACGCTCCACAGGGACGACCAGCTCATGCTGGTCACCTACGACCGCGAGCTGCACATCCGGCACACCTTCACCAGCGACCCGAGCCTGATCGCCTCGGGGATGCTCGAGCTGGAGAAGGTCTCGGCGCAGGGGGTCCACGGCGAATCCGACCGCCGCGACTTCCTGCAGAAGATCCAGGACTCGCAGAGCGTCAACGAGGCCGACAGCTACGCCCGCACCTATGCCCAGTCCGCCTTCAACGATCTGTCGTTCTCGGTCGACGCGATCAAGAAGATGATCGACGCCCTGGCGGGCATGCCGGGCCGCAAGGCGGTGCTCTACGTCAGCGATGGCCTGCAGATGATCGCCGGCCAGGACGTCTTCTACGCCGTGCAGAACAAGTACGGCGAGCAGAGCACCAGCCTCACCCAGACGCTGGAGTTCGACATCTCCCACCGGCTCGAGGAGCTGGCCTCGCAGGCGAACGCCAACCGCATCACCTTCTACACCATCGACGCCGCGGGTCTGCGGACCTACGAGTCGACCTCGGCGGCGAACCAGGGGCCGGGCCCTTCGGCGCCGGGCCTCACGCAGCTCGTCGACTCGGTCAACATCTCGAACCTCCAGAGTTCGCTGCAGTTCATGGCCGAGAAGACAGGCGGCGTCGCCATTATCAACACCAACGTGATCACGCCCCGGCTGGAGCGGGTGGCGAGCGACTTCAACAACTACTACTCGCTCGGCTATACGCCGCCGCACTTCGGTGACGGCCGGTATTACAAGGTCGACGTGAAGGTGAAGAACCGGCGGGACCTCCAGGTGCGTCACCGCGAGGGGTACCGCGACAAGAGCACCGAGGCGCGGATGACCGACGGCACGCTGGCGGCGCTCAACTTCCCGTTCGAGGAGAACCCGCTCGACGTGACGCTCGAGTTCGGCAAGCCCCGGCCGCGCGATGACGGCTACTTCCTGGTGCCGGTGCTGGTGCGCATCCCGATCGGCAAGCTGGTGCTGATCCCGCGCGAGACGAGCGAGGACGCCAAGGTGCGGCTGTTCATCGCCGCCATGGACTCCAGCGGCGGCACCTCGGAAGTGCAGCAGGCGCCGGTGCCGATCAGCATCGCCAAGGCCGACCTCGCCAAGGCGCAGTCGCGGCAGTTCGTCTACTCGGTGACCCTGCTGATGCGCGGCGGCGAGCAGCGGGTGGCGATCGGGGTGCGCGACGACATCGCCGCGCAGGCCTCGTTCCTGAGCCGGGGGTTGACCGTTACCCGTTGACGGCGGCGTTGCCGTAGGATGGGCGGGAGATATCGGGACGACAAGGGGGCCAGGATGCAGGGATGGATGGATCTGGTGCGCTCGCTGGGGGAGGCGCTGCTGGAGGTCTGGCGGGCCGAGCTGGGCACGCTACAGGAGGACTTCGAGCGCTCGGGCCGCAATCTCGGGATGGCGCTGGGGCTCTTCGGCGCCGCCGCTATGCTGCTGTTCTGGATCGTCGGTCTGGTCCTCTTCGTCCTCGTCTCGCTGCTCCACGTCTGGCTGCCGTGGTGGGGCGCGTCGCTGGTGGTGCTGGCGCTGTTCGTGATCGTGGCGGCCGTGCTGGCGCGCTTCGGCCTCGGCCGGATGCGCCGGGTGGAGAGCCCGGTCGAGACCGTGCGGCGGCGGGTGGACAGCCACCTCGACTGGTGGCAGCACAACCTGCTCGCGCAGGCGAAGACGCTGGACGTCGAGCCGCAGGGCGAGCCGTCCCTGGGGAGGGATCTGCCATGAGCGACCGTCTGGAAGAGGCGCGGCGGGAGGCCGAGCGCCGCTTGCAGGAGAGCCGCCGCGAGGCCGAGCTGCGCCTCGCCGACGTGCGCACCGCCGTCAAGACCGAGGTGGGCGTGCTGCCCAGGAAAAAGTACCTGTTGATGACCCTGGCGGCGGGCGCCGTGGGATTCGCAGTGGCCGTCCGGCGGGGCCGGCGCAAGGCCGGAAGGATCGCCGGCAAGGCCAGGAAGAAACTCAGGAAGTAGCGTCGCCCCCGACCCTCAGCCCGCGACGGGCCGCTTGAAGACCATGGCGATGTTGTCGGTCGCGCCGGTCTTGAAGTTGACGGACGTGATGGAAACGAGCTCCCATCCCTCGTCTCCCAGCAGGTTCAACTGCGTCGCGGCGTTGGGATCGAGCCGGTAGTTCTCGCTGCGTATGTTGATGATCTTGTACTCCCACTTGCTCATCTCCTCACGCTCCTTCCAGATCGATGGGGCACCGGGTGGGCCCATTGTATCCCGATCGGATGAAATCTCGTCACCGCGTCGTCACACGCAACGCCGCCTGACTCTCTCGCTTCAAGATCCGTTCCAGGTCAGCTCCACGGCGGCGCCGCGGGCGACGCTCCAGCGCCGGGCGAGGTCCTCGCCGTTGAGCGACAGCTCGAGGGTGCCGAGCGAGCCGGCGAGCATCGCCGCTTCGCCGGCAGGGATCTCGGCGTAGTGGGTGACCCGCCGCGAGGTGGCGCAGGCGGCGCTCCCTCCCACCTCGGCGCGGCAGGGGCCGGCGGGGAGCCAGCCGGCCGGGATGTCGGTGACCAGATTGCCGTAGCGGTCGATGTGGATCACCCGCCCGGAGATGCGTCCCGGGGCGCGGCGCGGAGGAGCGGCCGGCAGCCGCACCGGATCGCCGATCTCCGGCCCGAGCTCGTCCATCCTCCCGCCGCGCAGCAGCCAGGCCGCGACCGGCGCGAAGCGGTCCCGGCCGTGGAAGGTCTGGCCGGGTCCGGCGAGGAACAGGTCGCTCCGCTCCACGCTCCGCACCTCCGCGCCGTCCAGACCGTCCAGGAAGGCGCCGAGCAGGCCGTTGTCCGGCGCCACGAAGAGCGCGGCGGGGGTGCGGACGGCGAGGATGCGGCGGCCGCTCCCCACCCCCGGATCCACCACCGCCAGGTGGACGGTCCCGGCCGGAAAAGAGGGCACTGCGGCGGCGAGCAGGAACGCGGCGGTCTCCACGTCCCCCGGCGGCACCTGGTGGGAGACGTCCACCAGCGCCGTTCCCGGCGCCAGGCGGAGCACCGTGCCCTTGACGGCGGCGACGTAATAATCCCCGGTTCCGAAATCCGTCAGGAGAGAAAGAAGCATTTTGGATACAATCCCGCCTCGTGTCCGCCTTCGTCCCCCGCCGCCTCCTCCTGTTCACCAAGCCGGCTCGCGAAGGCCGGGTGAAGACGCGGCTGATCGGGGATCTTACCGCCGCTCAGGCGGCGGCGCTCCACGCCGCGTTCCTGGAGGACCTGCTCGACCGATTGCGGCAGGGGGAGTTCGAGCTGCGGCTGGCCTGGGCGCTCGATCCGGGCGAGGCGATGCCGGCCGGTCCGGTGGACGGCGTGCGGCAGCGGGGGCGCGATCTGGGGGAGCGGCTCTACCGGGCGCTCGCCGAGGCCGCGGCGGAGGCCGGCGCGGGCTCGGTGGCTGCGCTGGGGAGCGACCATCCTACGCTGCCGGTCGAGCTGGTGCACCGCGCCTTTGAAAAGATCGAGTCCGGCGCCGACGTGGTGCTGGGTCCCGCCGAGGACGGCGGCTATTACCTGATCGCCCTGCGCGCCGGGGCCGTGGCGCCGCGGCTGTTCGCGGAGATCGCCTGGAGCACCGACCGGGTGCTGCCCGCGACCCTCGAGCGCTGCCGGGAGCTGGGGCTCGCCGTCGAGCTCCTGCCCGCGGCGTCGGACGTGGACACCCCCGAGGACCTGCGGCGTCTGGCCGCCCGCATGGCGGCGGACGACCTCGGCTGCCCGCGCACCCGCGATCTGCTCGGCTCGCTGGGATTCCTGGCGTCCGCCGGCGAAGACCACCATCAACGTCCGGCGTCCAAGATCGCGGGGGGTGCGGCATGAGGATTCTCACCGCCGGGGCGATGCGCGAGGTCGACCGCGCCGCCATCGAGGAGTTGGGGCTGCCCAGCCTGGTGCTGATGGAGAACGCCGCGATCGGCGTCGTCCAGGCGATCGGCGAGAGGTTCGGGGAGACGGAATCGGCGGCGATCTTCTGCGGCCCGGGCAACAACGGCGGTGACGGCCTCGCCGTCGCCCGCCATCTCGCGGTGCGCGGCTGGGACGTGCGGATCTTCCTGGTGACCGGCGGCCGCGAGCTCTCCGCCGACGCCGCGACGCAACTCGGAATCTGCCGCAAGTGCGAGCTCTCCCTCTTCGAGATCGCCGACGGGAAGGGCTTCTCCCTGGTCCTGGAGGCCGCGGCGGCGTGCGACGTCGTGGTCGACGCCCTGTTCGGCACCGGCCTCGACCGGCCGCTGGAGGGGCTCTTCGCCCAGGTGGTGGAGCTGATCAACTCGCTGCCGGCGCCGTGCGTCGCGGTCGACCTGCCGAGCGGGCTCTCCGGCAGCCTGGCGCAGCCGATCGGCCCGCACGTCGAGGCGGCCCTCACCGTCACCTTCGCGGCGCCCAAGGTGGCCCACGTCTTCCCGCCGGCGTCCGACGCGGTGGGAGAGATGGTGGTGACCGATCTCGGCATCCCGCCGCGGCTGGTCGACGAGGTGGAGGAGGAGGCCGGGGATCTCCACCTGCTGATGGGCGAGGAGCTGGCCGAGCTGATCCCCGAGCGCGAGCCGGGCTCGCACAAGGGGGACTACGGCCACGCCCTGGTCGTGGCCGGCTCGCCGGGGAAAGCGGGGGCCTGCATCCTGGCCTGCCGCGCCGCGGTGCGGGCCGGCGCCGGGCTGGTGACGGCGGCGGTGCCGGAGCCGATCCTGCAGACGGTGGACCTGGGCTCGATCGAATCGATGACCCTGGGGCTCCCGGCCGGAGCCTCCGGCCATCTCGCCGAGCGCGCGGCGGACGTGCTGCTGGCGGCGGCCGAGGGGAAGACCGTGCTGGCGCTGGGACCCGGGCTGGGCCAGGAGCCGTTCACGGTGGAGGCCATCCGCCGGATCGCGCTGGAGTGCCCGCTGCCGCTGGTGCTCGACGCCGACGGCATCAACGCCTTCGCCGGCCGGGCGGCCGACCTCGCCGGCCGGCGGTCGGAGACGATCCTGACGCCGCACCCCGGCGAGCTGGGGCGCCTGCTGGGGATCTCCACGGCCCAGATCCAGGAAGACCGGATCGCGGCGGCGCGCGGCGCGGCCGAGGAGACGGGCGCCATCGTGGTGCTCAAGGGGCACCTCAGCCTGATCGCCTCCGGCACGGCGGTGTTCGTCAATCCCACGGGGAACCCCGGCATGGCGACCGGCGGCTCCGGCGACGTGCTGACCGGCCTGATCGCCGGCCTCCTCGCCCAGGGGCTAGACGCGCTGGACGCCACGGTGCTGGCGGTGTATCTGCACGGCCTGGCGGGGGACCTCGCCGTCGCCCGGCTGGGCGAGATGTCGCTCGCCGCCGGAGACCTGATCGAGATCCTCCCCGCCGCCTTCGCCGCCCTCAAGGGGGAAGGAGAGGGAGAGGAGCACGATCACGGTCCGGAACGAGGGCACGGAAGGCACCCCCGGCGGCGATGAACCGTTGGGTGACGAACAGCGCGGAGGAGACTCGGGCGCTCGGCCGGGCGCTCGGCCGCGAGCTGGCGCCGGACGGCGTCCTGCTCCTCTCCGGCGAGCTGGGAGCGGGCAAGACCGTGCTGGCGCGGGGGATCGGCGAGGCGCTGGGCCTCGATCCTCGCGAGGTGCAGTCCCCCACCTTCAACCTGATCCGCGAGCACCGGGGGAGTGGCGGGCGCCTGGTTCACGTCGATCTCTACCGGCTCGAGCCGCGGGAAACGGCGGCGCTCGGCCTCGAGGAGCTGCTGGCCGGCCCCGGGGTGAAGGTCGTCGAGTGGGCCGAGCGGCTCCCCTTCGCCGTGCCCGGGGCGCGGGCCCTGCGCCTGGCCCGGATCGTAGGCTTTGAGGAGGGGGAGGCGCGGGAAGTCGTCGAAGAGACGGAAGACAATTCAGACAACTCAAGGGATTCCAGATAGGAGGGATCGTATGAAGAAGATCAAGAAAGTCGGCGTCCTGGGCGCCGGCCTGATGGGCTCGGGGATCGCCGAGATCGCCGCCCGCGCGGGGTACGAGACGGTGGTGCGCGAGGTGACCGACGAGCTGGTGGACAAGGGGGTGGGGAAGATCCGCGGCTCGCTCGATAAGGCGGTCGAGCGCGGGAAGCTGGAGGCGTCGGCCCGCGACGAGGCGGCCTCCCGCCTCTCGGGCACGGTGGACCTCGGCGCCCTGGCCGACTGCGACATCGTGATCGAGGCGATCGTCGAGAACCTGGAGGAGAAGCGCAAGACCTTCGCCGCCCTGGACGCGGCGGTGAAGGCGGACGCCATCTTCGCCAGCAACACCTCGTCGCTGACCATCACGCAGATGGCCATGTTCACCCAGCGGCCCGACCAGTTCGTGGGGCTCCACTTCTTCAATCCCGTGCCGGTGATGAAGCTGGTCGAGGTGGTGCGCACCATCCTGACCTCCGACGAGACCTTCGGGCGCGCCTTCGAGTTCGCCCGCTCGGTGGGCAAGGAGCCCATCGCCTGCCGCGACAACTCGGGCTTCGTGGTCAACCGCCTGCTGGTGCCCTACCTGCTCGACGCCATCCGCGCCCTCGAGGAGGGGGTGGGCAGCGTGGAGGACATCGACAAGGGGATGCAGCTCGGCTGCGGCTACCCGATGGGGCCGTTCACCCTGCTCGACTTCGTGGGGCTCGACACCACCTACTACATCGCCGGCATCATGTTCGACGAGTACAAGGAGAAGCGCTTCGCGGCGCCGCCGCTGCTCAAGCAGATGGTGACCGCCGGCCGGCTCGGCAAGAAGAGCGGCCGCGGGTTCTACGAATACGGGAAGAAGTAGGCCGGGATTAGGCGGTCGCCGCACTCTGTTACACTCAAGGCCGGCCGGGGCCGCCGCCAGGGCGGTCCCGGGACTTACTCCTTCGAGAAACGAACCGCGATGACCCAAGTGACACTCGCCGAGGAGGGTCTCGACACCCTCTTCGGAACCCAGGACGAAAATCTGCGGCGGATCGAGCGGACCTTCGGGGTCACGCTGACCGCCCGCGGCAACGAGCTGCACATCAACGGCGAGCCGGACAAGGTGCAGGTGGTGGAGCATCTGCTCGCCGAGCTGACCGCCGTCACCGAGCGGGGCTACCGCTTCCGCCCCGGCGACGTGCAGACGGCCATCCGCATCGCCGCCGAGGCTCCCGAGACCTCGCTGGTGGAGTTCTTCATGCCCGAGGGGATGCTCGCCTCGGTGCGGCGGCTGGTGGCGCCCCGCAGCTACAAGCAGCAGCTCTACATCCAGTCGATGATCGACCACGACATCGTGATCTCGATCGGTCCGGCCGGCACCGGCAAGACCTACCTGGCGGTGGCGATGGGCGCCGCCGCCCTGCTCGAGAAGCGGGTGCGGCGCATCATCCTCGCCCGTCCCGCGGTCGAGGCGGGCGAGAAGCTCGGCTTCCTGCCCGGCGACCTGGTCGAGAAGGTCAACCCCTACCTGCGCCCGCTCCACGACGCGCTGCACGACATCATCGGTTACGAGAAGGTGGGGCGGATGATGGAGCGCGGGATCATCGAGATCGCGCCGATCGCCTTCATGCGCGGCCGCACGCTCAACGACAGCTTCATCATTCTGGACGAGGCGCAGAACACCACGCCCGAGCAGATGAAGATGTTCCTGACCCGCATCGGCTTCAACTCCAAGGCGGTGATCAACGGCGACGTCACCCAGGTCGACCTGCCGCAGGGGCGGGTGTCGGGCCTGCGCGAAGCGCAGGAGGTCCTCTCGGGGATCGAGGGGATCAAGTTCTTCTATTTCGACCAGAAGGATGTCGTGCGCCACGTGCTGGTGCAGAAGATCGTCAGCGCGTACGACGAGCACGACAAGCGCAAGAGCGAGCGCGAGGCGGCGGTGCGGGCGGCGCGGCAGCAGGCCGCGCAAGCCGTGCAGGCGGCCGCCCTGGCGGGGAGAGGCAACCCGCCGTCGTGAGAGACCGGAGCCGGTTCCGGGTCGATTCCATTCCCGGCTGATCCATCGATATGGCTCGCGACAACGACGCGACGACCACCCCCGAGATCCGTCCCGCCTCCGGCGCCACGGGATCGATCCGCCTGCGCAAGCGGCCGCGGCCGCGCGACCTCTGGGACCGCGCCATCGAGATGCCCCTGCTCTGGCTCGGCCTGTTCCTGGTGCTGGGGACCTGGTGCCTGCTACCGGGCGCCTTCCTGTTCTCCCACCAGGCCGAGCCCGGCACCATCGCCGACCATGACTACGTGGCCTCGCGCGACCTGCTGCTCAACGATGACGAGGCGACGCGCCAGAAGCAGCTCGAGGCGCGCGGCGCCGTGCTCCCCGTCTACGACCTCGATCCCGGGGTGATCGCCCAGCGCGACGCCCAGATGACCCAGCTCTTCGCCCGCGGCCGCGGGCTGCTCGAAGCCGCGGCCGCCGGCCGGGCCGGGGAGGCGGCGGCGCGCGAGGCGGTGGTCCGCGAGCTGACGGCGAGCCCGCCGCCGCCGGACGGCGCCAAGCTGGCGCCGCCGGAGGCGGAGATGCTGGCGCGCCGGGGCTTCTCGGCCGACCTCGAGGAGCGGGTGCGCGGCTCGCTCTCCCAGGCCCTGCGCCGCGGCGCCGTGGCCAACAAGGAGCAACTGCTGGAGAACCGCATGCGCGGCGTCATGCTGCGCAACCTCGCCACCGGCGCCGAGGGGGTCCACTTCGATCTCTTCGACTACCTCGGCTACCCGGGCGAGGCGCGGGACTTCTTCGAGACCGAGGTGCGCGGCTGGCGCGGCTACACCGCCGAGGAGCGGCGGCACCTGGCCGACCTGCTGACCGCGAACCTGACGCCCAACCTGCTGCCCAACCGCAGCGAGACGCTGGTGCGGCAGGACGCCGCGGCGGCCGCCGTCGGGCAGGTATTCAACCAGATCCGCAAAGGGCAGGTGATCGTCCGCAAGGGGGACCCGATCCATGCCAGCCAGGCCCGCATCATCGCCCAGATGCGCGGCCAGCAGCAGTTCCGGCGCCAGCTCCCGCCGCTCGGCGCCACCCTCGCGCTGCTGGCGCTGATCGCCGTGGTGGTGTGGCTCGCCGAGCGCAGCGACCGGGTGGCGAACCACAGCCGCGAGCGGGTGTTCGCGGAGAGCCTGATCCTGCTGACCCTCTCGCTGCTGGGGGCGAAGTTCTGCTTCGTGACCGCCAACGCCCTCTCGGGCGCCTTCGACAGCTCGCCATTCAACTCGGTCCACAGCTACGAGTACGCCATCCCGTTCGCCTCCGTGGCGCTGCTGGCGGTGCTGCTCTTCGGCCGCAACGCCGGGCTGACGCTCGCGGTGCTCTTCTCGGTGCTCGCCTCGCGGCTGGCGGTCGAGGGGGAGGGGCTGTGGGTAGTCTTCTACGGCCTCGCCGGCTCGCTCGGGGCCATCTACACGCTCGACTGCTACCAGTTCCGCCACCGCCTGGTGATGGCGCGGGTCGGGCTGGTGGTGGGGGCGATCAACGTCGTGATGGTGCTGGTGCTGACGGCCTTCGATCCGGTGAGCCGCGGCATGGTGCAGGTGGGCTTCGACCTCGTCTGCGCCCTGGCCGGCGGGCTGCTGGTCACCGCCGTCGCCAGCTTCGCCCTGCCGATCCTCGAATGGGCGCTGGGGATCACCACCGACATCAAGCTGGTCGAGCTGTCGAACACCAACCTGCCGCTGCTGCGGCGGCTGGCCTTCGAGGCGCCCGGCACCTTCCAGCACTCGCTGATGGTGGCCAACCTGGCCAAGGAGGGGTGCGAGGCGATCGGCGCCGATCCGGTGCTCGGCTACGCCGCCGGGCTCTACCACGACGTCGGCAAGGTGCTGCGCCCCGACTACTTCATCGAGAATCAGCGGCCCGGCCACAACCGGCACGACAAGCTGCTGCCCTCGATGAGCGCGCTGATCCTGATCAACCACGTCAAGGACGGCATCGAGCTGGCCCGCGAGCACAACCTGCCGCGGGTGATCGAGGACGCGATCCTGCAGCATCACGGCACCCGGTTGATCAATTACTTCTACAGCAAGGCCCGGGAGCAGAAGGACCCGGACGCGACCGACGTCACCGAGGAGAAGTACCGCTATCCGGGCCCCAGCCCGCAGACCAAGGTGATGGGCGTGCTGATGCTCGCCGACGCCGTCGAGGCGGCGAGCCGCACGCTGGTCGAGCCGTCGACGGTCAAGATCCGCGGGCTGATCCGCACCATTTTCGACGACTGCCTCCAGGACGGCCAGCTCGACGGCACCGACCTGACCCTCTCGGACTTGCGCCAGGTCGGCGAGTCGTTCAACCGGGTGCTGTCGAACATCTTCCACCAGCGGATCGACTACCCGGGGTTCGACTTCAACGCCGCGCCGAAGAAGCGGACCATCCGCCAGGTCTCCTGACCCGTGAGCGATCCGGCGAAACCGAGCGCGAGCGGAGCGGCGCGGGGAGGATGCGAGATCGTCCTCCTCAACCCCAACCACTACCCGGAGGCCGGCGCGCGCCGGCTGCGGCCCTGGCTGGCCGGACTGGTGGCGGCGCTGGCTCCCCGGGCCGCCAGCCTCGGCGCCCGCTTCGTGGGGGACCGCGAGATGCGCCGCGTCAACCGCCAATTCCGCGGCAAGGACAAGGCGACCGACGTGCTGTCGTTCCCGGGCGAGCCGGAGGACCACCTGGGGGACCTCCTGATCTCCGTCCCCACGGCGCGCCGCCAGGCCGCCGGGGCCGGCCACGGCGTGGACCGCGAGCTCAAGGTCCTGCTGCTGCATGGCGTCCTCCATTGCCTCGGCCACGACCACGAGGCCGACCGCGGGGAGATGGAGCGGCTGGAGCGCCGCCTGCGCCGCACCTGGATCGACGGCGGGCAGGGTGGTGAGGGACGGGCCACGGGGGCCGAGGGAATGAATGCGTGAGGCCGTGCCGCTGATCTCTCCTGGAATCCTGCTCTGGGCGTTCCTCATCCTGGCTCCGGTGGCGATGGTCGCCGCGACGCTCTCCGCCCTGCTCGAGCGCAGCGGGCCGATCCGCCTGCGCCACTGGGCCGAGGAGGCGGGCGGAGCGATCCACGCGCTCCCCGATTCGCCGGTCCGCTTCGGGGTGTTCCGCTACCTGCTGTCGCTGCTCTCGCGGACGCTGCCGGTCGCCCTGGCGGCCGTGCTGTCGGCGGCCCTGGCCGGATTCCACCGCGCCCATCCGACGCTGTGGGCGCTGGGGGTGGTGCTGTTCCTGATCGCCGCCACGGAGGCGGTCAACCGGGCGCTGGTCGGCCAGGATCCGGAGCGGGCGCTGCGGGCGCTGACCCGCATCTACCGCCTGGCCTTCTGGCTGCTGTCGCCGCTGGTGTCGCTGCTGGTGCCGCTGATCCCGGCCGCCGCGTTCTCGCGCCACGAGGAGGGGGAGGACGACGCCGCCTCCGACGAGGAGATCGAGGCCTTCATCGACGTCGGCACCCGCGAGGGGATCCTCGAGCCGGAGGAGGGGGAGTGGCTGTGGGGGATCGTCGGCTTCGGCGATACCCAGGCGCGCAGCGTGATGACGCCGCGCATCGACATGATCTGCGCCCCGGTCGACGCTCCCCTCGACACCCTGGCCGACCGCTTCGTCGAGTCCGGCCATTCGCGCATCCCGGTCTACGAGGGCTCGGTCGACCACATCATCGGCATCCTGCACATCCGCGACGTGCTGCGCGCCGTCCGCGCGCCGGAGCCGCCGGCCGTCCGCGCGATGCTGAAAGCGCCGCTCGTCATCCCCGAGACCAAGCCGCTGAGCGAGCTGCTGCGCGAGCTCCAGGCCCGCTTCCAGCAGGTGGCGATCGTGGTGGACGAGTACGGCGGCACCGCCGGCCTGGTGACCGTGGAGGACCTGCTCGAGGAGATCGTCGGCGAGATCATGGACGAGCACGAGGCGCTGGCCGCCGAGCTGGAGCAGATCGGCGAGGGCATCTACCGCCTCGACGGCCGCGCCCACATCGAGCTGCTGGACGAGCTGTTCGGCGTCGAGATCGAGGACCCCGAGTACGAGACGGTCGCCGGGCTGATCTTCAGCGTGCTCGGCTACGTTCCCCAGGTGGGGGAGACGGTGGAGAGCCACGGCCTCCGCTTCACCGTCGAGGCGGTGGCCGACCGCCGCATCCAGACCGTGAAGGTCGAGAAGATCCCCGCCGCCGAGGAGGCCCGGGAGATGGAGGCCTGATGCCGAAATCCGGAACCGTCGCGCTGGTCGGCCGGCCCAACGCCGGCAAGTCGACCCTGATGAACCGCCTGCTGGAGGAGAAGCTCGCCATCGTCTCCGACAAGCCGCAGACGACCCGCCACCGCATCGTCGGCATCCTCTCCGGCGAGCGCGGGCAGATGGTCTTCTACGACACGCCGGGCATCCACAAGCCGCTCCACCGGCTCAACCGCCAGATGGTGCGCTACGCCCTCGACGCCATGAACGATGCCGACCTCACCTGCCTGCTGGTGGACGTCACCGAGAAGTTCGGCAAGGGGGACGCCTTCGTGCTCGACCTGGTGGCCAAGGCCGAGGGACACCCGCGGGTCCTGATCCTCAACAAGGCCGACCGGGTGAAGAAGCCCGGGCTGCTGCCGCGCATGGAGCAGTACGCCAAGACCGGGCTGTTCGCCGAGATCGTGCCGGTCAGCGCCCAGACCGGGGAGAACTGCGACCGGCTGCTCGACGTGCTCTGGGGCCTGCTGCCGGAGGGGGAGCCGCTGTTCGATCCGGAGCTGCTGACCATCCATCCCGAGCGCTTCCTGGTCACCGAGCGGATCCGCGAGAAGGTGCTGGAGCTGACCAGCGACGAGCTGCCGTTCACCACCGCCGTGGTGCTCGAGCGCTGGGAGGAGGACCTCGAGCGCGACCTCGTGCGCATCTGGGCCTCGATCCTGGTCGAGCGGCCGGGCCAGAAGAAGATCGTGGTCGGCCGTCAGGGAGCCATGATCAAGGCGATCGGCACCGCCGCCCGTCTCGATCTCGAGGAGTACCTCGGCCACCGCGTCTTCCTCGACCTCAACGTGCGCCTGGAGCCCGACTGGCGCGAGGACCAGGCCCTGCTGGCCCAGATTGACCGGGACGTGGACCTGGAGGTGGAGTAGGGGCCTCCCCCTAGACAGGAATGTCCGGCTGCCGTATACGTTTTAAAGGAAATGGTGAGAGCTCAACCCCGCGCCGCCTGTCTGCTCCTTTTGGCCTGCCTGGCCGCTTGCCTGGCGGGCTGCTCCGGCTCAGGGGCACACGCGGAGTCCGGCCGGGAAGGCGGGCTCACGGTCCACCGCGGGCCGTTCCGCCAGCGGCTGCTCCTCTCCGGCGAGCTCGCCGCCGACCGCGGCGAGACCCTGGTGGTGCCGCGCACCAGCTCCTTCCAGGTCACCATCCGCTGGATGGCCGAGGACGGCACCCTGGTCAAGGCGGGAGATCCGGTGGTGGCCTTCGACAACTCCCAGTTCTCCACCGATCTGGAGGAGAAGCGGCTCTCCGCCTCGCAGGCCGGCAGCGACCTCAAGACCGCCGAGGCGGGGGTGAAGACCACCCTGTCGGAACGCCGGTTCGACGTCGAGAAGGCCCGCTCCGAGGTGCAGAAGGACCGCATCGCCGCCGCCGTGCCGAAGGATCTCCTCTCGCTGCGCGAGTACCAGGAGCGCCAGCTCGCCCTGCAGCGCGCCGAGACCGAGCTGGCCAAGGCCGAGGAGGCCCTCGCCACCCAGAAGCAGGTGAGCGCCTCCGACGTCCAGGTGCAGAAGATCTCGCTCGAGAAAGCGCAGCGCAACATCCGCAACTCCGAGGAGGCGATCGACGCCCTCACCCTGAAGGCGCCGCGGGACGGCATGGTGCTGGTGGCCGACCACCCGTTCGACGGCCACAAGCTCCTGGTCGGCGACTCGATCTGGAGCGGCATGCCAGTGGCGACCCTGCCGGAGCTCTCGTCGATGGTCGTCCATGCCAGCCTCTCCGACGTCGACGACGGCCGCATCGCGCCGGGCGCCGAGGTCCTCTGCTCGCTCGACGCCTATCCGGACACCCCCTACCGCGGCCGGGTGGTCGACGTCTCGCCCGTGGCCCGCGAGTCGCAGCGCAACCCCCTGCTGCGCTACTTCCCGGTGCGCATCGCCCTCGACAAGGTGGACACCCGGCGCATGCGCCCCGGCATGTCGGTGCGCGTCGAGGTGATGGGGCCGGAGACCCGCGACGCCCTGCTGGTGCCGCGGGCGGCGCTGGACCTCGGCGGCCGCTCGCCACGGGCCCTCCTGGCCGCCGGCGGCGGCGCCGCGGTGAAGCTCGGGGCCTGCTCGGCCAGCGAGTGCGTGGTGGAGTCCGGCCTCGCCGAGGGGACGCGGCTGCGGAGCCGCGACGGAGGGGCCGGATGAGCCCGCAGCAACGGCGGCGGGTCGCCCGTTTCGCGAGATTCGCGGTGAGCGGCGTGGTGCTCCTCGCCGTGGCCGTCGGCCTCTGGCTGGTGGCCGGGCGGGCCGCCGCCTCGGGCACCGGCGACTGGGCCGAGGTGCGGCGGGACGCCCTGGTGATCGGCGTGCCGGTGGCGGGCACGCTCTCCTCGGTGCAGTCGGTGCGCCTGGGTCCGCCGGAGGTCTCCCAGATCTGGGACTTCAAGATCTCCTTCCTGGCGCCCGAGGGAGCGCAGGTGCGGGCCGGCGATCCCGTCCTCGGCTTCGACAGCTCCGAGCTCGAGCGCCAGCTCCTCGACAAGAAGGCCGAGCGCGACTCGGCCCAGAAGGAGCTCGAGAAGAAGCAGACCGATCTCGAGATCTCCCGCCGCGACGAGGAGCTGCGGCTCGCCGAAGCACAGGCGCGCTTCCGCAAGGCGGGGCTCAAGGTGGACGTGCCGACCGAACTGGTCGCCTCCAAGGAGCTCGCCAAATCGCGCGAGGACCTCGATCTCGCCCGCCGCGAGATCGACTACCTCAAGCAGCACCTCCACTTCGAGGAAACCCAGGGCGGCACCGAGGCCGCCGCGCTGGCCCGCAAGCGCGACCGCGCCGCCGTCCGCGTGGCTGAGATGGAGGCGGCCATCGGCCGCATGACCGTCAAGGCGCCGCGCGAGGGCACCGTGGTCTACATCGCCAATGACAACGGCGAGAAGAAGAAGGTGGGCGACGCCTGCTGGCGCGGCCAGCCCGTGATCGAGATCCCGGACCTCGGCCGCATGGCCGCCGAGGGGGAGGTCGACGAGGCGGACGCCGGCCGCGTCGCCGTGGGCCAGCGGGTGACCTTCCGGCTCGACGCCCACCCGGACGACGTCTTCACCGGCCGCGTGCGGGTGATCAGCGGCGCCGTGCAGAGCAAGTCGGAGGTCAATCCGCTGAAGGTGGTGCGGCTGGGCATCGACGTCGACCGCACCGATCCCCAGCGCATGCGCCCCGGCATGCGCCTCCTCGGCACGGTCGAGATCGAATCGGCGCCCAGGGCGCTGGTGGCGCCGGTCGAGGCGGTGTTCAACCGGCCGGACGGTCCGGTGGTCTACCGCAAGCACGGCTGGGGGAGCGAGGCGGTCCACCCCGTCCTCGGCCGGCGCAACGACCGGCTGGTGGAGATCCGCAGCGGTCTCGCCGCCGGCGACCTGGTCTCCCGCCGCGATCTCGCGGACGAGCACGGAGAAGGGCGATGAAGACCCGGATGAGCTCCCGCCTGGGCGTCGCCGCCGTGGCGGTGGCGGCGCTCGTTGCCCTGGCGGCGTTCCTGCCGCTCGCCCATCCGGCCGCGGACGTGCCCACGCTGCGCGTCGAGCGGCAGGACTTCACCCGCAGCGTGCCGGCGCAGGGGAACCTGAAGGCGGTGCGGGCCACCCCCGTGTCGGTGCCGGCCGGCGCCACCGGTGGCCCGCTGCGCATCGGTTGGCTGGCCCCCGACGGCTCGCTGGTCAAGCAGGGGGAGGTCATCATCCGCTTCGACTCGAGCGCCATCGAGAAGCAGCTCGTCGACGCCGGGGACGACCTCCACGAGGCCCGGCTGAAGATGGAGAAGGAGCGGATCTCCGGGCTCTCCGAGGTGCGCAAGCTGGAGCGCGACGCTGCCATGGCCCGGATCGAGCTCCAGGACTCGCGCCAGTTCCAGAAGAAGGACGGCCTGATCTTCTCCCGCAGCGAGATCATCGAGTCCGACATCGACCAGGAGCTGGCCCAGGAACGGCAGAAGCACGCCGAAGGATCGCAGCGCACCCACGAGCGGCTCACCGGCACCGAGACGGAGCTGCTCCAGATCAAGATCCGCCAGGCGGACGCCAAGATCCAGCAGGCCCGCCACGCCCTCCAGTCCCTCGCCGTCACCGCGCCCCACGACGGCGTGCTGATCCTGCAGCGCAACTGGCGCGGCGATCCGACCCGCGTCGGCGACACCGTCTGGAACGGCCAGCCGCTGGCCGAGATCCCCGACCTGTCGGACATGGAGGCCGAGGTCTTCGTGCTGGAGGCGGACGCCGGCGGCCTCAAACCCGGCAAGCCCGCCACCGTCGTCGTCGAGTCCGCGCCCGGCGTCTCCTATCCGGCCCGCATCCAGCGCGTGGACGCCCTCGCCAAGCCGCGCATCCCAGGCTCCCCGGTGCAGTATTTCGCCGTCACCCTGGAGCTTTCCAGGACCGATCCGCGGGTGATGAAACCCGGCCAGCGGGTGCAGGCGACGCTCCTCCTCGACCAGAGCAAGGACGCCCTCCTGGTCCCCCGCCAGGCGGTCTTCGACCGCGAGGGGCGCACCGTGGTCTTCCGCCGCGACCGCAGCGGCCGCCGTGGCTTCGAGCCGGTCGAGGTCAAGCTCGGCGCCTCCACGATGGGCCGGGTCGTCGTCGCCTCCGGCATCGCCGCCGGCGACGTGCTGGCCCTGCGCGATCCCACCCGCCCTGCCGGAGCCCCCGAGATCAAGCCGGTCCAGCGGCCTGCCGCTCCCCCCGCGCGGCGGCGGGACAGCGGCATGACGATCTTCATCAGATGATCCTGATAGGCTCGATCTGATCCGATGACTCCCCCGGAAGCCTTCCGCTCGGCGCTGGACAACCTGGCGGCGCACAAGCTGCGCTCGGCGCTGACCATGCTCGGCATGATCTTCGGCGTCGGCGCGGTGATCGCCATGATGTCGATCGGCGCCGGCGCCGAGCGCCAGGCCATGGCCACCATCGAGCGGCTGGGGCTGCGCAACGTGCTGGTCCGCGCCAAGACCTTCAAGGAGGACGAGCTGCGCGAGATCCGCCAGAAGTCGCTCGGCGTCTCCCGGCGCGACGCCGCCGCCATCGCCGAGGCCATCCCCGGCGTCGACCTGGTGGCGCCGCGCATCCGCATCGAGCCCTACAAGGTGATCTCCCCGGCCGGCAAGAGCGACGGCGACGAGGTCTACGGCGTCACTCCCAACTACTCCCAACTCGCCCACCTCCAGGTGGCCGAGGGGCGGTTCCTCGATCCGCTGGACGAGAGCAGCCACGCCCAGGTCTGCGCGATCGGCCCGGGCGTGCGGCGCGACCTCTTCGGCTACGGTCCGGCCGTGGGCCAGCTCGTGAAGGTCAACGACGTCTGGATGGAGGTCGTGGGCGTGCTCGCCGCCGCCACCGACTCGCCGTCCGGAGCCGCGGGGCCCGGGCGGGCGAAGGACGGCGGCGCGGCGTCCGCCGCCGCCTCCACGGGCGCGGCCTCGCGCGAGATCTATCTCCCGCTCGCGACCGCCGATCGGAAGTTCGAGCACGCGGACCTCGCCTCGCCGCTGGACGAGATCGTCGTCCGCCTCAAGGAGGGGAAGAGCGGCGAGGAGACGGCGCCGCTGCTGCGCGACCTCCTGGACCGCCTGCACGGCGGCGCCGGGGACTACGAGCTGGTGGTCCCCGAGGCGCTGCTGGCCGAGAGCCGGCGCACCCAGCGGCTGTTCAATGTGGTGATGGGCGCCATCGCCGGCATCTCGCTGCTGGTGGGCGGCATCGGCATCATGAACATCATGCTGGCCACGGTGCTCGAGCGGACGCGCGAGATCGGCGTCCGCCGCGCGGTCGGCGCGCGCGCCAGCGACATCCGCTTCCAGTTCATCGTCGAGTCGTTCGCCATCAGCCTGATCGGCGGCGTCGCCGGCATCGTGGTGGGCCTCGCCCTCGCCCGCGGCGTCGCCGCCTACGCCGGCTGGCAGACCATCGTCACCAGCGCCTCGATCGTCCTCTCGACCGGCGTGGCCATGGCGGTCGGCCTCGCCTCCGGCATCTACCCGGCCACCCGCGCCGCGTCGCTCGATCCCATCGAAGCGCTGCGGTACGAGTGAGCGAGCGATGAAGAAAGCCGCGCCCTGGCTGATCGCCCTGCTGGCCCTGGGCGCGATCTATCCCGTGGCTCAGGTCGTCAAGCGGTCCGATCCGGTCTCTCCGCCGGCGGCGGCGTCCGCACCGCCTGTGCCAGCCGCGCTGTCCGCTCCGGTCGTGAGCGTCCCGCCCCCTTGGCGGGAGCCGGTGCGGGTGCTGCGCGAGTTCTTCGCCCTGCCGGCAGACCCGGCGGCGTCCCGGCAGGCGAGCGTCGACGAGCTGGTGGAGCAGGCGCGGACCTCCGGCTATGACCTGCGCCTGCTGGTGGCGCTCGTCCCCCTCCCCGGCGATTCCCGCTTCGACCAGGCGCTCGACGGCATCCAGCGCGGCTTCGCGCAGTCCGAGTATCTCGCCGACCGCGCCTGGCTGCCCTGGAGCGACGGCCGGGAGGCGGGGCAGCGGGCGCCGGGAGCCCCGGGCATCCTGCTCTTCCGCAAGCGGGAGGCCGACGGCTCCGGCCGGCTCGCCGTGCTGTTCCTGGTCGGCGAGACGCCCAAGGCGGGGATCCGCAAGGACACGCTCCACGAGGCCCTGGACCTCGCGGCGGACCTCCAGCGGGCCGCCCGCGAGCCCACGGTCGGCATCCTGGGTCCCTCCTACTCGGGATCGGCCGAGTCCCTGCGCCTCGCGCTCACGGCCTGGAGACCCTGGGAAAGGGCGAACCAGGGGATTCCGGAGCGCCCGCCGCTGCGCTTCCGCATCGCCACCGGCGCCGCCACCGCCAACGGCCTCGAGGACCTCTTCCGGCAGGTCGATCCCGCCTTCTGCCGCACCGTGCTGGCGGACTCCGACCAGAACGAGGCGGCGCTCGGCTTCCTCCAGAACCAGATGGGTTGGGACCTCCGGCGGGCGGCCCTGCTGACCGAGTCCGATACCGCCTACGGCCGCAGCGTGCTGACCCAGGAGCTGACCGCCGGCGCGGCGCGGCGGCCGCGCCGCCGCCGCGACGAGCTGATCCTGGTGCCGTTCCCCAGCCACATCTCCGACCTGCGGAACGCCTTCCAGGAGGCCAAGGGGACGCCGGACCCCAAGCAGGCCTCGTCGGTCGAGGCGCAGATCCAGGCCGGGCGAAAGGGGCTCGACCTCGACCTCGCGGACCGCGAGCGCGGGGTCGATCTCGTCCCCATCTCCGATCCACTGACCATCCGCGGCAACGAGCGGATGCTCTCCCATCTCTTGCAGACGGTGTCGCGCGAGGGGGTCCGCTACACCGGCATCCTGGCCACCAACGTCCGCGACAAGCTCTTCCTCGCCGAGGAGGTCCGCCAGCTCGCGCCCGACACCGTCCTGTTCACCTTCGACAGCGACCTGCTCTACGCCCATCCGCAGTACGCCCCGACCATGGACGGCACGCTGGTCTTCTCGAGCGCGCCGCTGTTCACCGAGGGCGCGCCCTGGCTGCCCGCCTCGCTGCTGGCCCAGGGGCGCCAGCGGCTGCAGTTCACCAGCGGCTTCCAGCAGGGGACCTACGAAGCCGTCCGCTACCTGCTGGGGGCGGGGCCCCTGCCGCGTCCGCAGGTGTGGATCGCGGCCGTGGGCAACGGCTCGCTGTGGCCGATCGCCCGCCTGCCCGCCGGCCGCGGCACGGCCCGCCTCTGCGGCGCGGCGCCGCTCCCCGGGCCCACCCTGGAGGAGGGCGACGGCTTCGCCGCCAAGGACGACCTCCAACTCCTGCTCGCCGCCATCCTCCTCGCCCTGCTCGCGGCCTGGCTCGGCCGGGTGGCGCTGATCGAGCCGGTCGCGGGGGCGGCGGTCGACGTCTCCCGCGGCAACCGCCGGCTGCTCGCCGGCGGCCTGTTCCTCCTCACCTCGGCCGCCGGCGTGCTGCTGGCCGTGATGAGCCTGCCGCTCTGGTCCCGCAGGCTCCGCGCCGGCTGGCTGTGGGCCGGCCGCGACCCCGCCGAGATCGGATTCCTGCTGGCGATGGTGGCCGTCTACGCCTTCCTCGCCGACCGCACGACGCGGACGGCGCGGACCCTGCGGACGGCGCGGACGATGCGGACGAGCGTCGCGGTCCCCCTCGGCGTCCTCGGCGGCCTCCTGCTCTTCGGGGCGCTGGCCGCGGGCGTGCTCGCCCTCTGCATTCCCGGCGATCAGATCGAGCTCTTCCACCTGCGGGCGCGGGCGCTGTCGAGCGGCCTCTCGCCGCTGGTCTCCCTCGCCGCGCTCGGCGGCGCCATCTATGCGTGGCTGATCAACGAGCTGGTCCGCCGGCGGCTGATCGCCCGCATGGCCATCGACTGCCCGCTCCAGGCGCTGGGCGGACCGGTGGCGGCGGGGTGTGAGCGGGCGGTCGACTCCCTGCGCGATCTCCTCGCCCGCACCGTGCCGGCCGGACGCCGCGTCTGGCTGCTGCCGGCGGTCGCCTTCCTGCCCCCCGCCGCCCTGCTCTGGGGAACGGTGCAACCGATCGCCGAGACCAAGGGCTACGGCCGCTTCTTCCTCCTGCTCCTGGTGGCGGCCGTAGCCCTCGCCGCCCTCTCCTTCTACCGCTTCGTGCGGCTCTGGGCGGGCGCGCGGCGGCTCCTGGACCGGCTCGATCAGGCCCCTCCCGCGCTGGCGGCGGCCTTCGCGGCCGTGGGCCAGCAGCTCGACTGGCGGCCGATCCGCTCCTTCGGCTGGCCCATGCCGCCCTTCCGCACGCTCGTCCTCTCGCTCGCCCGGCTGCGGGCCCTGGAAACGGCCGGGCTGGTGGAGATCCCGGGCTATCCGGAAGCGGTCGACGCTCCCCTGCGCGACGTGTTCGAGCACGAGGCCGCCCAGGGCTCGGAGGGCTCGGCGCGGGAGATCGAGAGCCGCAACGCCCTCGAGCGGATCCTCGCCAAGGCCTCCCGCGACCTGCTGCCGGCCGCCGCCGCGCCGGTGGTCAAGGAGTTCCTGGCGCTGCGGATGGCCGCCTTCCTGCGCTACGTCTTCGCCCACATGCGGAGCTGCCTGATCGGCTCCCTGCTGCCGGGCCTGCTGATCCTGATCGCGGTGACCTCCTACGCCTTTCAGCCCAAGCAGTTCGTCTCGCTCGCCGTCTGGCTGGGGCTCGCCCTCGCCGTCGGCCTCACCGGCCTGGTGTTCGTGCAGATGGACCGCAACGCCACCCTGAGCCGGATCGGCGACACCCAGCCGGGGAAGGTGACCTTCGATCGCCCCTTCCTGGCGAACCTCTTCACCTACGTCGGCCTCCCCCTGCTCGGGCTCATCGCCGCCCAGTTCCCCGAGGTCGGCCGACTGCTGGGAAGCCTCGCCGACCAGCTCCTGCGCGTCACCGGCGGCGGCTGACTGGTGGGGCAGCGGGCGTGGTAGATTTTCAGGCCACGGTTTACTGAAACGAATTCTTTACGGATCTCGCGAGGAGAGGAGACGACATGCGCGTAACGCTGGGCGTCGGTCTGGCGCTCGCCCTGGCGGCCTTGCCAGTGGCGGCGCAGGAGCAGGACTTTTCGAAGGTCGAGGTCAAGGTGGTCCCGGTCTCCGGCAACATCTACATGCTGCAGGGCGCGGGCGGCAACATCGGCGTGTCGGCGGGGAGCGACGGCGTCCTGCTCGTCGACGACGAGTACGCGCCGCTGGCAGAGAAGATCCGCGCCGCCTTGAAGAGCATCAATCCCGGCAAGCTCAAGTTCGTCCTCAACACCCACTTCCACGGCGACCACACCGGGAGCAACCCGGTCTTCGGTCCCGAGGCCACCATTGTGGCCCAGGACAACGTGCGCAAGCGGCTGGAGTCCGGCTCCGTCATCATGGGAAACAAGACCGGGCCGATGGCGGCGGCGGGCCTGCCCGCGATCACCTTCGCGGACACCGTCTCCGTCCACTTCAACGGCGAGGAGATCAAGGCGATCCACTTCCCCAACGGCCACACGGACGGCGACAGCGTGATCTTCTTCACCCAGTCGAACGTGGTCCACATGGGCGACGACTTCTTCAACGGCTTCTACCCGTTCGTCGACCTGGAGAGCGGCGGCAGCGTCCAGGGGATGACCGCGGGAGTCGCCAAGGTGCTCGCCCAGATTCCGGCCAACGCCAAGGTGATCCCCGGCCACGGGCCGCTCTCCGACGTCGAGGGGCTGAAGAGGTTCCATCGCATGCTGGTGGAGACCGCGGCGGTGGTGCAGAAGCAGATCAAGGCGGGCAAGAAGCTGGACCAGATCCAGGCCGCCGGGCTCCCCGACGAGTGGAAGGAGTGGGGGAAGGGCTTCATCAACACCAAGACCTGGATCGAAACCGTCTACAACAGCCTGAAGAAGAAGCTGCCGGACCATCCGGTGAACCCGACGCACCACTGATCGCCGTCCGGAGATGGCGTCTCGTGCTCCCGCCGCAATGCACGCCGAGTGGGCCTCGGCGGTTCGGACGGTGGATGTGGGCTCAATAAGGCTTGTTCGCGTCTACTGAGGGAAGCGGCTGAAAGTGCTTGAGATTGGTGGTGTATAGCGGAACTGCGAGGCGTGCCGCCACCGAAGCGATCATCGCGTCCTGGAGCAACAGGTCAATGAGAATGGAGGTGTCGAGAATCGCGTCGGTCACCATGAGTATCGCGGCGCGGCTCGCCGGATCGTCTCCACGTACTCCGCGCCGCTTTGCTCTTCATTGCCTGCGGTCCAGGCTCCAATCTCCGGAGACCGGGCGATCTCTTCCGCGGTGAGCCCTGCTCCTCTGAGGTCTTCCTCCGTCAACTCGAGATCATCCTCGGAGAGCGGCTCCAGGGTCACGACAACCCGGCCACGAGGCAACTCAGGTGGAAGCTCGACGAGCAGGTGCCCGTCTTCGGTGATCTCGCCTTCGACTCTCAGTGCGGTCTTCATAACGTCCACCGAGCCTAGCTTACCACCGACCTGCCGGCTACCGCCGCCCGCCCGGCCAGCCCCACGGCCAGCAATCCCATCGCCTTCACCGCGCTCGCCGTGTCGCTCACGAGCATGCCGGCGAGAAACACGATCGCGCCCGCGACGACGATGGCGGCCGACCAGGGATAGCCCCAGGCGCGGAACGGCCGGGCGGCGTCGGGCTCGCGTCGCCGCAGCGCCACCAGCGCCAGACAGGAGACGCAGTAGTTCACGGCCAGGAAGACCGACGCCAGCGCGATCAGGGTCTGGAAGGTTCCGGACGCGATGAGGAGGACCGCCACGCCGGTCGTGATGCCGGTCGCGACGTCCGGGGTGCCGCCGGCGTTGACCGACGCCGTGCGCCGCGAGACCAGCCCGTCGCGACCCATCGCGAACAGAATCCGCGAGCCGATCATCAGGATCGCGTTCAGCAGCGGCAGCAGCGAGAGGACCGAGAGCACCGTGATGACCTGCTTCCCACGCTCGCCGGCGATCATCGCCGCCGCGTCCGCGCCCGGCAGCGTGGACTTCGCGAGATCCGGAATCGGCAGCACGGCCAGGAGCGCGAGGTTGACGAGCAGGTACACGGCGATGACCGAGACCACGCCGCCGATCATCGCGCGCGGCAGGTTGCGCGCGGGATCACGATCTTCCTCGGCGAAGTAGAGCGCGCTCTGCCAGCCGCCGTAAGCGATCACGACGGCCTGCAGCGCGAGGATGGCGCCGGTGAACGTGAGGCCGGGCCCGTCTCCATGGGTCTGAAGGCCTCGGGCTCCCACCGGACCCATCGTGAACGCGGCCACGACCAGCGCGAGAAACGCCAGGAACTTCGCCGCGGTCGTCCACTCCTGGAACCGCGCGCTGACCCTCAGGCCCGCCCACTGGAGCGCCACCATCGCGAGGAGCGTGACGATCGCGACCGGCCGCACCCAGCCCGCGAGCGCCGGCACGAGCACGCCGCTGAATTCGGCGAGGCCGATCGAGACGTAGGCGAGCACCGTGCAGTAGGTGAGCCAGTCCGTCCATCCGACGCCGAAGCCCACCCAGTCACCGAAGCCGCGCCGCGCGTACACGTAGTACCCGCCCGCCTGCGGCGCCAGCGTGCCGAGCTCGGCCAGGCACACCGCCCCGAGCAGGGTGTAGAGGCCACCGACCGTCCAGGCCAGCAGGATGGCCGGCGAGCTGTGCAGGTGGCCCGCGACGAGCCCCGGCGTGCGCAGGATGCCCACGCCGATCGTGCTGCCGACGATGACCGCGAGCCCGAAGCCGAGCCCGAGCAGGCGACGGAGCTGGCCGGTGTGAGCGTGCATTCCGTCTTATGCTAGCCCGCCGGGAGCGCCTGAGGCAAACGCCTCCTCGCGCGGCTCAGGGTGGTCTCTGTCCTGCTGCTGCGGTCTCGCGAACCTCGGGCGCTTCCCGCAGATGTCGGACGACGTACATCACGTCCTCCGTTCCCACGATGTCCTCGTACCGCACGCGGAAGGTGAGGGAATCGGTCGCATCGTCCACGACGACCTCACCCAAGGAGCTCTCGAAGAACTCGGGGTTGCAGGGGTGGTTGTGATTCGAGAACTCGCTTCCGCAAGCCGCCGGAGGATGGTCCACGCAGCATCGCGCGTAGGCGGCCCGAACCCTTTCGAGATAGTGCCGCCGAAGGGGTGTCTCCGGCTTCGGGGGGTACAGTTGGTGGTGCTGTCGCTTCACCGGGTCGTAGATCGAAAGCTCGGCGTAGTGGGTCGGCGCGAAGTGAATCTCGCTGTGCTGATAGACGATCCGGCCGTCCTGAAACTGGGCCACAGGCCAGCCGTAGAGGGTGTCCTGCGCCTCGAGCGTCTCTGCCAGGACCAGCGTACACGCGGCGGAGGGATTGATATGACCGGTGAGATAAATGGTGCCGTTCGCAACCGCGATGTCCGTGATCGAACCGCCCTTGCACGCGGTCTCTGAAGCTTCGGGCCAGCGCACCTCCGCCCCGCGCCAGCTCCCCTGCGCCTTGGATCTGCGGAACACGTAGAGACGGCCGCCGTTCGCCGCATAGGTGGCGATGATCCGCGTTTCGGGAGTGTCCAGGACGTCGCCGTTGGTGATCGGGCTGCCGAGGTCCTCGCTATGCGGGACCTGGAAATCGATCTGCTCGCCGGCGAGGAGCTCTGCTAAAGTCTCCTGGCCAGCCCCGGTCTCGGCGAATGTAGCTTGGCCGAAAAGGCAGGCGAAGGCCAGCGCGAGGATTGGAACGCTGTGGGTCATCGTGGACTCCAGTCACCTATTCTGGAATCACTCAATCTGAATCAGAATGCCCAGCACCTATCTTCGGGGATGCGCGTCGGGCCCGAGCCGCGGAGTTGGCGGCCACCGCGGACCGGATCAATTCCTTGAAGGCGGCCTCGTTGAGCGTCTCGCCTTCGCGAATGTCGATGGCTCGGCGCGTGTTCCCCTCGAGACTGGAGTTGAACAGCTTCTGGGGGTCCGGGAGGGAGGCGCCTTGGGCGAAGGTGAGCTTCACGACCTGCTTGTACGTCTCCCCCGTACAGACGATGCCGTCATGGGACCAGACCGGAGTCCCCATCCACTTCCATTCCTCCTGGATCTCGGGGTCCGCGTCGTGGATGCGCTGGCGAACCCAGGCGAGCGTCTCGCCCCTCCAGTCCCCCAGGCCGCACGCCCGGATCAGTCTTTCTTCGCAAACCGCGCCGTGATGGCTTAAGCTTTCAGGCCCAGGAGGTGAGAGATGAACGCAAGACGGATGGGATGGATCGTGACGTGCGGGCTGCTGGCGCTCGGGGGCCGGGCGATGGCGCAGGGGGCGCAGGGGCTGGGCGACGGCAGGGGCATCGATCACGTCGGTTTGCTGGTGCGCGCCGAGAACTTTGACGCCGACGCGCGGGTCTGGAGCCGCCAACTCGGGTTCTCGCTGACGCCGGCCCTGGTGTCCCCGGTGGGTGCCAAGAACCGCCTGATCTGGTTTCGCGATCTGTCGTATCTGGAGATCGATACGTTCACCCAGTCGAACCCGTTCACCGCGCCGTTCCTGGCCTTCCTGGAGCACCACGAAGGCGCCAAGTTCTATGGCACGGAGGTGCTCGACGCCGATCGGGCGTCCGCGTTCCTGACCGGCGCCGGCTATCCCAACACCGGTCCGATTCCCGCGTCACCCCTGACCCTTGAATCGACCGGCCAGACCGTCGGGAGCATCCCGCTCTGGCGCTCGGTCATTCTCACCGCCCGCGTCGCGCCCGACAACTCCAATTTCTTCCTGGACTACGACGAAGCCCAGGTGCACCAGATGTTCGTCGATTTTCCGGCCCTGGCGCCCCGGCCGCACCCCAATACGGCGCAGAAGATCGATACCCTCTGGCTGGTGGTGTCGGACCTGAACGCGGCGATCGATTTCTATCAGGGCCTCGGCCTCGAAGTGATCTCCAAACACCGGCGGATCGGCTACCTGGGGGCTCGCGTGACGGAGGTGCGGTACAAGAAGAATATCCTGGCCCTGCTGGAGCCGGACGGTCCCGGTCCGGTCGCGGATTTCGCGGCGGACCGCGGGGAAGGGATCCTGGGGGTGAGCCTCAAGGTGGGGAACCTCCAGACCGCTCACGGCCTCATCGAGCGCAACACCGGCCTGACGCTTCCGACCTTCACCTACAGGGGCCGGGACCGCTTCCTGATTCCAGCCTCCCTGACCCACGGCGTTCTGATCGAGATGGTTGAATAGGCGCGGTTCCTGGGCTCAACGGCCCTGCAGCTCGAGCAGAAGCTTCTCGAGGTCGGACAGGTTGATCGGCTTCACCAGGTGGCCGTCGCACCCGGCGTTTTTCGACTTGGCGCGGTCCTCCTCCTGGCCCCAGCCGGTCAGCGCGATGATCGCCATCCCGCGTCCCCAGGGCTGCTCGCGGATGCGCCGCGTCGCCTCATACCCGTTGAGCCTCGGCATCCCGATATCCATCAGGATGACCTGCGGCCGGAACCGCTCGGCAAGCGCCACCGCCTCGATGCCGTCGCGCGCGGTGCGGATCTCGTTCCCCAGGAGCTGGAGCATCATGGCCATCGAGGCCGCCGAGTCCCGGTTGTCGTCCACCACCAGGATGCGCTGCTGCGATCCGGCGCCGGATTCCACCCCTTCCCCGGCCGATTCGCCAGCCGGCTCCGCCCGGTCCTTCAGGATCGGCAGCCGGACGGTGAACGTGCTGCCCTGGCCCTCACCGGGGCTCGCCGCCTCGACCGTGCCGCCGTGCATCTCGACCAGGCCCTTGACGAGCGCCAGCCCGATTCCCAGCCCGCCGGTGCTCCGCTCGATGGACCGGTCCACCTGGCTGAACATGTCGAAGATGTTCGGCAGGGCGGAGGCGGGAATGCCGATCCCGGTGTCCTGGATCTTCACCAGGACCCGATCGCCGTCCCGCGTCGCGGTGAGCCGGATGGTGCCGCCCCGCCCGGTGTACTTGGCGCTGTTGTTGAGCAGGTTGCCGAACACCTGGGCGAGCCGGGTGAGATCGGCGTCGAGGAGGATCGGCTCGGGCGGCAGCGAGAGCGCCAGCTCGTGCCCGGCCGCCTGCAGCGCCGGGCGGGCGGTCTCCACCGCGCTGCTGATCACGTCGGCGAACGGCACCCGGGAACGGCGCAATTCCATCTTGTTGAGGCTGATGCGGGAAACGTCCAGCAGGTCGTCGATCAGGCGCACCATGTGGGAGAGCTGGCGGTCCATCATGTCCCGCGTCCTGGCGACGACGTTCGCGTCGCCGGGCGCCAGCCGCATCACCTGGAGGCCGTTGCGCAGCGGAGCCAGCGGATTTCTCAATTCGTGGGCCAGTAACGCGAGGAACTCGTCCTTGCGGCGGTCGGCCTCCCTGAGCGCTTCCACGGCTTCCCTGCGTTCCGTGATGTCGGTCAGGGTGCCGATGTAGCCGCTGACGTTTCCCGCGTCATCGCAGAGCTCCACGGCCCTGCCGTCGAGCCACGTCACCGTTCCGTGGGGCGTGCGGAAGCGGTACTCTGCGGCGAACGGCCGTCCCGCTTCGGCCGCGGCATACCACTCGTGAAAGATCCGCTCCCGGTCGTCGGGGTGCAGGGCGTGGACCCAACCCTCGCCTCGCGCCTCTTCGGGAGACAATCCAGCCATCTCGCACCAGCACTCGTTCACGAACAGACAGTTGCCGTCCCGGTCGGTCATGAAGATGCCGACGGGAGCATGGGCGGCCAGCGTGCGAAAGCGGATTTCACTGGCCCGCCGGGCCTCCTCCGCCTCCTTGCGTTCGGTCACGTCGCGGGCGACTTTCGAGGCCCCGATGATGCGGCCCTCTCCGTCGCGGACCGGAGAGACCGTGAGCGAGATGTGGAGTCTGCGGCCGTCCTTAGCCACCCGGACCGTCTCGAAGTGCTCGATCGGCTCTCCGCGAGCGATCTGGGCGAGGATCACCGCCTCCTCATCCAGCCGCTCCGGCGGCAACAGGATGGTGATCGGCCGGCCGACGGCCTCCTCGGCCGTATACCCGAAGAGCCGCTCGGCTCCGGCGTTCCACGTCCGGATGATGCCGTTCAGGGTCTTGCTGATGATCGCGTCCTGGGACGACTTGACGATGGCGGCGAGCCGCGCCTGGACCTCCTCGGCCTGCCTGCGCTCGGTCACGTCGCGGAAGACGAGCACCACTCCCACCGGGACGCCGGACTCGTCCAGCATGGGCGCGGCGCTGTCGTCGATCGGCCGCTCGGTCCCGTCCCTGGAGATGAGGACGGAATGGTTTGCAAGCCCGACGACCACCCGCTCCCGCAAGGCTCGGAGGGCGGGGTTCGCGGCCGGTTGGCGGGTGTCTTCGTCGACGATGTGGAAGACCTCCGGCAGCGGCCGCCCCACGGCTTCCGCCTGGACCCAGCCGGTCAGCTCCTCGGCCACCCGGTTGAGGTATTTCACCCTGCCCTCGGCGTCGGTGCTGATCACCGCGTCGCCGATGCTCGCCAGGGTGATCCGCAACTCCTCCCGCTCGGCGGCGAGCTCCCGCTCCGCCTGCTGGCGGGCCAGCAGGATGGCCTTGGCGTTCTGGAGCGCGACCGACCGGAGCCGCCGCTCCTCGTCATTATTGGAGGTCATCGCCGGAGGTCATCGCCGGAGGTCATCGCCGGAGGCCATTACCCGATCCCGAGTCGTTCGGCGGCGAGGGCGGTGCCGAGCACCCGCGCGCGGATCTTCGCGAAGGCCGTGTCACGGGTGGTGGTGGTGTCGTCGCAGAAGGGGGAGAATCCACAGTCGTCCGTGGTCCCCAGTCGCTCGAGCGGAATGTAGTCGGCCGCTTCGAGCACCCGGTCCCGGACCTCCTCCGGCGTTTCGACCCGCGGATCGATCGGCGCGATGACGCCGACGAAGATCCGCTGGTCCGGCTTCATGTGCTCGCGGATGATCTCGAGCACGCGGGCGCGGTCCCTTTCGCCGGCCAGCGCGACGTAGAAGCTCCCGGCCTTCAACTGGAACAGGCTGGGCAACAGCTCGGCGTAATCCACGTCCGCGCTGTGGGTGGAGTCGAGATCGCTGCCCGGGCAGGTGTGCACGCCGATGCGCCGGCGATCGGCATCGGAGAATCGCGACAGCGCGAGGTTGTTGAGGTCGATGAAGCTGTGGAGGAGATGTCCCGAGGGGTCGACCTTCACCGCCAGCCGGCCTTCCGTGAAATCGATCTGAACCTTGTAGGCGCCCTTTTGCAGGCACCTGCGGACTTCCGCCTCGTGCTCCTGCAACAGGTCCTTGATGAACTGTTCGCGCGGGTACCCGGGGATCTCGTCGTCCGGATACATGAGGCTCAGGGCCGAAGGCGAGATCACCGCCTGCTTGACCGGCTTGTGGGCGTACCTCAGGGCGGTGTCCAGAAAGCTGTCCGCGGGCCGGTTGTAGCGGAAGGGGCCACCCGTCAGCCGCAGCATCCGGCGGGTGTGACCGGCCGAGAACGGGATCTTGAAACCGTCCGGGGACGTGTTCGGCAGCCCGTGCACGCAGTAGGTCCAGAAATTGTGATACTTCCGCTGCTCGCCGTCGGTGACGACCGGCGATCCCGTGGCCTCGAAGCGCTCGATCGTATCCCGGATCGCCTCCTCGTAGAGCGGCTCCAGCTTCGGGTCTGTGCCGTCGGTGGCGGCGACCGCCTCAATCAAAGCCTCTGGCCTCGGGATGCTCCCGATCGGCTCGGTCGGTATCGTCATCAGGTGCTGCTCGCTTTCACGGGTCCGGGCGCGCCTTCGGCACCCCCAGGAAGATACCACGTCAGGCGCAGGGGAGAGGCCCCCCCCAGGGCTCCACGGCGCCGGCCGGAAGTACCCCGGTCAACCTCGTCCTGGTGGCGGAAGGCGAGGAGGAGATCGGCTCGCCGCACTTCCCGCAGGTCGTGCGGCGGCCCGAGGTGAGCGCGGCGCTCAGGCGCTCCCGCGGCTTCGTCTTTCTTGGATAGCCGCGATCCTGGCTTCCCGCGGCCCCGTCATTCTTGGATAGCCGTGATCTTAGCTTCCCGCGGCTCCATCTTTCTTGGATGGCCGCGATCCTAGCTTCCCGCGGCCCCATCTTCCGTCGCTTCAACGCAGCCCAGCGAGCACCTGCTGTGGGGTCATCACCTGCCGGCTCGTCCTTCCCCGGACGGGCGCCTTCAGCCATAGAGCCGTGAAGATCTCTCGCCCCGCGGCCAAAGGAAGTCTCGCCACCTTCCGGTCCAACTCCTCGAGCAGGAGGCCCGGGTCACCCGACGATGCCCACTTGACTTCACCAACGAGGAGGGCATCCTGCGCCACGCTTTCGGCCACGAGGTCGATCTCCAGTGGCTGGCGATCCAGGCCGGGTCCCCACCAGCGGCCGGCCGGACCCCAGGATTTGCCGAAGCAGTCGAGAACCGGCACGCTCTCGCGCGCCAGCTCCTCCCACATCTCGCCGGCGTGGTGGGGAAAGCGGGCTGCCACATCCTTCTCCACGGCGGCGGTCTGCCGGGCTTCCAATCGTGAGCGATCGGGTTGAACGAAGCGAAACCAGTAGCGCAGGAAGGGATCCGCAATCCGATAGAGGGTACGCTTGCTGCTCCGCACCGAGGTGCCGAAGGGCGTTTCCCGCGCCACGAGATCCATCTCGATCAAACGCTCCAACGGCCTTCCCAGCGAGGTGGCGGGCTTGCCCATGCGCGCCGCGATCTCGGAGATGCGATGGCAGCCCTGACCGATCAGAGCGAGGATCGACGTGGCCTGGGCTGTGTCGCGCAAGTCGTCGAGGAGCAGGCGCGAGGGCTCTTCGTAGAGAACCCCAAGCGGGCTCAGGACCAGGGACCGCACGGCCGTGGCAAGGTCCGGATGATCGCCGGCCAGCTCCCAGTAGCGCGGGATGCCGCCCCAGACGGCGTAGGCCTCGACAGCCTGGACGGGATCGTTCAGATGGAGAGCGCGTTGAATCCAACCGGCTCTGAGGGGGGCGATCTTGAGGATCTCCCGGGCGCGGCCGAACAGCGGCGCCGTGCGGTCCAGCACCAGCCCCTGCATCATCCGTTGCGAGGAACCGGCGAGGAGAGATGGAGGCCCCGCTCGGGATAGCGGTCGACATGCTTCTGCAGCACGCTCGGGAGCTCGCGGGCCTCGGCGGCGAGGGCTGGGAGCTCGTCCAGGACCAGCGCCGTCCCGGGATGGGCTTCGTTCCAGAAGCGGGCGAGGAGCGAGTCCCAGTCCGGATAGGTCACCCGGTCGAACCCGGGGAGGAGGCGGGCGATCTCCGCCGCCAGGCTCACCCTCTGGAGAGCGCCCTCCCGCTCGTCCCCCACATAGTAGATGGTCCGCTCCGGCGGCAGGACCTCGCGCAGAAGCCGCGACTTGCCACATCGCCGGCGGCCATACAGCACGCCCAGCGAGCCCTCCCGGCTCTCCACCAACCGCGTCAGGCGCGCGGACTCCTCGTCACGGTCGAGAAAGGGTAGTTTCATAGGAACTATGCAGCAGGAACATTATGCACGAGCTACATAATGTCGTCAAGCCGGCTCTGCTTCGGTCCCACGATGCGGCGGACCTCGGAGGGGGCTGCCGCCCATCGACGGAGAGGACATCCACCGGCAGGTCCGTCAGGGAGGGGAGGAGATGGCCGCCGCCGTTGGTCGCGGATTTCGCGGCGGAAGTATAGCGAAATCTGATAACTCTGCTTCATTTGACATTGCCGCCTTCCGGGCGTAGCCTGCTCGAGAGAGCGTAGCGTCCTCTCTCCTCCCTCCCTCCCTCTCTTTCTCAGTGCTCTGGAAAATCTTCCAGATCCGCTGACCTCAGCAGCTCACTCCAAAGGGGTCTCTCGATGAAACGATCCGATGTTCTGCGGCTAGCTCTTTTCCTGCTCCTCACCGTCGCCCTGTCCGGCCCGATAACCGCCCAATCCACGGACCGCGACCATCCGACTCCGCTGCGGGCGAGTGAGATCACGGGCGATATGGACGGCAGCGGCAGCGAGTATTTCTACTCCTTCATCGCGGGACCGGGAGAGCTGACGATCATGGTGGACGTCAAGTCGTCAACCGGGCAGGGCCTGCTCAATTTCGAGCTGCTGGACAAGAACGCGGCGACGGCGATCATCTGCTGCGAGTATGCGCAGGCGGACGGCGACGGTCTGAGCGCGCGAGTCATCAAGACCGTGAAGCTCACCAACCAGCAGCCTGTCGTTCTGCACGTAACCGGCGGAAAAGCCGGCAAGGGGACCTATCGAATCCGGCTCAGCGGCACCGAGTCCTTCGAGAAATAGGCGAGATATCCAGGATGCCATGGCGATCCCGGCGGAGCTCTGGGTCGCCATGGACGGCGAGGAGATCGCCGGCGGCCTCCTCGAAGCGGCGGGCCTCTTCAGGGGAGAGCCGCCGCTTCCAGACGCCGATCTCTTGGCGAGGTTCACCTGCCGGAGCCGTACATATCTGCTACACTAGCCGTACGGCAGAAGGAGGAGCCATGGAGACCGTCAAGCTGACCGTGCGCCTGCCCAAGAACGATCTCGACTTCGCCAAGCAGTATGCTCAGGCGCATCGCATTACCGTGACCGAGCTGATCGACCGGTATCTGAGGTCCCTGAGGGGTGGGGCTGGAGCTGTCCATCCGGAGGTCGAAAAGATCTCGGGTCTGATGCCCGCGACTGTCGACGCCAAAGCCGACTACCGGGCCCATGCAGTGGAGAAGCACCGGTGAAGGTGATGCTCGATCTGAACGTACTGCTCGACGTCGTGCAGAGGCGTGAGCCTTTCTATGCGGCTTCCGCCACCGTCCTGAGCCAAGCGGTTGAGGGGCCTGACGTGTCCTGCCTGCCTGGACATGCGCTGACGACCCTGCACTACATCGTTGCCAAGTACGCGGGCAGGGAGCGAGCAGATACGCTTGTGGATTGGGTTCTGGCGCATCTGGAGATCGTGCCGCAGGATCGCGCTCTGTTCGTGCGGGCGAGGAACCTGCGGTTCGGCGACTTCGAGGACGCGGCGTTGGTCAGCGCGGCCGAGGCAGCGGGCTGCAAGCTGATCATCACTCGGAATGTGGCGGACTTCGGCGCCTCTCCGGTCCCGGCCGTCACTCCGGAGGAGTTCCTCCTCGCGGGCCCGTCAGCCTAGCTCGCATTTTCATGAGCGGAGACGGCGCGAGTAGAGCGGTGCCCCATCTCAACGACTGAGGGCGGTGCCGGAGGACATCAGGCCCCCTTCACCACCTCCACGAACGCCTTCGCGTTCTCCACCGGCACCATCGGCAGGATCCCGTGCCCTAAATTCACGATGTGCCCGCCGCCCCGCCCCTGCTCGATCAGGGCGGCGGTGCGGCGCTCGATTTCGGGGATGGGGGCTAGCAGGGCGGCGGGGTCGAGGTTTCCCTGGAGCACTTTCGGTCCCACGAGGCGGCGGACCTCGGAGAGGGGCTGGCGCCAGTCGACGGAGAGGACGTCCACCGGCAGGTCGGCCAGGGCGGGGAGGAGATGGCCGCCGCCGTTGACGTAGTAGATCAGCGGCACTTTCCCCTTCAGCGCGTCGACGATCTTGCGTAGCGGCGGCAGGGCCACCGAGCGCCAGCGGTCGAGGTCGAGGAGGCCGCCCCAGGTGTCGAAGAGCTGGAGGGCCTGAGCCCCGGCCGCGATCTGGCCGTTGAGGTAGGCGATGGAGACGTCGGCCACGCGGTCGAGCAGCACGGCGAGGCCTTGCGGATCGCCGTAGCTCCAGGCGAGGAGGTGCTCGAAGTGCTTGGAGCCTCCCCCTTCCACCAGATAGGCGGCGAGCGTCCACGGCGTGCCGCCGAAGCCGAGGACGGGCACGCGGCCGTCGAGCTCGCGGCGCACCAGGCGCATGGCGTCGAAGACGTAGCCGAGGGTCTCCTCGACGTTGGGCTCGCGCAGGCGGGCGACGTCCTCGCAGGTGCGCACGGGGTGGGGGAAGCTGGGGCCGTCCCCCTTCACGAATTGCAGCTCGGCGCCCATCGCCTCCAGCGGCAGCAGGATGTCCGCGAACAGGATGGCCGCGTCCACGCCCAGGATGTCGACCGGCTGGATCGTCACCTCGGCGGCGAGCTCGGGGGTCTTGCAGAGGGTCAGGAAGTCCACCTTCTGGCGGATGGCCCGGTATTCGGGGAGGTAGCGGCCGGCCTGGCGCATGATCCAGACGGGGCGGCGCTCGGTCGCCTCCCCGCGGCAGGTGCGGAGGAAGAGGTCGTTCACGGGCGGGAGGATAGCAGAGGCGGGACCCGCATCAACCCGGCCCTCTTCTCCCGGCCTCCCCCCCGGCCGCCGGGAGAAGAGGGAGAACCGCACAAGATTTCGAACCGACGCCGTAGCCGTAACTGTAGGGGCGCAGCATGCTGCGCCCCTACACCCTGGCCTCAATCCCTCAATACAGATCAGGGCAATTCGGACAGAAACAGGGTGGTGATTGCCCCTATGATTTGCAGCCGTCTCAATCCCTCAATACAGATCAGGGCAATTCGGACAAGCGGCACGACATGGGCGGGATCATCCAGTCCATCCGGTCTCAATCCCTCAATACAGATCAGGGCAATTCGGACGTCCTGAACCACCTGCTGTTCTCGTGGTTCCGAGGTTACGTACTTCCCTCAGAGTCTCAATCCCTCAATACAGATCAGGGCAATTCGGACAGCCACCCTCCCAACCTCAGTCCATTCAAGGTCTTACGAGGCCGTTTCGTGTTACCTCCGAAAATCGGCCTGGGGACTTGGCGGTTTTCGCGTCCGGGGCGTCTCGGTTCTGGTTCCAACTCGTTCCATCCGTTGAAGTTACGGGAACCGTGTTACCTGCCGGCCAAAATGGCGTTTTGGTGGTGGCATGATTCTTGTCAGGCATGACTTTTGCCGGCGTGGCAGGGCAGTTTTCAAGGAGCAGGGCTGCTCGTCTCGGGAATTCTACTCGCAACCTGCGGCGGCTTCAATCCTGGCCTTCGGGGTCGCGGTGCTTCAGCTCGAGATAGGTCAGGAGATCGAGAGGCGGTGGAAAGTGGGGCAGCGGGAGCGGGTGATAGCGGCGCCGGATCAGACGGTCCTGGAGATGGTCGATCTCGATCTCCAGGAATTCATGGAACTGCTCGACCGAGACGCCGTCCACGCCGCGGCATCCGCCCTTCTCGCGGACGTGATCGAAGGCCGCATAGGCCCTCATCAACCCGGCCCTCTTCTCCCAGCCTCCCCCCCGGCCGCCGGGGGAAGGCCGGGAGAGAGGGGATTGGGGGAGTGAGGGTCTCAGGGCAGGAAGCCGGTGCGGTCCTGCAAGCCGCTCAGCTCATTGGAATCCGCCGGCACGGCCGGCAGCACGTAGGTCTTGGTGATGCCCGTGCTGATCTGCTGGACGTCCACCTCCACCCGCGAGGGGGTGAAGCGGACGATCGTCGGCCAGAGGTAGCCGTTGGGACGCGGTCCGACGATGCGGATGAAGACCTCCGAGCGGCCGGGCACGGCGCCGCTCACGCAGAGGGTGTCGGGGACGCAGACGGGCTCCTTGTTCCCGGCGAGCGGCGTGCTGGTCTGGAAGATCCGGACCTTGAAGCGGAAGTCCGGGAAGGCGGGCGAGGTCAGATAGCCGCCGCCGCCCACTGGAGGGGTCGTCGCCGTCACCTGATTGGAGGGGGACGAGGACAGCGTGCCGTTGAGGGCGCGCACCCGGAAGGTGTAGGAGGTCTGCGGCGCCAGGTTGGTGATCCGCGCCGAGGTGACGTTGGCGCCCACCGTGCCGAGCTGCGTGAAGCTGCCGGCGATGATCGCGTCGATGGCGAAGCCCGTCTCGTTGTTCGAGTTGTCCGTCCAGGTGAGGTCGATCTCGCTGCTGGAGACCGCCGTGGCCTGGAGATTGGAGGGCGCCGCCGGAGCGGTGCCGGAGGTTCCGGAGCAGGTGAGGGTCAGGGTGTAGGGGCCGGTCTCGCCGGAGGAGTAGCTGCCGGCCGCGATCGCCCAGTGGCCGGAGCTGGTGAGATGGTAGGTGATGAGCGCGTCGTTGCCGCCGCCGCCGTTGTCGTTCTCCTTCACGTCGTTGTTCTGCGGGTCGAGGAGCGCCAGGTAGGAATCGACGCTGTTCGAGCGCATGGTGGCGGTGACGTCCTGCCCGGCGGTGCCCTGGAAATCCCAGTAGTCCGCGTAGGAGCCGTCGTTGAGGGCGCAGTCGCTGGTCGACAGCGCGGCGGTGACGGTCTGCCCGCAACTGATCGTCTGCAGGGTGCAGCTCTTCTCGGCGGCCTGGCCGAACAGGGCCGCGCCCTTCTGCGGGCGCTCGGCGGATTTCTCGATCACGCGGATGGCGGACGTCGCGGGGCCTTGAGCGCCGGCCATCGCGGGCAGGAGGAGGAGGCCGCCGGCACAGGCGGCCAGCAGCGTCGTCCGCTTGAAATTTCTCATCGCTCCATGGGACATTCGAATTCTCCTTGAAGGTTCCTCTGTGAGTCTCACCCAGTAGCGGAAACCCCTCTTCGCAAGATCCCTGCCAGGGGTTTCTCCTCCCGGTGGAGTACACTGGCGACCGATGTTGAGACTGGTCGCCTACGCGCCGGACGGTGTCCGGAGATTCCCGGTCCATCGGAGCGAGCTGATCATCGGAAGCTGGCCCGAGTGCGACATCTACCTTCCGTACACGGGGGTGGCGCAGAAGCACGCGCGGCTGATTTACGACGGCACCACGCTGCGGATCGAGGACCTGGGGACGCGCAAGGGCCTGCTGGTGAGCGGCCGCAAGGTGCGCGAGACGGCGCTGGAGGTGCTCGACGAGATCCGGCTGGGCGGCGTGACGCTGCTGGTCGAGGACATCATTCCCGGGCCGGAGAAGGCCCCCGCGCCGGTCGAGGAGAAGCGCGCCGACGGGCCGCCGGTGATCACCGCCTGCCGGATGATCGAGCATCTCAACCGCATCAGCGAATGGGTGCTCGCGGACGCCGAGAGCCGCACCACCTCCGAGGCCCTGGTGACCGAGGTGCTGGCGGATTTCGGCGGCGGCGCTCTCTTCCTGCTGGTCGGCGAGATGGAGGGGACGGCGCTCAAGCTGGTGGTGACGTCGGATCCGGTCTGGCTGGCGAGCGGCGAGCCGCTGCTCGCCCAGCTCCTCCGGCATCGCGAGGAGACCCGCAGCCCGGAGAAGGGGGGCTCCTTCCACGGCGAGCTGGGGGAGGGGCCGGCGTGGGTGTTCTATCACTCCTTCGTGGCCCTCGACCGCAGCTACACGCTGCTCTCGGCGTTCCCCAAGTTCTCCGCCGAGGACTGGTCTCCCGTGCAGTCGCTCAGCGCCCTCGGGCATCTGCTGGTGCTGGGGCTGGTGCACCACGTCGGATGGTACGAGCCGATCCTGCCGGGCCATCCGGGGCAGCAGGACCTGACGCTCGATCCCAACCTCGTGGTGGGGGAGTCGCAGTCGATGAAGCAGGTGGTGGAGCTGCTGCGCTCGGCGGTCGATCCTCCCGTCCACGTGCTGCTCTCGGGCGAGCCGGGCGTGGGCAAGGACCTGCTGGCGCGCTCGCTCCACCTCTCCGGCCCGCGGCGCCACGGCCCGTTCATCATGGCGACCTGCGGCGGCGCGCGGCCGCAGCAGATCGAGGCCGATCTCTTCGGCGCCGAGATCCCCGGCAAGGGGGCTCCGGTGCGGCGCGAGGGCAAGCTGCTGCTCGCCCACGGCGGCACGCTGTTCCTGGACGAGATCGAGCTGCTGCCGATGGATCTCCAGTCGCGGCTGGTGCGCTTCCTGCGCTCCGGGCAGGTGGAGCCGGCGGGGAGCAACGAGGCCCATCCCGTGGACGTGCGGCTGGTGGTGGGGAGCCGCGCGCCGCTCGACTCGGTGGTGGCGCGCGACCTCTTCCGGGTCGACCTCGCCTACCGGCTGTCGCAGTTCATGATCGAGGTGCCGCCTCTCCGCGAGCGGCGCGAGGACCTGCCGCTGCTGATCCAGTCGTACATCAACCGGTTCTGCCATGAGACCGGCAAGCGCATGCAGGGCATCACCGTCAAGGCGATGTCGGCGCTGCTGAGCTATGACTATCCGGGCAACCTGGCGGAGCTGGAGAACATCGCCCGGCAGCTCGTCTACATGGCCCAGGCGGGACGGCCGGTGGACGTCAATCTCCTGCCCGAGCGGGTGCGCAACGGGCCGCTCGCCGCCACGGCCAAGGTCGACACCGCGTCGGACCTCAAGTTGGACCGCCTGGTCAGCGGCGCCGAGCAGGTGGCGATCCGCGAGGCGCTGCGCCGCACCAGCGGCAACAAGTCGCAGGCCGCGCGGCTGCTGGGCCTGTCGCGCAACGGCCTCGCGATCAAGATGGAGCGCTACGGCCTCAAGGTCTGAGCGGCCGGGCTCACCGGCTCCGTGGCCACGGCGACGATCAATCTCGCCAGCGATTCGACGTCCCGCAGGTCCGCCACCTCGATGGGGGAGTGGGAGTAGCGCCCCGGCCAGGAGAAGGGGAGCATGGCCGCGCCGTCTGCCAGGAACTCCATGCCGTCCGTGGCGCCGCCCGTGAATCCCACCTGGACCGGAATCCTCGCCCGTTTCGCCACGCCGAGAAAGGCGTCGATCAGCTCCCGCGGCGCGAGATAGCCGTTGTCCATGGCCCGCAGCACCGGGCCCTTGCCGAGGAGGGCGGCGGCGAACCGCTGCGACTCGATGGGGGAGTCCGAGGAGACGAAGGTATCGATGGGATGGACCTCCGCGAGGTTCCTCAGGCGCGCCGCGAGCACCTTGGAGCCGTCCAGGCCCACCTCCTCGCCGACCGACCAGGCGAAGATCACGCGCCGGTGGAGCCTGGCGGGATCGATCCGCCGCAGCGCCAGGATCAGGGCGGTCGAGCCGGCCCGGTCGTCGAAGCCGCGGGCGAGGCCGCGATGGAGACCGATGCGGAACATCCGTTTCGGCATGGTGACCGTGCTCCCCGCGTGGATGCCGAGGGCCGCGGCCTCGCGGGCGGAGGCGACGCCGAGATAGACCGTCAACGGCTGCGCCGGCGCGAACCGGTCGGCCGTCCACCAGTCCTCGCGCGGCTCGAAGACGGCGGGCACCGGGCCGCGGTCGCCGTGCACCAGCGCGGCCTGGGCCTCCCAGACCGGCGAGAGGAGCCCGCCCCGCTTCTGGAGCCGCAGCCGGCCGTCCGGCAGCACCTCCTCGACGGCGAAGCCGACCTCGTCCAGGTGGGCCACGAAGAGAGTGGGATCACTCGCGTTTTGCCCGCCGCCCACCGACACCGTGACGTTCCCGGCCTGGTCCGTCTCGGGCTTCGCCCAGGCGGGCAGGTTCCGGAGCACCTCCTCGCGGACCGGCCCCTCGGCGCCGCTGACGCCGTAGCGGGAGATCAGCGAAGCCAGGAGCCGCGCCGCTTCCTCGTGCCCCTGGCGCGTCTCCACGATCTCCGGCGGGGGAGGGATCGCCGGGCCGGAGGCTGCCACGGACCGGCCTCCCAGGGCTACCAGCAGGGCGTCCGAAAGGGCTTGGACGTCGCGCAGCGAGATCGTCTCCACCGGCGTTCCCGGATAGCGGGCCGGGAGACCCAGGTAGCCCACGCGAGCGCCGCCCCAGGCGTCCGCCTCGCCGTCCTCTTCCAGGTGAGGCGCCGTCGTGACGCCCGCCAGCGCGGCGGGCAGCTTGCCATGGCCGATCGGGCCGGAGCCGGGAGCCGGGAGAGGTTTCGGCACGGGGGGCTTGCCCGCGGCGGCCTCCCAGCCGAAGCCGGAGTCGAGCAGGAGCGCCTCACGGAACGGGCCCTTGCGACGAATGACGTGCTGAAGCCCCACCCCGTTGAGGCGGTCGGAGACCGTCCAGGCGAAGACGACGGTGCCCGTGCCCGGCGCGGGCCGGTAGCGCCGGGCCGCGTCCGCGAGGGCGGCGCAGGCTCCCTTCTGCGCGGCGGCGGGAGCGGCGACAAGGCCGCCGGCCAGCCTCGCGGGACGGCGGAGGAGGGCGACGGGATCCATGAGCCGGATTCCCATCGCCGCCACCTCGGCCGCCGTCTCGGCGCCGGCGTCGATGTAGAGATCGTCCACGGAGAAGGGGTGCTCCGGTCCCTTGTCGCCCTGCATCAGGTGGACCGACGGCAGCACCACGGCGCCCGGCCGCCACCCCTGAGCGCCGCCGATCACCACCGTCTGCCCCTCGAACGACTGTGTCCACAGTGCGCCGAGCGGCCCGCCGGCGGGCACCACGCGGAGATAGCCGTCCGTCCGGATCTCGCTGACGATGAATCCCGGCTCGCCCAGCGCGCAGGCCACGAGCCGCCGCGGCTCACCCGAGCCCACGGTGAGCACGACGTCGCCGAGCGCGTCCCGCGACACGGGGAGTCCCGCCAGGCGACCGGCGAAGAAGTCCGCCGCGCGCCCCTCCCGGCCGGCGACGGCGACGACGCCGAGGGAGGCGTTGACCTCCTCGTCGAGGGTGGCGGCCCCGGCGGTCCCAATAGATACAGATGTGGCGAAGAGCAGGAGAATGGCGGCGGAGCTTTGGATTTGCATGTCGGTTCCTCACCTCTGTTCTATACTGAAGTTCTATACAGAAACAATCTGGAAGGACGTTTCGGCCGTCTGCGAACCATGAGCTCCGAGGATACCGCTGACCTGGTGCGCCGGGCTTTGGCCGGTGAGCCGGCGGCCAAGAGCCGGCTGGTGGCCGTGCTGACGCCGGTGGTGCAGGCGCGCGTGGCAAGAACCCTGCTCGCTCGCCAGACCCGCCTGGCCGGCGGCCGCGTCGTGCGCCAGGAGGTGGAGGATCTCAGCCAGGACGTGTTCCTCGCGCTCTTCTCCCGCGACGGCCGCGTCCTGCGCGACTGGGAGGCCGAGCGGGGGCTCTCTCTGGAGAATTTCGTCGGGCTGGTCGCCGAGCGCCAGGTGTTGTCATTTCTCCGCAGCGGCCGGCGAAATCCCTGGAAGGAGGATTCCGCGTTCGCGGCGGAGGATTTCGAGCCGGAAGTCCCGGACAGCGATCCGGAGAAGACCGCCGCCAGCCGCGAGCACCTGGCCCTCCTGCTGGACCGGCTGCGCGAGGAGCTGAGCCCGCTGGGCTGGTGGCTCTTCGAGCTCCTCTTCGTCCAGGATCTGTCGCAGGCGGAGGTCGAGGCGGTGAGCGGCCTCTCCGCCGACGCGGTCTACGCCTGGCGCAGCCGCCTGCGCCGTCTGGCCCGGAAGCTCCGGGCCGAGATGTCAGGAAACGCGGCGCCGGCGCGAAAGACCTGAGAGGATGGCAATGCATGAATGAGGATCGATTTTTACGCGAGTTGGGGGATCAGGCACGGCGGGAGGACGAGGCCGAGAAAGCCCGCTTCGATGAGCGCTGGGACCGCCTGGCCGCCGGGACGCTGACGGCGGCGGAGGACGCGGAGCTGAAGGCCCTCGCCGAATCGTCGCCCGAAGCCCGCGAGGCCTATGAGGCGTTCCGGCCGCTCGGCGCCGATTTCCAGGCGCGCGTCATGAGCGCGATCAACGCTGAACGGAGTGTGATCCCTTTCCGCCGCGCCGCCGTCCGGCGGATTGAGGTCTGGCTGGGGGCCGCGGCGGCGGTGGCGGCGGGGGTGTTCTTCCTGGTGCGCGGCCCGGCGCTGCCGCCGCTGCCCGCTTATTCGATCGATGCGCTCAGCGGCAACCAGACTGTCCGCGGCGGCGAGACCGGTCCGGCGGGCGGGACGCCGGTCTTCGATCCCGACTCGCAGTTGACGCTCGTCGCGCGGCCGCCGCGCCTCGTCACCACTCCGGTGGACGCGAAGGCGTTTCTAGCCCACGGCGCCGAGCTTTTCCCGTGGCAGCCCGGGAAGCCCGGCACGGGCGGCGCGTTCCGTTTCGATGGCAACCTGAGCGGATTCCCAACCGGAGACTGGAAGGTCTGGGTCGTCGTCGGCCGCCCGGGCGGGATTCCTTCCGCGAGCGCGCTGCAGGCCGAGTTGCGGGCGGGCCGGACTCAGGGCCCGGACTGGCAGGCGATCTCGAAGGACCTGCGGATCGGGGCCCGCGCCTCGCCATGACCCGGCGTCTGGGCTGTCTCCTGGGGCTCGCCGGTGTCCTGCTCGCCTGCGGCTCCCGATCCAAGCCGGCCGTCCCACTGCCCCCGGCCCCCGAGGTCGAGTACGACGGCTGCTGGGCGGTCTACCTGCCCGGCCCGGTCTGCGCGCTCAAGTCCGACCGCAAGCTCAGTCTCTGGGTGAAGGATGAATCCGATCTGAAGGTGGAGATCCGGACCGGGGATCAACTCCAGAAAATCGACGGACAGGAGGTTGGTGGCGGCCGCCGCTTCGCCCTGTCCCTTCCGCCACAACCCTCGTCGCTGACCGTCCGGCTTTGCCCATCGGACGGCGCCTGCGGTCCTCCGTGGTCTCTCTCCCTGTCTCCCCCTGAGGAGCCGAAGTGGTTCGCCAGGCTCGGGAAGGTCCGGTCCGCCGAGGATCGGCACGAGCTCCAGCAGTATTTGGAAGGGCTGCGGAAAGGGGCGCCCGCGAAAGAGCAGGGGATCATCCTGCGAACGCTGGCCATGCTCGCCGGTCAGGATGGTGACCTCAAGAGGGAGGCTGCCGATCTCGAGCAGGGAACCGTGGCCGATCGCGCTGTGAGCAATTTGAAAGGTGGGGTGGAGAAAGTCACCTTCCTGGCGAAACTCGACATCGCTCAGTCCCGTTTCAGCCAGGCACGACACCGCCTTGAGGATCTGCGGCTCCCTCCCGCGGCTCCGGCCATAACGAAATACCAGGTGGCCTACTACATGGGTTTGCTGAGCGAAAGAGTGGGCGACTACCGGTCGGCGCTGGAGAAACTGCGGCAGGCCGCGGACGTTGCGGAGCGTACCGGTCTCGCGGTTCGTCGTTGGGAGGCCGAGCAGCTCCTGGCCATCAGTCTCCAGGAGGTTGGACGTTCGCAGGAGGCCTCGGAGCTGTTCGCGCGTCTGGACGCGAAGCGCGATCTCGATTCGTACCAACCTTGCCAGCTCGGCAGTTTTCTGACCAACGAAGGTTGGTCCCGGCTGGTTGCCCGGGAAGCTGGCGAAACAACCGAGGACCCGATTCCGATCCTGAAGGGAGCCCAGTCCGAGTACGACAAACATCAATGTAAACCGGAGCAGCGGCTCAATGCCCTCCTCAACCTTGCGCTCGCCGATCTGCAGGCCGGCCGAGCGAGCGAAGCCGGACACGCCCTGGACGGGGCTCGCGCGCTCGTCTCAGACGCGACGCCACACGACCGTCTCTGGTGGCTCGATCTGGAAGCTCGGGCGGTCATGGACCGGCAACCGGCGCGGGCGCTCGCGCTCTACGACGAGCTGGCCGGCGAAGCCCAGCGGACCCTGTCCCTGGAAGGGCGGTTCCGGGCCGCGGTCGGACGCGCCCGGGCTCACCGCGCTCTCCGCCGGCCGGCGGCGGCGCTCGCCGACTTCGCCGAGGCCGACCGCCTCATCGACGAGCAGAGCTCGCACGTCGCCGTCCACGAAGGCCGGGATACCCTCGTCGGGCAGCGGCAAACGGCCACCCGCGAGTACCTGGAGCTTCTCCTGGCGGAGGGCCAGCGGCGGCGCGCCTTCGAGCTGGTGCGCCGTGACCGCTCGCGGCTGCTGTACCAGCTCGCGATCCGGGACCGGCTGACGCGGCTCAAGCCCGCGGAGCAACAGGCGTGGGATCGGGCGCTGTCGGCCTACCGGACCGTGCGGAATTCCATCGACCAGGAAGCCGCCCGGCAGTGGCAGCTCCCTACCGATCAGATCGGTCGCGCCCAAGAGAGGCGCGCCGCGCAGCTCGCGCGGGCCCAGCAGAACCTCGATCATGCGGTGGCGGGGCTCGGCGACTTCGGAGACCAGGGAGCGAGAGGCTTTTCTCCGCCCGGGGAAGACGAGGTCATCCTGGCCTACCATCCCTTGCCCAAGGGGTGGGCACGATTCGCCGCCCACGGCGAGAGCCTCGAGATCGGCAGGTTCGAGCTGCCGGCCCACCTGCCCGCCGGGCCGGAGCTCGCCGGGCTCCTGCTCGCGCCTTTCCAGAACACCATCCAGCAAGCCGGCCGCGTGCGGGTGCTGCCCTATGGCTCCTTGCAGGCCGTCGACTTCCATGCCCTTCCTGTCGATGGCGAGCCGCTGTTCGCGCACCACCTCGTGGTCTACAGTCTCGACCTGCCGGCCCGTCCCTCGCCGCCGGCTCCCGGCCGGCCGGTGGCCCTCCTAGTCTCCAATCCCCAGAGCGATCAGGGATACCTGCCCGCCGCGGAGAGAGAAGTGAACGACGTCGCGGCCGATATCGGCAAGTGGGCAGGTTGGACCCTGACGCGGCTGCCCGGCAAAGCCGCCAGCTTTGCCGCGGTGTCGAGCGCGCTCCCGGGCGCCGACCTCTTCCATTTCGCCGGTCACGGAAACTTCGCCGGTTTCGCCGGGTGGGATAGCGCGATCCCGCTGGCGGACGGCTCGCGCCTGACGCTGGGAGACATCCTGACGCTCCCCAAGGTCCCGAGATGGGTGGTGCTCTCCGCCTGTGATGCCGGCCGCTCATCGCGGGAGGCGCCCGGCGAGGGGATCGGCCTCGCGCACGCATTTCTCCTGGCCGGTTCCCAGGCCGTGATCGCCGCGACCCGCACGGTGGACGACGAGACGGCGCGCCACCTTCTCGGCGCTCTGTACCGGGACTGGACGCCTGGAACCGATCTGGCGCGCCAGCTCCAGCGCGCCGAGCTCGCCTGCCGCCGGCAGAATCCACAAGCCGACTGCGCGAGCTTCCGCCTGATCGAGCCCTGATTCCCCAGACTGTCAGAAACGTCGCGCCTCCCGCGAACGCCTAACTGAAGGTGCGGCAGTTGATTGAATCCGGGAGCTCAGTCAGGAGCGTCCCCGTTTTGCCGCTCTTGGGAGGCAAGAATCATGAGATCCCCTGTGATGATCGGTTCATTGGCATTGGCCATGGTGGGTTGGACCGCCCCCAGCCATGCCGCCCCACTCGCGAAAACGAACGGGCTCACGGTCCAGGATGTGAAAAAAGAGCCCAGAGAGAAGCCCCGGAGTCTGACCAGCGCCGAGGTGGACTGGCAGGTGATCGCCGTCCGGAAGAGCGGTATCGACCGTTGTCCGACGGTGTCCGGCTGGGATTCCGACGACAGTTGGCTGGTCCAGACGCTCCGGCCGCGAGAGAGCAAAAGGCCGGTGGAGGAGCTGCGCAAAGCGATCGCCGCCGACCCCCTGCTGAGAGAGCTGGACCGTGTCTGCGCCTACACGAAGAAAAACGGCTCGATCCCCGGCTTTCCGGATCCGCCGCCTGCCGGATTGGAGAAGCCGGAGAAGGGCCATATGGCCCTGGTTGCCGCCGGCGAGCCTGGTCTCGGCCAGGCCGGCGACTCGGCGCTCGCCGGGCATTTCATCGCTCAGGCCTCGGGGATGGCTCCGAATCTGGAAGGAATAGTCGGTCACGGGCTGGTTCGCCTGGTCTTCGTCGATACGCAGCCGGACGGCGAGGGCGTGCCGCACGAGCCCGGACCCTCCAAGCATGGCTATACGCTCGTTCATCTGGCGGATCAACTGCTCGGCCAATTCGCCCCTGGCTCGGTGGAGCTCGCGACCCGCCTCGCCCTCCCTCACTCCCATTTCGATCCGCACCAACCGCCGACCGAATCGCTGGAGAACAGCCCGGGAGGCAACCTCGGCCTGGTGGACGAGCTCGCCGCGGCGATCCTGCGGGAGGTCTTCTCCTGGCGGAATTCCGGCTCGAAGGAGCATCTGGTC